>DATILR010000465.1:0-1762 GCA_035476275.1 Binatus sp. (SeqCode) | reverse complement strand
AACAGCGTCTTCACCCTCTACCCCGACCGGACGAAGGCCTTCATGCCGGCACGCGGCGACCCGCAGACGTATGCGATCGTGCTCCGGCAATCCGTGCGGGGGCTCGTCCAGGGTGCACCCGTGGAGTTCCGCGGCATCCCGGTCGGGGAGGTCGCCGACATGCGGCCCGAGTTCGATCCGAAGACGGCGGACTTCTCGATTGTCGTCGTCCTGCACATCTATCCGGTGATGTTGGGCGTCGCCGACGTCGTCGATCCGTCCGCGCCGGACGCCGTGGCGATACGCCGCCAGCGCGCGGAGGCCCTCGTGGCACACGGGCTCCGCGCACAGATCCGGAGCGGCAGCTTCCTCACCGGCTCACTCTACGTCGCCCTCGACTTCTTCCCCGACGCGCCCCCCTTCACGATCGACTGGTCCCAGCAGCCGCCGCAGCTGGCCGTGGTGCCCGGGAGCCTCGAGGCGGTCGAGACGAAGCTGATCAAAGTCGTCGAGAAGCTCGACAAGTTCCCGCTCGATCGCATCGGCGACGATCTCCGGAAGGTGCTCGCAGAGCTCGACCTGACGCTCGAGAGTGGGCGGCGAACGCTGGACACGGCGGACGGCGCCATCGGACCGGACTCCGCGCTCCGCGTCGATCTCGCGAGCACTCTCCAGGAGGTGAGCCGGGCGGCACGGGCGATCCGCGTCCTCGGCGACTACCTCGAGCGCCATCCCGAGTCGCTCATCCGTGGAAAGACGGAGGGGCACTGATGCGGCGCTGGCTCATCCGCCTGCTCCTGATCGGCGTCGCGGTCGGCTGTCGGTCGCCTCGCTCGCGTTTCTACACCCTCGACGCAATCGCACGCTCCGACGGCGCGGCGCCAGCGTCGTGCACCGTGGTGGTCGGCCCAGTGTCGATTCCTCCCGCCGTCGATCGGCCGCAGTTCGTGCTCCAGGTGGCGCCGAATCGGGTGACGGTGGACGAATTCCACCGCTGGGCGTCGCCGCTGGATGACGGCGTGGCGCGCGCGATCGCGGGCGATCTTGCCGTTCTCCTGGGCACGTCTAACGTCGCGGCCCTGCCGGCCACGGGCGTCGTGCCTACCTATCGCGTCGCCGTGGACGTGCAGCGTTTCGAATCGCGGCCGGGCGAGAGCGTACTGATCGAGGCGCTCTGGGTCGTCCGGCCGGCGGGGGGCGGCGAGGCGACCGCTGGCCGGACGGTCGCTACGGAGACCGTGGAGGGGAAGGATCTCGACGCGGTGGCCGCCGCGCACAGCCGGGCGCTCGCGACCGTGAGCGGGGACATCGCGGCCGCCATTCGGGCGCAGGCCAGCGTGCCCCGCGCCCCGACCCCCAGGCGGACCGTGCGCTAGAACGGCTGCGAACTCAGCGGCCGGCGCGCTCGACCGCCACCGCGAGCGCCTCCGTGTAGGTGATGTCGACGAGGTCTCCGACCTTCACCGCGTCCAGCTTGCTCGGGTCCCTGGCCTTGATGGTGGTCAGGTTGCCCTTCGGACCCCGCAGGGTGACGGTGGAAGCCGACCGGTCGATCGCCGCGATGGTGGCGCGGACGGTGGCCGTCTGGGTCACGGTCCCCGAGGGTTTTTCCCCGAGCGGCGCACGACTCACGTCGGTGCTCGCGGCGACCCCCGGTTGCGCGGTGCCGGCCTTCATCACCTGGTAGGCCAACGATTCGTGGTACGTGACGCGGACCAGGTCCCCCTTCTTCACCTGCTTGAGGTTCCGCACCTCGGGCCCCGCGACGATGGTGAAGGTGGTG
>DATILR010000464.1:0-11801 GCA_035476275.1 Binatus sp. (SeqCode) | reverse complement strand
CGGCAAGGCCGAGGTTCACAAGGGCACGGCGCCCTCGGCGAACATGACGCTGTCGATGTCGGCGGGAGACTACGTCGACATGACCATGGGCAAGCTCAACGGCCAGATGGCTTTCATGAGCGGCAAGCTCAAGATCTCTGGCGACATGGGGCTCGCGATGAAGATGCAGAGCCTCTTCAAGCGTCCCGGCGCCTAGGCGATCGGCCGACGTTACGGAGCCGGGTGGATCGGCGGCGTGATCCATCCGGCTCGTTCGATTCCGGGTGAGACGTCGGGGGTGGGGGATGATGGACGAGTGGATCAGCAGGGCGACTCCGATTCGCCGACGGGGCGCGGCGACGAGCGTGCCTGCGTCCGAGCCCGGTGGCCTGTCGACGACTCTTTCGGCGGGTGCGCGCGTCCTGCTGACGCCGCCGCGTGAGATCTGGCTCGCGAGCCTGGGGAGTGCGAGCCTCACGCTCCGCCTGGTGCGCACCACCTGGGCGCACATGGTCGCGGAAGGCACGCGCGCAGAAGTGACGCTGCGTCGTGCGCTCGGTCTCGGCTCCGCCGCCTGAGCTAGACGCGACGCAGGAGCTCGGCCATGCCGAGGAGCAACGCGCCCGCGATCAGGCCACCGAGCGTCCCGCCGATCGCGGTGGCGAGGAGCGCGTAGTGACGTACGGCCGCGGTCCAGTACTCGGCCTGGAAGAGCGTGTGATCCGGATGCCGCGCGTAGGCGAGGGCCACTTCCTGGAAGTGGTCGTCACCCATGACGCTCCACGCGGCCACTGCCGCCACGCCGAGTCCGAGGAGCAGGACCACCGCGCCCAGGGCACGCAACATGCTCGCCATCAGAGCACCGCGGTGGCGCTGACGCCGAGCCGGCGCCGCAGGACGACGACGCGGGCGCGCCGTCGAGGATCGTATCCGCACCACTTGCTGGCCGGCACATCACTCGCTCCGACCTGATCGAATCCGAGACGCTCGAAGAACTGCTGTGCCCGGCTGTCCACCGTGCAGGCGAAGACGTAGTCGAGCCCCTGGCGCTCGGCGTCAGCCACCAGGTGGTTGACCAGCCGCTCACCGATCCCCTCGCCCTTGAAGCGGGTGATCGTGTAGAGGCCGACGATCTCGCCGCAGCGCTCCGCCACGTAGGGCGCGGTCACGAGCCCTGCCACGCCCGCCAGGTGGTGTCCCGTGAGGCTGGCACCCACCCCCTCGGCCAGCACTTGGGCGATCTCCTCGGGACTGCGGTGCTTGAGCAGGCCCTCGCGTTGACCGCGCTCGAGCAGTCGCTCCGCCTGGGCGAAGTCGTCGATCCCGAGCGGAGCGACATGGCAGTAGTCGCCGCGCGTGAAGAGCGTGCCCGACCCCGCGTAGGTGAAGAGCTCGTCGGCGATGCCTTCCGGGGCGCACACGTTGACCGACTCCACCCCGCTCTGGAGCGCCTCCCGTACCGCGATCAGGAGCGGCCGCCGGTCGCCCAGACCAGACCACTCGGCTTCACCCTGGCGAAGGAGGGTCTCGAGCACGTTCTCGTCCACGAACGAGAGCGGCGCGCGCCCCGCCGCGAGCAGACCACCTCCGGGGTGGAGGAGCACGAGCTTCGAGACCCGGAGCTCGGCGGCGAGCGCCACCACCGGCCGCGGGAAGTCGCTCTCCCGCTCGGCCGCGGTGGGCAGGAGGACGCAGAGCCGCTCGTGGCGCGTCATCCGCCAGAGGGCCGCCCGTATCCCGTCGGCCCCGACCTGGGACAGGAGCCGAAGGACGGGAGGAGTCGCCCGGCGCCGGCGCCCGCTCCGGGTCCGGCCGAGGGCTGCCAGAAGTCGCCGCTCTCCCGGCTGCCCCACCCCCGGCCACCAGACCAGCGTGCGCGTCTCGTTCCGGTTGAGGTCGGCGACCGCCCCGGCGAGCCGACGAACGTCCGGGCGACCTGCCGCCGCCGCGGGCGCCACCGCGATCAGCACGGTGCGCCCGCGAAACTGCTCCAGGTAGAAATCCTTCTCGACGAATGGCTCGGTGGCGGAGCGGAGGCGTGCGCTGCGCGGCATGCGGGGGGACCCTAGCACAGGCCGTCGCGCGCCCCCAGCGGCTCTTGCCTGGGCGCGACGGCGCGGGTAAGCCGCGCCGCGGTGGTCTCCCTCCTCCTCTGGTTCGCGCTCCTCACCGCCCCCGCGCTGGCGGCGGGCCCCCCCGGCGGCGCGGTGGCCACCGAGCACCCCCTGGCGGCCGCAGCGGGCGCCGAGGTCCTGCGCGCGGGTGGCTCGGTGGTCGACGCCGCGATCGCGGCGGCAGCGGCGATCTGCGTGGTGCATCCCTCCTCGTGCGGGATCGGGGGCGGCGGCTTCGCGCTCGTTCATCGTGCCGACGGCTCCGACTTCGCGCTCGACTACCGTGAGCAGGCACCGGCCGCCGCACGACCCGATCGCTTCGCGCCGAACGGACACCCCGAGCCCGCGCTCCTCCGCACGGGGGGACTCGCGGTCGGCGTCCCGGGCGAGGCCGCGGGCATCGCGGCGCTCCATCGCCGGTTCGGTCGGCTGCCGCTCGTGCGCGTGCTCGACCCGGCGATCCGCCTCGCTCGTGACGGGTTCTCGCTCGACGCGACGCCACATCTTCGTCGCGAGATCGAGCGGAGCAGCGGGCTGCTCGCCGCCGATCCGGGGCTCAAGAGCATCTTTCTCGCCCCCGATGGCAGCCTGCCCGGAACGGGCTTCCGCGTGGTGCAGGCGGACCTCGCACGCACCCTCGCGTCGGTCGCACGTCACGGCGCCCGGGCGTTCCAGCAAGGCCCGCTGCCCGAGGCGATCGCCCGCACCGTGCAGGCGCGCGGCGGCGTCCTGTCGACCGCCGATCTGGCCGGCTATCGCCCCATCTGGAGGAAGCCGCTCCACGGCACATTCCGAGGCCGCCGCATCGTGACGTTCCCGCCACCCGGGTCG
Organism: Binatus sp. (SeqCode); assembly: GCA_035476275.1. GTDB lineage: Bacteria > Desulfobacterota > Binatia > DP-6 > DP-6 > DP-23. The sequence continues at coordinate 8,877 of DATILR010000464.1, read as the reverse complement.
GGCGGTGTGGTGCTCGAGGTGCTCGGCCTCCTCGGGCGCGACGATCTTCCCGCCCTCGAGCCCGGCAGCGCGACCACGCTCCACCTCCTGGCCGCCGCCATGGCGCAGGCCTTCGCGGACCGCGCGCGCTGGTACGGCGATCCGGCCTTCGCGTCGGTCCCGGTCGAAGGGCTCCTCGCCCCGCCTCGCCTGCGTGCGCTTCGCCAGGGCCTCAGCGCCGTGCGCGTGCCGACCCCGCGCGCCACGCTCACCCCCGACGCCGGCACGGCCAACGTCTCGGTCGTCGACGGCGAGGGAAACGCCGCCGCCATCACCACCACCATCAACACCGCCTTCGGCGCCGGCATCCTCGTTCCGGGGACCGGCATCATCCTGAACAACGAGCTCGACGACTTCGCGCTCGCGCCCGGCGTGCCCAACGTCTACGGCCTGGTGGGCAGCGAGGCGAACGCACTCGCGCCCGGTAAGCGGCCCCAGTCGAGCATGGCTCCCACGATCGTCCTCGCCGGCACGCGCCCCGAGCTCGTCGTCGGCGGCTCGGGCGGACCGCTCATCATCTCGTCAGTGGCACAGGTCGTCATCGACGTGGTCGCATACGGGTGGGATCTGACCGACGCGGTACGGGCACCCCGAGTTCACGATCAGGGCGTGCCCCCGATGCTGGCAGTCGAGGCCGGCGTCGATCCCGTGGCGCGCGCAGCGCTCGGCCGGCTGGGGCACCGCATCATCGAGCAGCCCGGCCTGGGAGCGGCGTCGGCCGTGGGACTCCGGGCAGACGGAACCCCCGTGGCAGCGGGCGACCTACGCAAAGACGGAGGTGGGGAGGTCGTCGAACGGCCTTGACGGTTTCCGCCCGCGGGCATAGCGTCATCCTGCGGCTCGCGGTCGCCGCGCGAGCCGAGGGAGGAGGGCCTCATGGCCACCAAACCCGATGTGCTCGCGAGTCAGGCGTCGGAGGTCTCGGGGGTACACACCGAGGGCCTGCTGGCGGGTCTCGGAGGGGCCGCCACCATCGCGCTCTGGTTCCTGATCCTCGACACCCTCAGGGGGCGCCCGTTCTACACGCCCACGGTGCTCGGGACCGCACTCTTCCATGGCGGCTCCGGGCTCGAGAGCCCGGACACGCTCCCCACGTCGTTCGAGACGGTGATGAGCTTCACCTGGGTGCACGTCCTCGCGTTTCTCCTGATCGGCGTCGCGGCATCGCGACTCATCGCGCTCGCGGAGCGGAACCCGAGCTTCGGCTTCGGCATCGTCCTGCTCTTCGTCTTCTTCGAGTGCGCGTTCGTCCTGGTCACCATGGTATTCGCCGAGCCGGTCCTGCACGCGCTCGCCTGGCCCGAGGTACTCGTCGGCAACCTGCTCGCCGCCGCCACGATGACGGCGATGTTCTGGCGCCACCACCCCCGACTCGGCATCCGGCCGTAGGAGACACCCGTGGCGCGTGCCCCGCCGGCCCGGATCAATCGAGGCGAATGGTCTGCTCGCGCTGGGCGCCGATCGAGAGCAGCGCGACGCGGGCGCCGACCAGCGCGACCAGCCGCTCGACGTACCGGCGCGCGTTGACGGGGAGATCGCCCAGCGCACGCGCGCCGCTGAGGGATTCCCGCCACCCTGGCAGGTCCTCGTACACGGGCGTGAGACGCTCCCACGCCGTTCCGGTCGTCGGGGGCGACACGAGCCGGCGGCCGCCCAGCTCGTAGGCAACGCACACCCGCAGGGGATCGATGCCGGTCAGGACGTCGAGCTTGGTGAGCGCGAGGCTGTCGACGCCGGAGAGCACCACCGCCTGGCGTACCACGACCGCATCGAACCATCCGCAGCGCCGGGGACGACCGGTCGTCGAGCCATATTCGTCGCCGTCCGCCCGGAGGCGCTCCCCGAGCGCGTCGGTGAGCTCGGTCGGGAACGGACCTCCACCGACGCGCGTGGTGTAGGCCTTGGCGATCCCGATGACCCGCCCGATCGCGTGCGGCGGAAGTCCGGCCCCAGCGGCCGCCGCTCCCGCCACGACGCTCGAGGACGTGACGAAGGGATAGGTCCCGTGGTCGACGTCGAGCATCGTGCCGTGCGCTCCCTCGAGCAGCACGCGTCCGCCTGTGGCCAGCGCCGCGCGCAGCTCGGCGCCGGTGTCGCTCACGAACGGCCGCAGCAGGTCGCGATATCCCGTGTAGCTGGCATAGATGTCGTCGAAGGAGAGCGGGGCCTCGCCGAGGATGGCCTGCAGGTAGCCGTTCTTCTCGCGCACACTTCGCCCGAGCGCCTCGCGGAAGCCGGTCTCGTCGAACAGATCCCCGACGCGGATCCCGGTGCGCGCCATCTTGTCCTCGTAGGCGGGGCCGATGCCGCGTCCGGTGGTGCCGATCTTCCCAGCCCCCCGCAGCCGCTCGCGCGCCCGATCGATGGCGCGGTGGTAGGGCATGATGAGGTGCGCCTGCTCGCTGATCCGGAGCCACGCGTCGCTGGCGAGATAGCCCCGCGCGCGGAGCGTGTTGATCTCCCCCGTCAGGACCTCCGGGTCGATCACCAGTCCGGGTCCCATCATGCAGATCCGTCCGGGGTGGAGGACGCCGGCCGGGATCAGATTGAGAATCGTCTTCTCGCCCTTCACGACCACGGTGTGTCCGGCGTTGTTGCCCCCGTGGAAGCGCACCACGATGTCGACGTCGGCGGCGAGGATGTCGACGATCTTGCCCTTGCCCTCGTCCCCCCACTGCGTGCCGATGACCACCGTGGCCGGCATACGCCTCTCGCTCAGAGGTGGAGGAGCGCCGCGGACACGATCTGGGGGAGCCGGCGCAGCTCGGCGAGCACGTCGGGCGATACGGTCTCGTCGACGTGGATCAGCGAGATCGCCATGCCGCCCACCTTCTCGCGGCCGAGCTCGATGCCGGCGATGTTGATGCCGCGCTCGCCGAGAAGCGTGCCGACCCGACCGACGACGCCCGGAACGTCCCGGTTGTGCAGCATGAGGATGTGGCCCTCGGGGACCGCCTCCATGCGGAACCCGTCCACCTTCGTGAGCCGGACCAGGCTGGCGCCGAACACGGCCCCCTCGACCACCGTCGTGCGCGACCCCGTCCGCACCTGCACGGAGAGCGCGTTCACGTAGTCGCTCGCCTCAAGCGCACGCGATTCGATGACCCGGATCCGCCGCTCGCGTGCGATGGCCGGTGCGTTGACGTAGTTGACGCTCGACTCGAGGCGGTGGCCGAGGAGCCCGCGCAGCACCGCGGCGGTGAGCGAGCGGGTCTCCCGCTCGGCACCCTCGCCGCTCACCTGGACGGCCACCTCGAGGGGTGGCTCGGCGATCAGCTGCGCCTGCAGCGCACCGAGCTTCTCGGCGAGCAGGAGGTACGGGCGGAGAACCTTCAGCACCTCGGGTGACAGCGACGGCACGTTGACCGCGTTCTGGATGATGTCGCGGCAGAGGAAGTCGGCGACCTGTTGCGCGATCGCCACCGCCACGTTCATCTGCGCCTCTTCGGTGGCGGCCCCCAGGTGCGGCGTGCAGATCACCTCCTCCATTGCCAGCAGGGGATGATCCGGGGGCGGCGGCTCCTGGGCGAGCACGTCGAGGGCTGCCCCCGCCACCTGTCCGCTCCGGATCGCTTCCGCCAGGGCGACCTCGTCGACGATCCCGCCCCGTGCGCAGTTGATGATCCGTACGCCCCGCTTCATGCGGGCGATCGTGTCGCTGTTGATGAGGTTCCGCGTCTCGGCCGTGAGGGGGGTGTGGATGGTGATGAAGTCGGAGCGGGCATAGAGCTCGTCGAGCGTGACCTGCTCGACACGCAGACGTGCGGCCGTCTCGGCGGTCACGAAGGGATCCGCGGCGATCACCTTCATGCGCAGCCCGAGAGCGCGCTCGGCGACGATCGTCCCGATGTTGCCGAGCCCGATGATGCCGAGGACCTTGTTGCAGACCTCGGCACCGAGCCGACGGTTCCGCTCCCAGCGGCCGGCGCGGGTCGCGGCCGCGGCCTGGGGGACGTTGCGTGCCAAGGCGAGCAGCAGGGTGATCGCGTGCTCGGCGGTGGTTACGTTGCTGCCGCCGGGCGTGTTCATGACCACGATGCCCTTCTTGGTGGCCGCGTCTACGTCGATGTTATCGACGCCGATGCCGGCTCGCCCGATCACGCGGAGCGTGTCCGCCTCGGCGAGGGCGTCCGCCGTCACCTTCGTTCCGCTGCGGACGATGAGGGCGTGAAAGCCCCGCATCGCCGCACGCAGTTCGGCCGGCGCGAGACCCGGACGGGCGACGATCTCGAGATCGGGCTGCTCGCGCAGGCGCGCCAGGCCCTCGGGGCCGAGCGGGTCGGTCAGGAGAACGCGGTAGGCCATCAGGTGCGCGGGGGCAGCCCCTCGGCGAGCACCGCCTCCGCCGCCCCGACGCCGCGCCCGAGCTCGACCCGCGCCCCGAAGTGATGCAGCGCCAGCTCGAGGGCCGCCACGCCCGTCACGACGTCGAAGGCGTCGACGTAGCCGAGGTGCGCGAGCCGGATGATCTTGCCCTTGAGGCGATCCTGTCCGCCCGCGAACGTGACCCCCATGCGATCGCGGAGGTAGCGGAAGAGCGCGCTGCCATCGACCGTTTCGGGCAGCATGACGGCCGTCGCGGCCGGGCTCGGCGCTTCAGGGGCGAGCAGGCGAAGCCCCAGCGCCGAGGCGGCGGCCCGCGTCGCGCGCGCGAGCCGGTCGTGGCGCGCGTGGATGTTGGACCAGCCCTCGCTCCGCATCATGCCCAGCGCGACACGGAGCCCATTGATCAGCGAGATGGCCGGCGTCCACGCCGTGGAGCGCTCGGCGATGCCCTTCCGCTCGCGACGGAAGTCGAAGTAGAAGCGCGGCAGCCGGGACTGCTCCGTCGCCGCCCAGGCGCGCGGTGAGAGAGCCACGAAGGCCAGGCCGGGAGGCAGCATCAACGCCTTCTGCGACCCGGTGATGAGGACGTCGATACCCAGCCGATCCATGGGCAGATCGATGACCCCGACGGCCGTGATCCCGTCGACGACGAGAAGCGTGTCCCGGCGCCGGCAGATCTCCGCGAGCGCGGGCACGGGGTGCAGCGCGCAGGTCGACGTCTCGCTCGCCTGGACGAAAACCGCCCGCGCGGCCGGTGTCGCCTCCAGCGCCTCGGCGACCATCTCGGGGCGCACCGCCCGCCCCCACTCCACCACGACCTCGTGCGGCCGCACGCCGTACGCCTGGCAGATCTTCGTCCAGCGCTCACCGAACTTGCCACCGTTCACGACGATCGCCTCGTCGCCCGGGGAGAGCAGGTTCGTGACCGCTCCCTCCATGGCGCCGGTACCCGAGGCCGCCAGGACGAGCACCTCGTGAGCGGTGCCGAAGAGCTCGCGCAGCCCCGTCTGCACCTCGTCGAGCACCGCCGAGAACTGCGGCGTACGATGATGGATGACCGGTTGTCCGAGCGCCGCCCTCACCTCAGGCGGTACCGGCGTGGGGCCGGGGGCGAGCAAGTACGACTTAATCACGGTGAACCCTGGACCACACCATCAACAGTGGCAGCAGGGGCCCAGGCGTTCGGCCCACTGGTCGCTCAGCACTCCCCCGTGGTCGATTCCACGTGAACGCCAGTCGTGCGGCGATCGATTGTGGCTCCCTCTTTAGCCGCGCGCCGAACGGCATGTCAAGGCAGACCAGTGCGTTGACTGATTTCTCGTTATCCGTTAGCCGCATGCCATGTCGGCGGCTCGCACGCTCGTAGCGACGGTGCTCCTGGCAGCGTTCGGAAGCGCTGCATGGACTGCCCCTCCCTCGCCGTCATCGTCCACGTGGTGGGGAGCATCGGAGATCTCACGGCAGTGGCAACGCCAGATCCCGCCGAGCCCCGCACTCACGGTCCCCTTGCCGATCACCCACGATGAGCACGTGGAATCGGTGACGCTCAAGGATACGATCGCCCTCGCCCTCGAGAACAACCCGGGCATCGCGGCGCAGCGGCTGGAGCCAACCCGCCAGGGCGAGGGCATCCTGCGGAGCCAGGCCCAGTACGATCCGATCGCCTCGGCCGAGGTACAGAAAGCCGAGAGCATCACGCCCAACGCCAGCTCGTTATCGGGGACACGCACTCTCAACATCGACGACCGCTTCGCCAACTTCCATCTCTTCAAGACCTTCCGCACCGGGACGTCGGCAAACCTCGACTTCCTGAACGATCGTCTCGAGGACAGTGCCACCTTCCAGCAGCTCCGTCCGCAGTACAAGCCGGTGTTCAACCTGTCCGTCGTCCAGCCCCTGCTGCAGAACTTCGGCTGGGACTTCTCGTACCTCGTCGTTCGGGTGGCGGAGCAGACCGCCGAGGCTTCCTTCTACACCTACAAGGCGCAGCTCACCGACTTCGTCGAGCTGGTGATCGAGGCGTACTGGAACATCGTGGGTGCGCGGGAGAATCTCGCCGTGCAGCGCGAGTCGAAGGCGCTCGCCGACCGCACCACGCAGGAGAACGAAGCCCGCGTGAGGGTCGGGCTCCTGCCTCCGGTCGCGGTCCTCGAGGCGCAGGCCGACGCTGCCAGCCGGGAGGAGCAGGTGATCATCGCCGAGAACACGCTCGCCGTCGCGCGCCAGCAGCTGGCGCAGATCGCCTTCTACCGTCCCGACGCGACATTCATCCCGCGCACGCTGGAGCCCGTAGAGGAGGTCGCACCCGAGGACGTCACCGTCGATCTCGATGAGACGCTCACCAGCGCGCTCGCCGAGCGCCCCGAGATCCAGGCCTCGGCGCACGGTGTCACGGCGCAGATGCTGAACGAACGGATCGCCGGGAACGCCCTCCTTCCCCGCCTCGACCTGGTCGGCAGCTACGGGCAGAACGGACTGAGCGGCACCAACCGTCCCTTCGCCCGTCCCAGCACGATAATCAGCCCGACCGACCTCACGAACTCGTCCACCAAGTGTGAGCAACTCCCGTCCGGGCACTTCCTGTGCTTCATCAACGTCACCGCCAACTCGCCCTTCTCGGGCTCCGTCGGCGACGCCTACAACCGGCTCGTCTCGACGGACTTCTACAGCTACTCCTTCGGCTTGCAGTTCCAGGTCCCGCTCTCGAACGCCCAGGCACGCAGCAACCTCGCTGACAGTCGCATCGCCCGCGATCAGGCGGAGCTCAATCACCGCCAGCTGCTCTCCACCGTGACGCTCCAGGCCCGCCAGGCGGTCGCCGACCTGACCTCCGCGCGCCAGCGCATCGACACCACGCGGGTGGCGCGCGAGCTGGCCGAGGAGAATCTCAAGAACCAGACCAAGCGCCACGAGGTCGGCATGGCGACCACGAAGGACCTGCTCGACTTCCAGAGCCGCCTCACGACCGCACGCGGCGCCGAGGTGCAGGCCAAGATCGACTACGCGACCGCGGTCGCCCGCTGGCGGCGGGCCAAGGGCGAGCTGCTCGCGCACTACCAGGTGGTGCTCGATCAGCCCGGACGGGGCTCCGCCCCCTGGTTCGCGCGCTTCTGAGCGCCGCGCTACCGCCGACGCGCCTCCACCAGCTGCACTCGCTCCCCGCAGGCGAGCCGCAAGCGTTCGACGGCGAGACCGAGCGCGGCGAGTTCCCGCGCCGCCGGGTAGCGAGCCCGGGCGGGTCCAAGCCCGGCGGCGACCAGACGCACCGCCGCCACCACCCGTCGCCACGGCGCCCGTGGTTGGTTGTGGTCGACCAGGAGGAGAGGTGCACCGGGCGGCAGGGCAGTCTGCGTCGCGCGCAGCACCTGCTGGCGCTCCGCGGGCCGCGCTGCAAGCCCGAGGAAGGCGACGATCGCCGCGCGCGGTGACTCGCCGTCGCCCGCGACGGCGAGTCGTGCGGCCAGCGCGGCCGCCAGGCGCGGCGCACCCGGGCATGCGAGCAGGATGGGTCCGGAGAGCGGTCCGAGCAGCGCCGAGCAGTCCGCGGCCAGGCGCGCCGCTCTCACCGCCGCCCGATCAGGTTGATGAACTCCTCGCGCGTCTCCCGGCGCTCCCGGAAGACACCCAGCATGGCGCTCGTCACGACGGTCGAGTTCTGCTTCTCGACGCCCCGCATACGCATGCAGAGGTGCTCGGCCTCGAGGACGACGCCGACCCCGAGCGGGGTGAGCTGCTCGGCGATGGTGTTCGCGATCTGCGACGTCATGCGCTCCTGGACCTGCAGGCGTCGGGCGAAGACCTCCACCAGCCGGGCGAGCTTGCTGAGTCCGACGATGTGCCGGTCGGGCAGATACGCCACGTGCGCCTTGCCGAAGAAGGGCAGGATGTGGTGCTCGCAGAGCGAATAGAAGTCGATGTCCTTGAGCACGATCATCTCCGAGTAGTCCTCGGTGAAGAGCGCGCCGTTGATCACCCGGCGAGGGTCCTCCTCGTAGCCGCGCGTGAGGAATGCGAGGGCACGTGCCACCCGTTCGGGAGTGCGCACGAGCCCCTCCCGATCCGGCTCGGGATCGAGCGCGCGCAGCAGCGCACGCACCTGGCCTTCGAGGTTGTCTCCGCGCATCCTCTTCAGCCTCTAGTGGATGCGGCGAGCAGCCGCAAGGCGCGCGTCGTCAGTGGCCGACGAGCCCCTCGCTACGGAGGTTCTCGAAGATCGCGCGGGTCGCCGGTGATTTGTTGAGTGTGTAGAAGTGGATGCCGGGGGCGCCTCCCCGCAGGAGGTCCCGACACTGTCGGGTCGCCCACTCGACGCCGACCTCGGCTGCGGCTGCCTCGTCGTCCCGCACCCGCTCGAGCGCCGCCCGGAGGGGTGGCGGAACCTGATTGCCGCTGAGCGTGGTGATGCGTTCGATCTGCGGCCAGTTGGTGATCGGCATGATGCCCGGGACGAGCGGCACGCGGACGCCGACGCGGCGGGCGCGCTCGACGAAAGCGAAGTAGTCGGCGTTGTCG
>DATILR010000463.1:0-3253 GCA_035476275.1 Binatus sp. (SeqCode) | reverse complement strand
GTCCTGGCTCGCCGCGGTGGGATGGCGCCGGCACGGGCTCGTTGACATCCACGAGCACCCGCGAACCGATCGACGCATCTTCGCCCGGCGTCGTGCCTGAGGGCGACTTCGCGGCTCAGCGTTCCGCCACGGGTTCGGTGTCGTGGAAGCGGGCGTAGTCGACCTGGCGGCGGCCGTCGGGGAGTTGGCGGAGGATGTCGCGCAGGCGGGCGCCCCAGACGATCTCGGCGGCAGCATAGGTGTGGCGGGCGTGGATCGTCTGCGAGACGGTCTCGTCGATGCCAACCAGCGAGACGACCACCTGGGCACCGACGCCCGCGAGCTCCTCGGGCCTGGCACCGAAGAGCGGGCTCGTCGTCGTGATCGGATGAATCGCGGTCCAGGTGAGGGCGAAGAGCGGGTTCCGGTCCCGCACCAGGTGCAGATCGTGAAAGCGGCGCATCGTGTTGCCCTCGGCCGTGGTCTCGTCGCGCGCCAGCACCGCACGGACCTGTGCCTCGACGATCTGGTTGCCGCGGGCGTTGGCCATGCGGAACATGAGCGACGGGACGCCGTCGTACCGGGTCACGACCGCGACCCGGCTGAAGACGACGCGCGCGGTGACCCGCGAGAACTTGGCGAACACGAGGCCGGTCACCATGGCGAGCCCGAGGACGCCGGTGATCACCTCCACGGTGACCAGCACGTTCGACCACGCCGTTCCGGGAGCGAGCCGGCCGTAACCGACCGTGCCCATCGTCTGCACGCTGAAGAAGAAGGCGTCGGCGAACGAGCCCGGGCGGGCGTTCTCGATGCCGTCACCGCCGGCGAGGTAGCCGAGCGCGAAGAGCGCGTTCGCGATCAGGAAGAGCCCGGAGATGATGCCGAGGAGACGGGGCCAGGAGGAGTCGACGAGCAGGTAGTAGAGGTCGCCGAATGCCGATGGGGCGCCGTCGGGACGCGCGGGGTGCGGCTTCGCCATGCGCCGGGCACTATAGCGGAGCCGTCGCGCGCGATCTGCTGCTCGAGCACCCCGTCGACGAGCCGGACCAGCGTGTCGGCGGGCGTCGCGATCTGACACCGTGCGCCCCCGTGCACCAGACCGACCACCTGCGCGGCGCCGTCCACCACTGGCGCCCCCGAATCACCCGGTACGCCCTTGATGCTCGTGAAGAGGGCGTCCGGCAGGCCGGGCAGCGAGGGGCAGCGACCGATGCTGTCGAGGCGGACGGTCTGGAAGCGCGGGTGGTCGGGATTGCCCTCGAAGAAGAGCACGGTGCCCGGGATCTGCCGCCGCCGGACGATCGGGAGGGGCTCGATCGCCACCGGCTCGACCAGGAAGAGGACCGCCTGATCGGCGATCTCGTCGGTCGCCACCACCCAGGCCGTGCGCACCACGCCGGTGGTGAAGCGGACCTGCACCTTGGTCGTGTCATCGTGCAGGCAATGCCGGGCCGTCACCACGATCTGCGGGCTCTCGGCCAGCACGCCCGAGCAGCCGGGGGGCTCCACCTCGACGCTCGCCGCGTGCAACGCCTGCCGCACGGCAGGTGGCCCGGCCACCGTCGCCGCGACCAGCAGCGCGGCCATGGAGAGACCCATCACGCCGACATTCTCCGCGCGGCGCGCGGTTCGCCAAGTCCCCGTGCGTCACCCCGCCGGGGCGCGCTTCATCTTGGCGAAATCGAAGCTCTCGATGCGCGGCTCGTCGACGCGGAACCGCTCTCGCCCGTCCTGCGCACCGACCGGCACGGCCCGACCGTGCACCGCCACGCCGCGGATGCGAGCGTAGCTCGGGTACTCCTCGACGCTCACGACTATACGGGGATCGTGCTCGAGGCTGCGTGCCGCGTCGCCGTCGGCACGGAGCTCGACGACGAGCACGCCGTCGCGGTAGCTGATCGTCGCCGGCACGCCGTCGGGGGCGCCGTCGGCGCCCCGCAGACCGACGATCGCCGTGCGCTTGGCGGCGAGGAACGCGCCGACCTCGTCAGCCGACATCGCGATCCGCTCGCGCGGCATCAGAGTGCCCTCACCTCGTCCGGCACCAGGCGGACGACGACCCGCTTCCCCTCCGCGACCCGTGACTGGACCAGGCGCGCCACGCCGGCCCCCGTTCCCGCCGGCCGGGGCGCCTCCGGCGTCCACGGCATGACGGCGCCCGCGGCCAGGATCTCCGCGCGGCCCCGGAGGACGACGCCGCGGAGCTCCGGATCGTCGTCCTGGGTGACCACGACGCACGCGACGCGCGGGTCGGCGGTCAGGTTCCGGACCTTGGCGCTCTTGCGGTACGTCGTCAGGTAGAGCGCTCCCTCGTGGTACAGCCCGACCATCGGGTGACAGGTGGGCGCCCCGTCGGGGCGCAGCGTCACCAGGAACGTTCGCGTGTGCGTGCGGAGAAACTCCTCGGCGTCGGGCGGCAGCGCGCTCACGCGTGCTCTTCGAGCCAGCGCACGAGCGCCGGCGCAGTCCGCCGGCGAAGATCGGTGTTCAGCCGGAACACCTCGAGCGCCTGCTTGACGGCGCGCGCCGCCTCGGGAACCGGATGCGCGCGGAAGAAGTCGCGGACCTCGCGCGCATAGCGGGGTGCGGCCAGGGCGGGCGTCGCCTCGACGAGGCGCGAGATCATGAGCGGCGGGATGCGCTTGCGGAGCGCCGTCCAGCGCCGCTTCATGAAGCGCCATACCTCCTCACGCACGGGCGGATTCGAGAGGAGCCGCATCAGGATGAAGGCCACGTCCTGGGTCGGGATCTCCGGCGTCTCGATCGCCGCGAGCGTGCGCTCGAGCGTCGCCGGCGTGCGGAACGAGGCGAGGTAGAGGAGGAAGCGGCGCCGCTCCTGCGGCGTCGTCGCCGCGGCGACCACCTCGCGGTAGCGCTCGTAGAGGGCCTCGTCCCCGGTGCGGGCGGCGAGCGAGACGACCGGGTCGGCGAGGTTCGGATCGAGCGTGCTCCGGTCGGCGAGGTAGCGCTCGAGCCGCTCGCGCGCCGCGCGCAGCACCCCGGGCGCCTCCGCGATGCCGCCCACCAGCCGCACCAGCGCGGCCCGACGCAGGCGGGTCGCGTCGTCCTCGTCCGCCGCGGGCTCCCAGCCGAGCTGCTCGAGCTGGGGCCCGAAGCGGCGGGCGATCCAGCCCCGGAAGCGCTCCTGCTGCGGACTTCCCGTGTCCACCAGCTGCTCGTCGATCAGTCCGAGCGGCCCGGTCAGACCATCGAGGACGTCGTAGTCCGTCTCCTCGTGGAGGGCGTCGGCAACGTCGAGGAAGCCGTCGAT
>DATILR010000462.1:0-10047 GCA_035476275.1 Binatus sp. (SeqCode) | reverse complement strand
TCCGCCACCACCTCGCCGCTGCTGGTGGCCCGTGCTATAGGCCGCCCTCCGAAGGTTCCGGGGACGCGACGATGCGGCGACGAGCGGCACGCGCCGGGATGGTGGGCGCACTCCTCACCTGCTTCGCGGGGGGTGGCGTCGGCATCGCCCGGGCGCAATGGGAGACGGTCGGCAGGGTCCTCTCCCTGCCGGAACGGCCCGGACCGCACTGGTTCTGGCTGAGCGACGTCATCCTTCACCGCACGGCGCTCTTCGACGGCGACACGGGTGAGCTGCTGGGCGCGATCAGCTCCGGCACCGCCGGGGTGGGGTTCGTCATCGCGCCGCTCTTCTCCCCCGATCACCACGAGATCTACCTGGCCGAGACCTACTACGCGCGCGGGGTGCGCGGGGAACGATCGGACGTCGTCACCGTCTACGACGCGCTGACCCTGAAGCCGCTCGACGAGATCGGCATCCCCCCACGGCGGGGCGAGTACTTCCCCGGCAACGCCGCCAACGCGCTCACCGACGATGGGCGCTTCATGGCGGTGTTCAACATCACGCCCGCGACCTCGCTCTCGATCGTCGACGTGAAGGCGCGGCGGTTCACCACCGAGATCGACACGCCCGGCTGCAGCCTCGCCTACGCGGCCGGCCCGCGCCGCTTCCTGATGCTGTGCGCGAACGGCGAGGCGCTCTCGGTGGTGCTCGACGAGGAAGGGCACGAGGCGCACGTGGAGCGGACGGCCCCGTTCTTCGATCCCCAGAAGGATCCGGTCACCGAGAAGGCCGTGCGCCGCGGCAACGAGTGGCTCTTCGTGTCCTTCGAGGGCGTGCTGCATACCGTGGACGTGGCGGGCGACGCGTTCCGCTTCCCGGAGACCTGGTCGCTCGTCGACGATGCGGACCGGAGCGCCTCGTGGCGGGTGGGTGGCCCGCAGCACCTGGCCGTGCACGCCGCTTCCGGGCGGCTCTACGTGCTCATGCACCAGGGCCCGCCCGACACTCACAAGGAGGCCGGCACGGAGGTCTGGGTGTTCGACCTCGCCTCGCACCGGCGGGTGCAGCGGATTCCCGTGTCGAATCCCCTGGCGAGCTTCGTCGGGCAACAGCTGGAGCAGACGGGCCGTGGGCGGATGAGCCGCCTCGCGCGCTGGCTCATCGGCAAAGCGGCGCCCAATCCCGGGGTGGAGCGCATCCTCGTCACGGCGGACGAACATCCTCTGCTGATCGAATCGGCCTCCCTGCCGCCGACGGTCACCATTCACGACGCGATGACCGGTGCGGTCGTGCGGGAGGTCTCCGAGCCGGGCATCGCCGGCAGCCTCCTCTTCGCGCCCTGACCATGGCGCACGGAGCCCGATGGACCCGGTGATCGACACGGCCCTCAGGACGGGACTCTCGGTGCTCTTCCTCGCCGCCGCGGTCCACAAGCTCCGCGACCTCGGCCGCTTCCGTGCGACGCTGGCCGAGTATCGTCTCCTGTCGCCGCGGCTCGTGGCGCCCGGGGCGATCGCGCTGGTGGTGACGGAACTCGCCCTGGCGGTCGCACTGGTCGCGCCGTGCGTGCGGACCGCGGGCTCGGTCGCTGCGGCCGTCCTCCTCTCCATTTATGGTGGGGCCATGGCCGTCAACCTCGCGCGCGGCCGGCGGCACATCGACTGTGGCTGCGCCGGGCCGGCCGCCCGGCGTCCGATCAGCGCCCTGCTCGTGGCGCGCAACGCGGTGCTGGCAGCGGCGGCCCTCGGGGGTCTCGTCCCGGTGAGCACACGACCGCTGTCCTGGGTCGACGGGGTCACCGTCCTCGGTGCGACGGGCACGCTGGCGGCGCTGTACTCCGCCTTCGATCGCCTGCTCATGCTCGCTCCCGCACGCGCGATGCTCCGCGGTGGCACATGACGCAGGCGCTCCTCGTGTCGAACGTCGTCCTGTGGGTGGCCGTGGTGCTGCTCGCCGGCGTGGTGGCGGCGCTGGTGCGCCAGATCGGCGTGCTCTACGAGCGGGTGGCCCCCGCTGGTGCCCTGATGGTGTCGAGAGGGCCGGCCGTCGGCGAGGCGAGTCCGGTCGTGCGGGCGGAGGACCTGGCCGGGATCGCGCACGACGTGGGCGGCGCCGGTCCCGACGGCCGGAGCACGCTCCTCTTCTTCCTCTCGCCCACCTGCCCGGTCTGCAAGACGCTCCTGCCGGTGCTGCGCTCGATCGGCCGTGCCGAGGCCGGCTGGCTGGAGATCGTCTTCGTAGGCGACGGTGTGCGTGAGGAGCATGCTGCGTTCGTGGCGCAGCATCGTCTGGGGTGGTTCAAGTACGTTCTCTCGCCGACCCTCGGTATCTCCTACCAGGTCGGCAAGCTGCCCTACGCCGTCCTCCTCGACGGAGCGGGCGTCGTCCTGGCGAAGGGGCTCGTCAACACCCGCGAGCACCTGGAGAGTCTCTTCGAGGCGCGCGAGCGGGGGGTGGCCTCGATCCAGGACTTCCTCCGTCGCCGCGAGCATGACATGGGAGTGGTCGGATCATGATCGACGGACGCGTCCCCGACCGTGGGTGGATCGATCGGCTCGTCGAGGAGGCCTCGCGACAGCTGGCGCGACGGACGTCGCGCCGGAACGTCCTGGCTCGCCTCGGCTTGGCGCTCGCCGGCGGATCGGTGCTGCCGCTGCTCCCCGTCGCACGCGCGGCGGACGACGGGCGCCCCTCGGTGCCGGACGACGCGCAGCTGAGCGGCGAGGTGGGTGATCCGAAGAGCTGCAACTACTGGCGGCACTGCGCCATCGACGGGTTCCTCTGCTCGTGCTGCGGCGGCTCGCAGAGTGCCTGTCCGCCCGGAACCGAGATGTCGCCCGTCACCTGGATCGGGACCTGCCGGAATCCGGGCGACGGGAAGGACTACATCATCTCGTACAACGATTGCTGCGGGCAGTCCCTCTGCCTGCGCTGTCGGTGCACCCGCACGGAAGGCGAGAAGCCGGTCTATCTCACGTGGCGGAACAACGATCTCCTCTGGTGCTTCGGCACCTCGAGTCGCGCGGTGCACTGCTCGGTGGCCGTCGTCCTCGGTGTCGCGACCAAGACGTAGCGCGGGCCTCGCTCTCGTCGTCGCCGCCGGCCTCGGCACGGCGACGGCTGCGCGGGCCGGGTCTGCCGCGCTCGACTATGCGCTCAACTGCCAGGGGTGCCATCGGGCGGATGGCACGGGAACGCCCGGCAGTGTCCCCGCGCTCGCGGGCTCGGTCGGAAAGTTTCTCCAGGTCCCCGGCGGACGCGAATTCCTCGTCCGCGTTCCGGGCGTGGCCCAGGCGGCGCTGGACGATGCGGCCCTGGCCGGCGTCCTCAACTGGGTCCTCGAGCGATTCGGGGAGGCCGACGTGCCGAAGGACTTCGTCCCGTACGCGGCGGCCGAGGTGGGGCGATTGCGCCACCAGCCGTTCACGAACGTCCAGCGCGTACGGCGTGAGCTGGTCCAGGCCCTCGGGGAGGCCAGGTGACCCCCCGCGGGGGAAGCTTGATACCCCGCCGGTCACCGTCTATCAATTGTTCCCTGGTGTTACGTTGAACGGTGGCTCGCACGGGCCGCCAGGGGGGAGATGAGATGGGCAGAATTATGACCCGAACCGGCGCGGCCACGCTGGCGCTCGCGATGATCGCGGGCTGTGGCCCCAGCGCGTCCGACATCGACGAGATCAAGAAGGGCGTCGCCGACATTCGCGGCAAGGTCGACGCGCTCAGCAAGACCGTCGATCAGATCAAGGCGGCCCCGGCGGCAGCCGCCGCCCGACCACAGCTCGATCCGAACAAGGTGTACAGCATCAACACCGGCAGCTCTCCGGTCCGCGGGCCGAAGAGCGCCAAGGTCACGATCGTCGAGTGGGCCGACTTCCAGTGTCCCTTCTGTGCGCAGTCCGCACCGCTCGTGGATCAGGTGCTGAAGGCGTATCCGAGCGACGTGAACTACGTCTACAAGCAGTTCCCGCTGCCCGCGACCATGCATCCGAACGCGTTGCCCGCCGCGAAGGCGGCGCTTGCCGCGGCCAAGCAAGGGAAGTACTGGGAGATGCACGACGTGCTCTTCGAGAACTCGCGCGACCTCAGTGCCGACAAGCTGAAGGAGTGTGCCGCCAAGGCCGGCCTGGACGTCTCCCGCTGGGAGAAGGACAAGGACGCTCCTGACGTCCAGCAGCAGATCGACGCCGAGATGACCGAGGGGCGCTCCGCCGACGTCCAGGGAACGCCGACCTTCTTCGTCAACGGCAAGCGGCTCATGAACCGCTCGTTCGACGGCTTCAAGCAGATGATCGACGACGCGATGAAGGCGAAGAGCTAGCACGCGTCCGGTCGCAGGAGGGAGGGGCTAACACATGGCGATCAAGGTAGGTGACAGTCTGCCGCTCGACGTCAAGCTGAAGGAGATGGGCGAATCCGGCCCGCGCGACGTGAGCGTCGGGGAGATCTTCAAGGGAAAGCGGGTCGTCCTCTTCGCGGTGCCCGGGGCGTTCACGCCCACCTGCTCGATGAAGCATCTGCCCGGGTTCGTGTCCGGGGCACAGAGCGTGAAGGCCAAGGGCGTCGACGAGGTCGCGTGTCTGTCCGTGAACGACGCGTTCGTGATGGACGCGTGGGGGAAGGCCCAGGGTGCCGGCGGCAAGGTCCGCATGCTCGCGGATGGCAACGGCGAGTTCACGCGGGCGGTCGGCCTCGAGCTGGACGCGGGCGGCTTCGGCATGGGCAAGCGCTCCCAGCGCTACGCCATGGTGGTGAAGGACGGGAAGGTCGAGCAGCTGCACGTCGAACCCGGGGGCGGGCTCAATGTGTCGAGCTGCGAGGCCGTCCTCGGAAAGCTCTGACGGCGACGGCCAGCCCCGTCGCCAGGCTGATCGCGATTCCCCAGAAGAGCGCCGCGGGGCGATAGCGGAAGATCACCCGGTGGCTGCCGGGGGCGAGGGCGACCCCGCGGAACATCTGATTGGCGCGCAGAAGTTCCGCGGGGTGTCCGTCCACCTCGACGTGCCAGTCGGGGGCATGGCTGTCGGTGAGCACGAGGAACGACGCGGCCGGGGCGCTGGTGTCCACGCGGACCTCGAGCGCGCTGCGCGAGAGGAGCATGGCGCGGCCGGTGAACGGCGTCGGCGTGGACACGGGTGGCGCCGTCCCTGGCTCCAGCACGACCTGACGGAGCGGATCGAAACCGGGTGAGAGGATCCGCTCGAGGGTCGGCGTGCCGAGCGGCAGGATGACCGCTTCCGGCACCAGGTAAGCGCGTGGAAGGGGATCGCGCACGCGGTACACCTGGACGGGCAAGCTGGTGGCGTTGGGTGCGACGCCGACCGGCTCGAGACCGTCGCCCGCCGGCCACCGACGGAGAAGAGCGTACTCCACGCTCCCCACGCGCAGCAGGCGCGCCAGCGGCTCGCCGAACAGGCCCTGCTCGCACACGAGGCGGTTCACCAGCTCCTGCGGCGAGGGCAGCAAGCGTTCGACGTCGGTCGTGAAGGTGCTCTCGATCCCGACCAGACCGGCGGCCACCCCCAGGCTGAGGCGCTGGGTGTAGAAGCCGTGTGCGCCCGGGGGCAGAAAATCCACCTGCCGGAGATCCGCCTGGAGCGCGACCGGCGGGAGCCCGGGGAGGTTCACCAGCGGCTCGGCGAAGACGCGCACCGGGGGAGAGCTCGATTCGAGGTAGTCGAGCACCGGTGGACGGGTCGAGAAATAGCGTGCATCCGCGAGCGGATTGACCCCGAGGTGGGCGACGACGAGCGGAACGATGGCCGCCACGACTGCGAGAGCGAGAGCGGGGCGGGCGAGGGCGCGTGGCCCGGCACCGCGCACGACGGCGGCCATGAGAAGCGTCGTCCCCACGACGTAGGGGAGCTGCGCCGGCACCGCCGCGAGGAGCCAGGCGGCGGCGCGCTCGATGATCTGCGCCCGGTCGAGACGGAGCCATGCCCCGAGTCGCGCCGCCTGCGCGTCGTCGAACTCGAGCGCGGCGAACGCGCTGGCCACCGCGTGAGCCGGACCGGGCCATGCGCGCACGGATATCGAGGCCAGCAGCCAGAGAACGCCGAGGGCGAGGAGCGCGAGGCTGAGCCAGCGTCGGGTGCGTGACGGGCGATCGACGACTTCCCCGGAGACCTCTTCGACGCCGATGGCGGCGAGCTGCGCCACCCCCAGCGCCGCCACGACCATGAACTTGCTCGGAAAGCGCACGACGCGGAACAGCGGCAGCGCGTAGTAGAAGACGTCGGCGAGCGGCGTGTAGCGACCGAGCGCCAGCCCGAACGCCACGACGGTGGCCAGCGTCCAGAAGCGGGTCGCGCTCCGGGTGGCGGACGAGGCGCCGATCGCGAGCAGGGCGAGCGCGATCGGCGCGATCCCGAGGCCGACGGTGAGCAGGAAGGGCTCGCGCCCCTCGAGGCCGCCCCACGGCTGCGGCGGCGGCATCACCGGATTGCCCCAGAGGCCCGGGATGAGGACCTCCAGGAGCCGCAGGGGATGGAGTGACCAGACGAAGGTGCTGTCGTAGGTGAACTGCGCGCGCTCCGTGTGGCGGGCGTGCCAGAACGCGGGCAGCACCTGCACGGCGGCGAATCCCGCCGCGAGGACGACACTCCCGAGCAGGCGGCCGAGCACGATCCGATTCGTCCGCCCGAACGGGTTGCGCCGATCGCCGTGGATGGCGAGGCTCCAGCCCAGGGCGAGCAACACGGTGGCGATGCTGGTGAGCGGCTCGCCGGCGAAGAGCTGCGTCGCGAGGCATCCTCCGCACAGCGCCGCCGCGCCGATGCCGCCCCGCCGCATCAGGCGATCCGTGGCCAGGATGGCGAACGGCATCCAGGCGGCCGCGGGGAGGAAGTTGGCGAAGTTCCCGAGCGACATCACGGGACCGCTGAAGACGAAGAGGGCTCCGGCGGCGTAGCAGGCGAGCGGGCCCAGTCCCACACGCTGCGCCAGCAGGAAGGAGCCGGCCGCCAGCGCGAAGAAGTGGAGGAGGTAGTGGAGCTTGAAGCCGTAGGTCACCGGCAGGACCCAGGCCAGCCAGGTGGTCGGGTAGAAGAGGAGATAGTTCGGGTTGGCGGCCACGGGCTCGCCGAAGTGCTCGAAGGGATTCCAGAGCGGGACGGAACCGGAGCGGACGATGGCGCGGAGCTCCACCGCGCGCGCGAAGTGAATGTAGGAGATGTCGCGATAGAAGAGCACGTCGGTGCTCAGCAGGTGGCGCCAGAAGACGGCGGCCACGGTGAGCATGAGCGCGGCGAGCGCGACGCGGTGATTGCGACGAGCAGCGCGCGAAGATCCCGCCGTCATGGAAGCGCGCGGGTTGAAAGACGGCGGGCGGAAACAGTACTCTCGGACATGCGCAGCGCGCGAGATTTCTTCCGGCCCCTCGCCATCGGGGCCCCGGTCCCCCTCCGGGAGATCCCGTTCAAGCCGTCCCGGATGATCCACTTCTTCGATCCGTCCAATCCGAAGATGGCGTCGAAGGTCCCGGACCTCGCCCGGCAGTGCGACGTCCTGCTCGGCAACCTCGAGGATGCCATCGCGGCGGATCGGAAGGTGGAGGCGCGGAGGGGGCTCATCAGGATCGCCAGGGAGATCGACTTCGGCAAATGCCAGCTCTGGACGCGGGTGAACAGCCTGGATTCACCCTGGGCCCTGGACGACCTGACCGAGGTCGTGACCGCCATCGGCGACCGACTCGACGTCGTGATGATCCCGAAGGTCGAGGGAGCCTGGGACATCCACTACGTCGACCGCCTGCTGGCACAGCTGGAGGCCAAGGCGAAGCTCGAGCGGCCGCTCCTGGTGCACGCAATCCTGGAGACGCCGACCGGCGTCGCCAACGTGGAGGAGATCTGCGGCGCCAGCCCGCGCATGCAGGGGCTGTCGCTGGGGCCCGCCGACCTGGCCGCTTCCCGCCGCATGAAGACGACGCGGGTGGGGGGCGGACATCCCGGCTACCTGGTGCGCGCCGACCCGGATCCGAACGACGAGAACGCGCCGCGCCCGACGGCCCAGCAGGATCTCTGGCATTACACCATGGCCCGGATGGTCGATGCCTGCACCAGTCACGGCATCCTGCCCTACTACGGTCCCTTCGGTGACATCAAAGACACGCTCGCGTGCGAGGACCAGTTCCGCAACGCGTTCCTCATGGGCTGCGTCGGGGCGTGGAGCCTGCACCCCGTGCAGATCGACATCGCCCGGCGGGTCTTCAGCCCGCCGGCCGA
This sequence comes from Binatus sp. (SeqCode), assembly GCA_035476275.1. Lineage (GTDB taxonomy): Bacteria > Desulfobacterota > Binatia > DP-6 > DP-6 > DP-23. The sequence continues at coordinate 1,846 of DATILR010000462.1, read as the reverse complement.
CGAGGTGCTGTGGGCCAAGAAGGTCATCGCGGCCATGGGCGACGGCACCGGTGCGGTGATGATCGACGGCAAGATGCAGGACGATGCGACCTTCAAGCAGTGTCGCGTCATGGTCGATCTGGCCCGCCGGCTCGCCGAGGGCGACGAGGAGCTGACGAGGGCGTACCAGTTCGACCGGCCGTGATGGCCGGCCTCAGACGCTCGCTGCTCTTCGTTCCGGGCGCCGACCCCCGCAAGCTCGAGCGCGCGCGGGAAGCGGGCGCGGACACCGTCATCTTCGACCTCGAGGATGCGGTGGCCCCGCCCCAGAAGGCCGAGGCCCGCGCGCACGTCGCCGCCGCACTCCGCGCGGGCGGATTCGGCGCGGCGGAGATGGCGGTGCGGATCAACGCTCCCGGCACGGCCGGCTGCGAGGCCGACCTGGAGGCCGTCGTGGAGAGCGGCGCGCAGGCCATCATGATTCCCAAGGCGGAGCGCGTGGAGGAGGTCGTCCGCGTCGTCGAGACGCTGCGACGCCTCGAGCGAGGGCGAGCGGGGGCGAAGGTGCTCCTGCTGCTCGAGAGCCCGCTCGGCATTGCCGACGCGCTCGCGATCGCGCGCTGCGCGCCGGGCATCGACGCGCTCTGCTTCGGGCACGCGGACTTCGCGCTCCAGCTCGGTCTGCCGGACGCCGATCCATCGGCCGGGATCCTTCACCATGCGCGCTGTTCGCTCGTCCTCGCCGCGAAGGCTTGCGGCCTCGCGCCGATCGACACCGTGCACCTGGCGGTGAAGGAGGAGGCCGGCTTCCGCGAGGAAGCCGAGCGCGGCCTGCTCCTGGGGTTCGAGGGGAAGCTCTGCCTCCATCCCCGCCAGGTCGAGATCGCCAACGCGGTCTACACCCCCGGCCCCGCCGAGATCGACTACGCCCGGCGCGTGATCGCTGCCTGGGAGGACGCCCGCGCGAGCGCGCGGGGGGTCTTCACGCTGGACGGTAAGATGATCGACGCCCCACTGGTAGCGGTGCAGCAGCGCGTGCTGGAGCGGGCGCGACGGGCCGGGGCGCTTCCCGACTCGTCCGACGCGTGATCGTTCAGGCCGCGCCGCTCGGCCGGTGCGGTCGTCGCCGCGGCTGCGACGGCGGATGGCGCGGCCGCGGGTAGGTCGCGAGCGGGTGCTGGCAGTTGCCCGCGTCGTCCGGGCGCGCCACGTGCGGCAGGCGGGGGACGGAGAAGTCCGGGGCGGCGAGGTTGAGCGCGCTGGTCAGATCCCCGCAGGTCGCGCGTCGCCAGGCGGACAGATTCGGGACCTCCACGGCGAAGCGTGTCTCGAGGAAGCGGAGCAACGAGGTGTGATCGAAGACGTCGGACGACACGAGGCCGCCGCGGCTGAAGGGCGAGATGACGAGCATCGGCACGCGTGGGCCGAGGCCGATCGGTCCGGCGATGCCCGCGGCGAGCACGGGCAGCGGATCGACCGTCAGGTACTCGCCCGGCGTGCCGGCGGGCGCCGTGGGCGGCGCGATGTGGTCGAAGAAGCCGCCGTTCTCGTCGTAGGTCAGGAAGAGGACCGTGTGCGCCCATGCGTCCGGCCGTGCGGTGAGCGCGTCGACGACGCGGCCGATGGCGTACGCGCCACGCCGGGGCGTGCTCTGGAGCGGGTGCTCGAGCCAGTCGGTCGGCGCGATGACCCACGAGACCTGCGGGAGATTGCCCGCGGCGGCGTCCGCCAGGAAGCCGTCGAAGGTCGGATCGATCCCGTTGGCCTTGAGGATGGGGTCGGTGTGGTACTGCTTGAAGAAGAGGAGCGTGTTGTCACCATCGACGAACGTGCTGCTGGGATCCGAGTAGACCTTCCACGTGATGCC
>DATILR010000461.1:0-16273 GCA_035476275.1 Binatus sp. (SeqCode) | reverse complement strand
GTGAACTAGCGCCCTCGGCAATCGAAAGCCATGCTGGCCAAGAGAGCGGGCAAGTAGACGAGCGATGCCATCAGCAAGCGGCGGGCAGCGGTGGGCGACCGATCGTGAACGAATCTAGCGGCGGTCCACAGAAACCCCAAGGCGAGCACGATCGAGAGAACGAGATACACACTGCCGGTCAACCCGATCAGGGTGGGCAGCACGCCAACGGGTAGTAACGCCAGACAGTTGATGAACGCCTGAAGGCTCGTACTCGCGCCATCTTCGTCGAGCACCGGCAGGATTCTCATGCCCGCGCGCGCATAGTCGCGACGGTAGAGGTGGCCGATCGCGAGCGTATGGGTGATCTGCCAGAAGAAGAGGACGCCGGCGAGCGCCCAGGGCTCGGGCCCGAGCTGACCTGCGGATGCGGTCCAACCGGCTACGGGGGGCAGCGCGCCCGAGATTGCACCTGCGATCATCGAGAGCGGTGTGACTGGTTTGAGCGGCGTGTAAACCAGCAGGTAGACAACCGCGATCGCGCCGGTGAGCGCGGCGGTGAGCTCGTTGGCGGCGAGCACGAGGACGGCAAGACCGGCTACGAGAAGGGTTGCCCCAAGAGCAAACGCTTCGGCCGAGAGGAGACGGCCGTCCGGAAGCGGCCGGCGCCGCGTGCGCGCCATGCGGGCATCGCGGTCGCGCTCCATCCATTGATTGAGGGCGAGCGTCCCCGCGGCCGCGAGCGCCGTGCCGACGAGGGTCCGCACGAGCGGTAGCAAAGCGGGCGGAGTCGTAGAACCGAGGAAGTACCCGACCGTGGTGGTGACGAGCACCATCACCACGACCCGCGGCTTGGCGAGCGTCAGGTAGTCCGCCAGGCGACTGCGCACCGGCCGACCGAAACGGAGGATAGCCGCCGGCGTCATGGGAAGGCCTGTCTGCCACGACCGGCCGGCGCGCGGGCAGGTCCACGCCAGCCGATCAGCCGGCGCGCTCGCAGCGTGAGCGTAAGGCTCGTCGCCAGGAGGGCCGCTCCCACCGCCAAGTGAAAGGTTGTTGGCAGCACGGCGCGGCGGGTCAAGATCGTGACGCCGCCGAGCGTGATCTGCAAGACGAGAAGAGTGACGGCCAGGATGGCGGGCCGCCGAAGCCGACTGTCGCCACGGTGAGAGCGGCCGACCACCGCCGCCGTCGCGACTACCGAGAGCGCCACCAGCAGGGCTCCAACGCGGTGAGCGAAGTGGACGGTGATGTACGGACTCGCGAGCGGGGGTACGAGCCGGCCGAAAGCGAGTGGGAAGTCGGGGATCGCGAGCCCGGCACCCATGTGGCGCACGAAGGCACCGAGCAGCAGCTGACCGAAGACGAGGGCGGTGGTAGCGCCGGCGACTGCTGGCAGCGCCGAAGAGGCGGCTGGCAGGGGCGCCTGCCATTCGGTGCCCGTGAGAACCGCCAGCGCGACCGTCAGGCAGAAGAACATCTGCCCGAGGCAGGCGTGTGCCACCGACACGGCGAGCGGCAGCTTGTAGAGCACTGTCACGCCTCCGAGTACGCCCTGGAGGACGACAGCGAAGAGGGCGAGCAGGCCGAGCGCGCGCACAATTGGACGGGGCTCGCGGACCACGATCGACAATGCGAGGACGAGGGTGAGACAGCCGACCAGCGTCGCCGCCACCCTATGGCTGTGCTCGAAGAGCACGCCGCCTACCATTGGCGGAAAGAACCGACCGAACGACAACGGCCAATCGGGCACGGCGAGCCCCGATCCCGTGCTGGTAACGAGCCCACCGACGAACAGGAGAAGGAACGTTGCGCACGCCGTCAGGACGGCCAACCGATGAATGCTGCGAAGTGGGCTCGCCGTCAGGGTTGCGTCGACCGAAACGAGACCTGCCCGTACGTCCGATCGAGACCAATAGCCGAAGGGCTCGGCACTCAGTGTTTTCGACGACTCCACTCAACCGTCTCCTTTCATCCAATCCTGGGACCCTCACGGTGGTGGATCAGCGTCTCGGTGACGCGGAAGAGGCCCGCGGTCGAGACCCCGAACATCAGCATCCCGGCGACGGCCTCGAGCGGCCCCAGGAGCTTCCAGGATGGTGACATGACGATGTCGCCATAGCCGAGCGTCGTGAAGTTCACGGCCGAGTGGTAGAAGGCTGTCGAGAAGTCGTCGAACTCACGGCAGGCGACAAAGAGCGCCGCCCACGCTGCGATCTGCACCAGCTGGGCGGCCACCATGATCAGGAGCGCTTGCGCGGCCACACCGACGTTGTGCACCCAGTGGGCGATGGTGTCGCTTCGCGGAACCTGTCGTCGAACGAGACGAAGGATGGCCGTGATCGCCGTTGCCTGGACCAGGACCATGGACGCGATCATCAGACAGCCGACGACGAGCGGAGTACCGAGTTTCATGCGGACGCTCGTCCAGGTTCGACCAGGCATTGGTGCAGGATGAAGACGAGGATCGCGAGGGGTGGGAGCAGCAAGTGTGGCCAGTACTCGGTCAATCGCGTCGTGGCAGGCACGACCGACAACGGAACGTCGAGGGTCGAGCGCTCGTCGCCGCGCTGGATGACCACCCGAAGTGCCCACTTGCCTGCCCCGACATCGACCCAGGTCGCGTACAGGAGCTTGTTCGTCGCGGCGTCGTGCGTGGCGGTCGCCTCGAGCATCCGATCGGCGTCGCCGACGTCCGACAGGGACGCCAGACGCAGCGTCACGAGTCCGTCGAGCATCGGCGCGCCGTCGGCTCGATCCTGCACGAGAACGCTCACGTCGATCGGACCGGCGGTGATGGGATCGGGCGACGTGAAGACGGTGACCGTGAAGGCGCCCGCCGATTCCCTCCAGCGAACCGCCCCGCCGTCAGCGTGCGCGTCGACGCCGAGCATCGAGATGACCACGATGAAGAGTGAGGCGAGGCAGGCGCGGGAGATCACGTGATCGACGCTCGCGTCAGTGCATCACCATGCCACGCATCTGCATGGGTTGGAGGAACGTCCATATCCCGGCACAGTAGAGTCCGACCGCCATGCTCGCCCAGGGAAGCATCGCGCCGAATGCCGTGAGCACGCGTGGAACGGAGGCGCGCGCCGTGCGCCACATCGTGTAGAGGCTGAGCAGCAGCCCAACGTCGAGCAGGAGGATCTCGACGCCGAGCAGGTGCGGGCCGCTGAGCCCCATGCCGCCAGAGGTCCAGTTGGGAATCCCGGCCCGGCGCCACCCGACATCCAGCAGCAGTCGCTGCGCGACGGGAAACACCGAATCCCATCCGCTGAAGAGGTGAAAGCCCAGGTGGGCAACCCACATCGTGAGTCCTATGGGCACCAGCGTCAGCGCGAAGCGCCGGCCGAGCTCGCGGGTGATCGGCTGGACGCCCAGGGCGCGGGCTGACACCTCTGCGAGCCAGGAGAACGCGATGGGAGCGGGGACGAGGATCGCGAGCAACATGACGCTCATGATCGGCTTCGACGACGCGAGCCCGAGCCGTCCCGCGACGGCTTCCTGCCACGTCCGGACGGGCCCGACCATCGCGGCCGCGGCGGCGAACGCCCCGAACACCAACATCAAGGCCAGGACCGCCACATCGGTGCGTCGCGACAGGCGGCCGATCGAAGCCCGCGGCGCATCCCGCACCAGATCCCGTACGGCGGCGCCAGCCAGGATACCCACGTTGTCGTGGGGGCAGGCGTGGACGCAATCGAGACAGAACGTGCAATCGAGATTCCCGACCTTGCGCGGAAGGAAGAGGTCGAGCTCGCAGCCACGAGCACGCTCGTTACCGCGCAGGCAGTCGTGCGTCTGGCAGTCGGCGCAGGCCGCGGGACGCCGAACGCTCACCTCGAGCGGCGAGACCAGGGACTGCACGAAGTGAAACTGCCCGATGGGGCAGACGTACTTGCAGAAGCTCGCGCCCTTGAAGAGCGTATCGACGGTGAGCGCGCCGACGAAGTAGGCCACGATCAGCCACGCGGTCCACCTCGGGCTGTCCCAGAGGTCGAATGTCTCGTAGCCCCAGAGGAAGGCCACGAGAAGGGCGATGGCGAACCACTTCGACTTGAGGCGCTCGGGCCAGCGAAGCGGAGGCAGGGCGAGGCGTCGCGCCAGGGCCCGCGGCAGCATGAACGGGCAGGCGAAGCAGAAGAGGTTGCCCGCCGCCAGCAGCGCGACCACCGTGAGGCCGCGCCAGTAGGTCCACGGCAGCACGCCTGCCAGATTCATCGGGCTCATCTGCGGTCCGAGGAGACCGTCGATGACCATCCCGGCCGCGAGGACGAGCAACACCGCTTGTAGGAGGCGCCTCGAGAGGCGTCGGCGGAGGATCCACCCGATGAGGGGGACGTCCAGGAGATCGAATCGACGGTTCGTGCGCCCCTCGTCCCGCAGCCGCGCCACGACTCTCGCGGGCTCGGTTCGCGACCTCGGTCCCAGGATGCCGGCCATGACCAGGACGGCCGGCACCAGGAACACGATCGATCCCGGGACCCACATGATCGCGCCCGCCGCCACCTGATCGTCGAGCGGCGTGACACCCCCGAGTCGGGGGACGGTCGCGTAGAAGGGATAGATGACCCGTCCCGAGAAGGTGAACAGGGCGGAGAAGAGCGTGTTCTGGAGATCTGCCAGGATGAGATACGGCAGCATGGTCCATCGCGGCCATCGCGCACGGCTCGGCCAGGGCTGCACGATGGGCCACCAGAAGAGCAGTGCCGCGGCGACGAAACAGGCGTGCTCGGCGGCGTGCCAGCCGGGTGAGCGGAGAGCCAGCTGGTATGCGGCGGGGACGTGCCATGCCCACGTGCTGCCCACGAGAGCGAGCCAGCCGCACACCGGATGGGTGAGCCAGTCGGCGACTCGCCTCAGCCGCCGCGCCGCAAGGAATGGCCCGATCGCGTCCTTCGCGATGCTGCCCGGCAGGCCACGCAGAAGGGGAACGCCGGGAGCTCCGAGGAGCAGCAGCGGCGGAGCGACCAGCATCAGGATCACGTGCTGCAGCATGTGGGCCCAGAGGAGGAGTCCGCCGAAGGCGTCGAGCGGTGAGGCGAGCGCGACCACCAGCATGACGAGGCCAGCGAGGAACGCCGCGACACGCCACCCGGGGAAGTGCGCGGGCATCTGCGTGCGGACGCGCCGCACGCCCCTCACATACAGCAGGGCGATCGTGAGGGCCGGGATCACGATCGCCGGCGGCATCGTCCACGACTCGAGGACTGCGCTCGCGACGGCGCTCACAGCGAATGTTCCGCTCGAGCTGGGGCGGCCGTCGACGCCGGGGCGACGTCGGACGCGGAGGCGGTGCGCCGAAAGACCTCGAGCGGGTCCAGCATGCCGACGACGCGGCGACTGCCATCGGCAGCAAGGACCGCTAGCCTCTCGATCTGCTCGCGAAGGAGCAACCCGAGTGCGTCTCGGAGCGGCTGGTCCTCGGTCACGGCCGGCGGCGTCGTGCGCATGAACCCGGAGAGCCGCAGGTCCATCGGCGGCAACGCCCGCATCGCGTCGTGGATCTCCGAGAGGCCGCAGTAGCCCGCCAGGAGCCCGTGCTCGTCGACGACGGCGAATCCGGTCGCCGCGCGATCGAAGCGCGCAACGACCTCCGCGAGGGTGAGGGTCGGCGCGAGGGTGGGTGCGCCCCGCTCCATGATGTCGCCGACCTTGATCTCGAGCAGTTCCGGTCTGCCGCTGCTCAGACGGGCCAGTCGCTCGAATCCTCGACGCGCGGCGATCATGCGCGAGACGCCGGCGCGAAGGGCTCCGGGGGACTTTGCGAGCCGCAGGAATTCGTCGCGCTCGACCGTCGCGAGGTTCAGCGCCGTGACCGCCTTCACCGAGACGAGGGACCCCCCGCCCGCGTCGGCGACGCCCGACGCTGAAGCACCGAACAGGTCTCCGGGCCTCAAGGTCGTCACCGGCTCCGGGCTTCCGTCCACGAACACGGCGGCGGTGCCGGTCTCGATGACGAAGACTCGGTCGCCCGCTTCGCCCTGGCGGATCACGAACTCTCCCGCGGCGTAGTGTGCCCGTCCAACCCCGCTCGTCCGCGAGAGGCGAAGCTGGACGACGTTCGGGGCGAAGAAGAGCTTCCACGTCCAGTCGATCAGCACCTCGAGCTTGCGACTCAGCGTCGGCAGCTTGCCGAGGTACACGGCGCGCCACATGAGCCAGGCAGGAAGACCCGACAGGTGGAATCCGAGGACCTCGGCGACCGCCTTCTGGTGCCCGAGTGAGGCGAGCATGCCGAGCGGCCGGAAGCGGAAGGGCTTCGTCTGCTTGCCGGCGATCGTACGGGCGAGGTTCGCCGCGAGTTGGCGCGCCTGTCGGATCGCGAACTGGGCCGTCGCTGGGCTCGGTCGGCCGTCGAAGGCGTTGGGGACCAGGGCGCAGTCGCCGAGCGCCCACACGCCGGTGGCTCCTCGCACGCGCATGTCGGGCTCGGTGGGAAGCCGGCCGTGGTCCAGGGGAAGCCCGAGCGACGTGACGAGCGGGTTCGTGATCGTCCCGATCGTGGAGACCACCATCGCGGCTTCGATCCGCTCTCCGGACCTGAGGCGCACGTCTGTGGCCGTCACCTCCTCCGCGACCGCACCGAGCCGCACGTCGATGCCGGCCTTGTGGAGCTTCCTCAGGGCGAACGCCGACAGCGACAGGGCGTTCAGCTCCGGCATCAGCCGGTCGGCTCCCTGCAACAGCACCACGCGCGGCGCCGAGTCCCGCAGCTCGGGATAGAAGCGACGGGTGCGCTCCAGGACCTCGCCGATCTGGCCCGCGACCTCCACGCCGCTGAAGCCTCCGCCGATGACGACGACGGAGAGGAGGCGCTCGCGGGCCTGCGGATCGACCTCCGCCGACGCCTGTTCCAGACGTCCGATCAGGTCGTTCCCGAGAGTGATCGCGTCCCCCAGCGTCTTGAGCGGGTAGGCATACGCCGCGATCCCGGGCACGAGATTGACGTTGACGACGGAGCCGCATACCACCACGAGGTGATCGTACTCGAGCGTTCCGCGCTCGTCTGCCTCCCCGACATAGCCGACACGGCGACCGCGCATATCGATGTCGGTCACCGTGGCGGTGAGCCACCTCGTTCGACGCACCATCCGGCGGCCGGCGACGACGACGTGCAGAGGCTCGATCGACCGTCCGACCACCTCGGCGAGCATGGGACTGAAGACGAGGTGGTTCTCCGCTCCAATGAGCACGATCTCCACCGCCGCGGGGACCAGGTGCTCTAGCCTTCGGGCCAGCGTCACTCCGCCGAAGCCGCCGCCGACGATCACGATCCTGGAGGTGCGCATCGTCACCTTGCCCGGCTCGCGTCACGCGCCGGCGGCTCACCGTCCGGGTGCATCGTCTCCAGGAACGCGACCAGGGCCTCGACCTCAGCGGGCCTCAGGTTCTTTCCGTAAGCGGGCATGTTTCCACCGCCTTGCAAGACCTGTCGTACCAGCTCGTCCCGCGTGAGGCGGGTCGCTGTATCGTCGAGCGCCGGTCCGCGCCGCCCGCCCTCGCCGCCGAGCGCGTGGCAGTTCCGGCACTGCTTGCTCTGGACGAGGAGCGCGCCCTGCAGCTCGAGCGGCGACCGGTTGCGCACGTAGGCCGGGGGCGTCGGAGCGGCGCTCCATGCGTCCATGACGGGCGACCATGGCGACCACGTGCCGAGCCACGTGAGGGTCCCGATCGCGGTGGCCACCACGACGACGACGATCACGGACACGGGTCGCCGGCGAAAGCTCTTCTCTCCCGTGCCGGAGATGAACGGGAGGCCGAACAGGATTCCCATGACCAGGACCGGAGCGACCAGCATCAGGACCGTCTCGGTCCACGGAGGAAGCAGCGCGAAGATCGAGAAGAGCCAGAGAAAGAAGAAGTCCGGCCGCGGCACGGTACGGATGATCGTCGGATCCGGTTCGCCATTGGGACCGATCGGACCCAGGATGGCCGCAGCAACGACGAGCGCGCCGACGATCAGGCCGGCGAAGACGAGGTCCTTCTGCGCGGCGTAGGGAAAGAACGGTTCACCGTCCTCGTGCACGAGGCGGCCGTACTGCTCGAGGTAGCGGTCGCGCTTCACCACCCGCCCGGGCATCGGCCATTCGTTGATGCCGAGACGGAGCACGAGGAAGAGATGCAGGCCGACGAATCCAATCAGCAGCGCCGGGATCACGAACACGTGCAGCGCGAAGAAGCGGGAGAGCGTGGCGCCGGCTATGATCGGTCCCCCGAGCAGCAGGTGCACGACGGATGGCCCGAGGAGCGGGATGCGCCCGGCGATCGAGGCGCCGATGCCGAGCCCCCAGTAGGCGTCCTGGTCGAAGCGCATGATCTGTCCGGTGAACGCCATGCCGAGGGTACAGAAGAGCAGCAGGACCCCCGCGAGCCAGGTGAGCTCGCGCGGGTACTTGTAGGCGCCGAACAGGAACACCTGGGCCATGTGGGCGAACATCAGGGCGAGCATGAAGTTGGAGCCCCAGCCATGCAGCGCGCGCAGGTACCAGCCGAGCGGCTGGGCGTAGTTCAGGTAGAGGAGGCTCTGCCAGGCGCCGTTCGCCGACGGGACATAGACGAGCGCGAGGCACGTGCCGGTGATGACCTGCAAGAGGAACACGACGAAGGTCGCGCTCCCGAACACGTACCACCAGCTGGCCGAGCTGCGCGGCACGGGATGGGCCGCCACCTCCGCGATGGGTGTGCCCAGCCCCAGACGCTGATCGAGCCACGCGCCGACTGCCTTCGCCGTGTCGACGATCGCCATCTCGGGATCAGACCTCGGGCTGCCCGAGCGTCGGGACCTGCCCCGCCCGTATCCAGAGCTGCCCGTTCTCGATCTTGTACTCGTACTGGTAGAGCTCGCGCGGCGGTGGACCGGACGCCCGTCGCCCATCGGCGTAGAAGACGCCACCGTGGCACGGGCACATGAACAGCCCCGACGCCTCGAACCAGCGAACGGGGCAACCAAGGTGGGTGCAATTGATGGCGAATACCTGGAAGGACTCCCCCTGCAACCGTCGGACCCAGCACGGGATCTTGCCCGTCTCGCCGTCCCAGGGTCGGACGAATGGATTCTCGTAGCTCGCGAGCCGTGTTCGACCTTCGGGGAACTCGGTGAGCGAGCCGAGCGGAATCCAGGCGAGCCACGCGAGGCGGCGCCCCGGGGCCATCACGTAGCGGAGGACGGGCACCGCGAACAGCGTCGCGGCGATCGCGTTCAGCGCCAGGCCGAGCCCGAGGAGGAATCCTCGTCGCGAGGTCGGCGCCGCCGTGGGCTTGGCCGCAGCGATCGATCCGTCAGCTGTTTCGGAGCTCATCGCCACCACGCTCCCTCCCGAGCAATGACGTCGGCCGCATCCGCTGAATCCGCGCGCTTCGTGACCATCCAGGCGACGACGTCCGAGACATCCTCGGCCGTCATCGGCGCTCGCCCTGCGTAGGTGCGCCAGTCGGGGTGGCCGAGGTCAGGGCGGCCCGCGACCACGAGCGTCCGCAGCCCCTGGGCGCTCACGAGCGCGAGGTAGGCGCGATCGATGATGCTTCCGGCGCGCGGTCCACCCGCCCCGTCGCGGCCGTGGCACGACGCGCAGTATTCGTCGTACACGGTTGCGCCTCGCACGGCGTCACCTGCCCCCACGGCCGCGTAGGGCGGCGGGCGATCGTTTCCGAGCACGTCCGGCCGCGCCCAGCGCTGGCGCATGCCTTCGATGAGGACGTCGACCTGAGCGTCCGTCAGCGCGCCGCCCGCGCTCCGGGCGAACGGCGGCATGGACGTTCCCGGCACGCCGTTCGCAATCACGCGACGCAATGCCTCGTCGTCGACCAGGGCGAGATAGACCGGGTGGGCGAGCGGCAGCGCTGCCCCGAAGCGGCCATCCGCACCGTGGCACCCGGCACAGCTGCCACGATAGAGGACGGTGAAGTCGGTCACCTGCGACGGCCGGAGCGGACGATCGGCCTCCGTCGGCGTTCCCGGAAGCGAGTCACATCCCACGGCGAGGGACGTCACGGCCCCGAGGATGCTGACGGCCGCGCGGAAGCGACGCGCTCTCATGCGTCCTCCAGACCGGACGCCTCGATCCCGGCACGGACGCGCAGCGGCAAATGCTGGAGCGTGGCGATCCGCTCCGAGCGCGCGACGACGGCGCCCGCGGCGATCCCGAAGGCGACCTGCGACGCGATGAACCATCGCCAATCGATGCGCTCGTCCAGGACCGGGTTGAGGACGTTGAGCGAGGCCCAGATGAGGCTCGTCCACAACAGGGGAGCCACGACACTGGAAAAGAGGACGGGCCGGCGCGGGAGCATGGGCAGCAGGACGCCGTAGAGCAGCCCGATGAGGACGGAGCCGACCGCATGAATCATGCAGGCGACGCCGAACGCCACGGCGTTGAAGGTCGCGAGCGTGGCGGCGTCGGCGCTTGCGAGGTCGGTGAGAACGGCCGCGGCCAGGATGTTGATGGCGTACCAGGGGCTGCCGTAGGCGACCAAGCCGTACGCGATCGCGAGGACGGCCATGGCGCCCCCCCCCGCGATGCCACCCCGTAACCCGGCCGAGTAGGGATAGATCGCGACCGGCAATCGGGCCCGGTGGCCTTCTACCCCGGCTTCCATGCGCTTCACCGGGCCGCGCGCGGGTCGAGGGACCGGGACGATCGTCGCGAGCGGGACGGGCTCGCGGTGCTCCACGGGCAGGACCTCGCGAAACCACCCGACCGCTCCGGCCACGAACATCGCGAGGCCGACCGCGCTCACCACCGCGTTGGTGAGGAGCCCCATGAACGCGAAGCCCAAGCCGAACGCGGCGATCATGGGCCACGCGGTCGGTGCCGGCATCTGTACGCGCTCCATCCCGTCACCTGCCGATCACGTAGACGGTGGTGAACACGACGACCCACACGCCATCCACGAAGTGCCAGTACCAGGAGAGGAGCTCCGTTCGTTCCGCTTCCGGGGCTGCGACGTATCCCCGGAGTGCGAACGCGAGCACGAGTGAGATCAAGATGAGGCCGATCGTCACGTGCGCGGCATGCAGGCCGACGAGCGCGTAGTAGGTCGTGCCGAACAGGTTCGTGCGGATGGTCACTCCGCGCGCGATGAGCCGCTCCCATTCCCTCGCCGTACCGATGAGGAAGGCGAGCCCGAGCGCGAGCGTCGTCAGCCACCAGGCGCGGAAGGCTCGCACGCGTCCGCCCCGTAGCGCCCGTACCGCGAGGGCGACGGTGATACTGCTCGACAGAAGCGCGATCGATCCGCCGATGGGCGGCTCGAGCACGTCGCGCGGCGTAGGACCGCTGAGGCTCTTCCCGATGTAGAAGAGATAGGCGACGACGAAGATCGCGAAGAAGGCGCTCTCGGTCACGATGAGGCCGAGCATCGCCATGCGGCCGCGGCTCGGGATCTCCCACGCTTCGGTCGTGCTCATTCGTACCGCCAGTCCGGGTCTTCCGGATGCTTCGCGTCCCACAGCGGGCGCCGGCTCTGCACGACCGGAACGGTCGCGAAGTTGTACTCGGGCGGCGGCGAGCTCGTGCTCCATTCGAGCGTCCAGGCGTCCCACGGATCGTCGCCGGCGGGGGCACCGGAGCGCAGCGAGCGGATGACGTTGATCACGAGCACCAGGACGCCGGCGGCCTGGAAGAGCACCCCGATGGATGCGACGAGGTTGTACGCCTCGAGCCCTCGACCGGGCTGGTACGTGTAGATGCGCCGCGGCATGCCGAGCATGCCCGCGAAGTGGAGGGTGTCGAACGTCAGGTGAAAGCCGATTAGGAACAGCCAGAAGTGCCACAGGCCGAGCGTCTCGCTCAGCATGCGACCCGTCGCCTTCGGGAACCAGTAGTAGATGGCCCCGAAGATCGTGAAGGCCAGCCCGCCGATCAGGACGTAGTGGAAGTGCGCGACCACGAAGTACGTATCGGTCAGCTGCCAGTCGAACGGCACGACCGCGAGCATGATTCCCGTGAGGCCGGCGATCAGGAACTGGAAGAGGAAGCCCAGGCAGAAGAGCATCGGCGTGCGGAAGCGGAGCTTGCCGCCCCAGATGGTGGCGAGCCAGTTGAAGATCTTGATGCCGGTGGGGACGCCGACCAGCATCGTCGAGGTGGCGAAGAAGACGTTGCCGGCCGGCGTCATCCCGACGCTGAACATGTGATGCGCCCACACGGAGACGCTGATGAAGCCGATCGCGCACGTGGCGGCGACCATGACCTCGTAGCCGAAGATCACCTTCCGCGAGAACACCGGGATGATCTCGGACGCGAAGGCGAATCCGGGGATGACGAGGATGTAGACCTCCGGGTGACCGAAGATCCAGAAGAAGTGCTGCCAGAGGACCGCGGAGCCGCCGGCCTGGGTGTCGAAGAAGTGGGCTCCGAGGAAACGATCCAGGAGCAGCATCACCTGCGCCGCCGAGAGCGGCGACAGCGCGACCAGGATCATCGAGGACCAGATCAGCGCGAGCCAGACGAGCACGGGCATCTTCCGGAGCGTCATGCCGGGGCAGCGCATGCCGACGATCGATGCGATGAGGTTGATGGCGGTCGCCGTCGAGCCGACGCTCGTCAGCAGGATGCAGAGGATCCAGTAGTCGGTCCCGTTGCCGGGCGAGAACGGCCGCTCCGTGAGCGGCGCGTACGCGAACCAGCCCACGTCCGGCGCGCTGCCCGCGCCGTAGAGCCCCTCGCCTCCCACGTAGCTGTAGTAGAGGAGGCAGCTGCCGAAGAGCCACAACCAGAATCCGAAGGCGTTCAGTCGCGGAAAGGCGAGGTCGCGCGCGCCGATCATGAGCGGCACGAGGTAGTTGAAGAACCCCGTGAGGATCGGCATGCCGAAGAGGAAGACCATCGAGGTGCCGTGCACCGTCATCAGCCGATTGAAGACCTGAGGCGGGACGATGCCCGCGTTCGGCACCGCGAGCTGGAGGCGGATCACGGCGGCTTGGAGGCCGGCGACGACGAAGAAGAGGAGTGCGGAGCCGATGTACATGAGGCCGAGACGCTTGTGGTCGACCGTGGTCACCAATTCGTGCAGTCGGCCTAGCCCGGACACCTCGCTCTCGGGTCGTTCGATGACGGCGTCGTGCTCGATGGTCGACATGCGGTCCCGCTAGCCGAGCGTCACCAGGTAGGCGACGAGGTCGTCGAGATCCCGTGCGTCGAGGTTCATCGCGGGCATCAGCGCTCCCGGCTTGATCGCGGCGGGATCGCGGATCCACGCCTTCAGGTTCTCGGGGGTGTTCAACGCTGCGCCCGCCGCGAGTGTTTCCCGGCTCATGAGATGCGTCAGGTCCGGCCCGAAGCGACCCACCGCGCCGCTGCCGCGCACGGCGTGGCAGCTCACACACGCCGTCGACTCGAACACGCGCCGGCCGTTCGCCACCGACGGATCCCCGGCCGCCGGCTTTCGCTGGGCGCTCACCCAGCGATCCCATTCATCGCGCGGGTGTACGACCACGCGGAGGAGCATGAGCGCATGCTGCGTCCCGCAGAACTCGGCGCACTGTCCGAGGAACACGCCCGGCTCCTGAGGATCGATCCAGGTGACGTTCGTCTTGTTCGGGATGAGGTCGGTCTTCCCGGCGAGCCGGGGTACCCAGAAGCTGTGCGCGACGTCCGCGGATTCCAGCTCGAGAAACGTCGGCGTGGAGCCTGGCGGATCGCTCACCGGGACGTGCAGCTCGTTCGCCGTCACGATGCCGAGCTCGGGATACTGGAATTCCCACCACCACTGGTGTCCGACGACCCGCACTCCGACCGCCTGGGGCGGACGTCGCGCGGCCTGCACCGTGTAGATGCTGCGCGCCGTCGTGAGGATGAGCACGAACACGATCAGCACCGGCACCGCCGTCCACGCGAACTCGACCGGCCCGCTGCCGTAGACCTGCGGCGGCTCGCTGCCGTCGTCACCGCGGCGAGAACGGAAGCGGACCACGCTGTAGGTGAGGAGCCCGCTGACGATCACGAAGATCACCGTCGTGACCGCGAGGACGAACACCGCAAGCGTGCTGATCTCGTGAGCCGGGGTGGAGAGGGGTCGGAAGATGTTCGCCCGCTCGATCTTGGAGTTGGCTTCGCCCATCCCCCAGTCGTTGGCCAAGGCCTGGACCGTGCCCGCGAGGAAGGGAGCGAGGAAGATCGCGCGCTTCATGCACGGTCCGACACGGTGAACGGCGAACGGCCGGGCCCGCGACCGGCGACCCGGCAGAGATGGGGCGTCCGGCTCGCCCCGAATGACACCATGAGGGTCGTGCAGCTCATCGCACCATGAACCCAGCCATGCTCTGGGGATGCACGATCCACGCCACCACGGACCTCTCGTCTGAGACCGGTCGGGAGCCCGAGAGAGTCGAGTCGTCGTCATCTTTGCCGACGACTCGGCAGTTGCGCCCGGGTACCGGATGATCGACTTGGGACGTCGCCCGCGCAGGTCACGTCCCGGCCTCCGCCTGACGACGCGCAAGCTTCGGTGCTGCGGGCACACCCTTTGCTGACGCCGTCATCGTCGAAACGTGGGACGTCCGCGTGACCTGCGCTCACCGGGGTCGTGATCGGAAGTGCGCAGCGACCACGAGGGAGATTGACCGCAATGGCACAGACCGTGGCCGAGAGACTGGTGCAAACCCTCGTCGAAGCCGGTATCCGACGCGTCTACGGCATCGTCGGCGACAGCTTGAACCCCGTGACCGACGCGATCCGCCGGAGCGAGACCGTCGACTGGGTCCACGTTCGCCACGAGGAAGCCGCGGCGTTCGCGGCCGGGGCCGACGCCGAGCTCACCGGCAAGCTCGCGGTCTGCGCGGGGAGCTGCGGCCCCGGCAATCTCCATCTCATCAACGGGCTCTTCGACGCCCACCGGAACATGGCGCCCGTCCTCGCCATCGCCGCTCACATCCCGAGCGCGGAGATTGGCACGGGATACTTCCAGGAGACGCATCCGGATCAGCTCTTCCGCGAATGCAGCCACTACTGCGAGCTGGTCTCGCACCCCCAGCAGTTCCCGCGCGTGCTGCAGAGCGCCTTGCAGCACGCGGTCAGCCGGCGCGGCGTCTCGGTCGTCGTCCTGCCCGGCGACGTCGCCGCGATGGATGCTCCGGCGCACCCGTTCGCGCACGGCCCGTTCGTCGCCGTCCCCGTGGTGCGACCCGCCGACGGCGACCTCGCGCGGCTGGCGGACCTGCTCAACACGGCGCGCACCGTGACGCTCTTCTGTGGCACCGGCTGCGCCGGCGCCCAACGCCAGGTTCTCGCACTCGCCGAGAAGCTCAAGGCGCCCGTCGGGTACTCGTTCCGCGGCAAGGAGTGGATGGAGCACGACAATCCGTACGCCGTCGGCATGACCGGTCTCCTCGGCTGGGGCGCCGCGTACGAGGCGATGCACGCCTGCGACGTCCTCCTGCTCCTCGGCACGGACTTCCCCTACGACACGTTCATGCCGACGTCGCCGCGCATCGCGCAGATCGACGTCCGACCGGAGCGCCTCGGACGCCGCTCGAAGCTCGACCTCGGCCTCTGCGGCGACGTCGGCGACACGATCGACGCGCTCCTCGCGCTCGTCGAGGCAAAGGCCGACCGGGCCTTCCTGGACCGAATGACCGAGCGACACGAGCGCGCACGCCGGAAGCTCCGGGCCTATGTCGAGCACGTCGGCACACGCCGCCCGATCCACCCCGAGTACGTCGCTGCGACGCTGGACGAGCTCGCGAGTCCCGACGCCGTGTTCACGGTCGACACCGGGATGTGCGCCGTCTGGGGCGCGCGCTACGTGCACGCCGCGAAGGGGCGCCGATTCCTCGGGTCGTTCAACCATGGGTCGATGGCGAACGCGCTCCCGCAGGCGATCGGCGCGCAGGTCGCGTACCCGAATCGCCAGGTGATCTCGCTCTCGGGGGACGGGGGACTCGCCATGCTGATGGGCGAGCTCCTCACGCTCGGCCAGCACGAGCTGCCGGTCAAGATCGTTCTCTTCAACAACCACACGCTCGGCATGGTCCAGCTCGAGATGGAGGTCGGGGGATTTCCGCACCACGGTTGCGAGCTCAAGAACCCGAACTTCGCCGCCCTGGCGCAAGCGGTGGGCCTCGAGGGTGTCCGCGTCGAGGACCCCGCGCAGGTCCGTCCGGCGCTGGAACGAGTGCTCGGGTGCAAGGGGCCGGCGCTGCTAGACGTCGTCACCGATCCAAACGTGCTCGCGATGCCGCCGAAGGCCACGATCGCGCAGGCGAAGGGGTTCGCGCTCGCGATGACGAAGATGGCCTTCGCGGGCGAGCTCGATGACGCGACCGACACCGTGATGTCGAACTGGCGGA
>DATILR010000460.1:0-16039 GCA_035476275.1 Binatus sp. (SeqCode) | reverse complement strand
CCTGCGCGCGCAGTGCCTGCCGCCCGGTGGTCCCTGCCCGGGACAGCCCGACGGCACGTCGTGCGACGACGGCGATTCCTGCAACGGCGAGGAGACCTGCCAGGGCGGCATCTGCCGACACAGCGGGCGAGCAGCGGACGGAACGGTCTGCGACACGACTGATCCGTGCCGGGCCCAGGGTTCCTGCCAGAACGGGGCGTGCGTGCTGGGCGCGCTCGTGCCCGACGGCACGTCCTGCCCGAGCGCCGATGCGTGCGACGGGCTCCGCGTCTGCCAGGCTGGCGTCTGTGCGGCATCGGGCGGGCCGACCTCGCTCGACGTGCACGCCCTCAAGCTGAAGCGGGACGTCCGCGGGACGACCTCCGGGATCTTCAACCTGGCGGCCTCGTTCCATCCCCCGGCCCCCATCAAGCCCGACGACACCGACACGCTCGTCCTGGAGCTGCGCGACGGAACCCAGGTGCTCTTCTCGGCAGACGTCGATCACCCCTCGAGCGATCCCTTCTGGCGACGGCCCAAGCCTGGCCTCATCCGCTACGCGGATCCTTCGGGCTCCGCCGGCGGCCTGACCGCCGCCTCGCTCCGCATCCGGAAATCGGGAAGCGTCGAGGTGGCGCTCCATGCCCGCCACCTCGGGGTGTCCGCTCTCGACGGGCAGTCCATCAACCCGCGCCTGTGGATCGGATCGCAGTGCTTTGCCGCCGATCTGAGCGGGAGGTGCAGCCTCGACGCCCGCAAGCTGCGCTGCGGGCGGTAGCGTAGTCCCCCGCTCCGTTCGGACCCCGGTTTCGCGGTAAGGCAGCCCCTCTCCGACCGATCGGCCCGCCTCCGACGGCCCCCGTGGATTGCCGGGGTCGAGTCATCATACATATCGGGCGGAGGTCCACCCACACTCATGCACGTCATCCGCCGGGGCCTGTGTGCCCTGCTCCTCGCGCTGCCCGCCCTGCCTGCCGGGGCGCAGACAGCCGGGGAGTCCTACGTCCATGCCTCGGGCCAGCTGTCGATGGTCGACAATGGTCGGCCGGAGCGTCGCCGCGTGGTCTTCAAGGCTGGCTGGCCGGCGAGCGCGACCGCCACGATGGAAGACCCACGGATCGCCGGCGCGACGCTGCGTCTCACCGCGGCGGCGGGCGGCGGGGACACCGGAGCGATCACGCTGCCGTTCGTGCGCTGGCGCGGACTCGGCCACCCGGCCGGGAAGAACGGCTATCGCTACGACGATCCGTCGCGAGCGGAGGGCGGCATCCGCTCGGTCCTCGCCCGGCTGGGACGACATCGCGGCACCATCAAGGTGATCGGCGGCGGCGCCAGCTGGCCGTACGTCATCACCGGACTGGCGGATGGCTTCACCGTGACGTTCGCCATCGGCGACACGCGCTGGTGCTCGGACTTCCGGACGCCGCTCGCCAAGAGTACCTCGCGACGGGTTCTCGCCAAGAGCGGGGCGAGCTTCACGAGCACGTTCGAGGCGATCCAGGACGTCATATTCAACAAGCACGGTTGCACGCAGGCAGTTTGTCACGGGGCCGCCGCCCAGGGCGGACTCGACCTTCAGCCCGACGTCGCCTTCCAGAACCTGGTGGGTGTGTTCTCACCCGCCGGCCAGATGGACCGCGTCAAACCCGGCGACGAGGAGCAGAGCTTTCTCTGGCGCAAGCTCGCCAAGGGAACACTCGGCCTGGCCGACGTTCCGGGCGCGGCGATGCCGAACGGCCTTCCCCCGATCCCCGCCGAGCAGCTCGACGCGTTGAAGATCTGGATCCGCGCGGGAGCCCCCGCGACGGGCGTCGTCGGCGGCACAGAAGGCCTCCTGTCGTCGTGCTTCCCGAACGCCGACCCGATCCACATCCCTCCACCCGATCCGCCCGCGCCGCAGGACGGCGTGCAGCTCCACGCTCCCGCCTGGCCGATCGCCCCGCGGGGAGAGAACGAGGTCTGCTTCGCGACCTACTTCGACTTCTCGGCGCAGATTCCTCTGGAGGCGCAGACGCCGTGTCCCGATTTCTGGGGCGGCCCGACCAAGAGCTGCTTCTTCTACAACAAGAGCGAGCTCACGCAGGACCCGAACTCGCATCACAGTCTCATTCACATCTACAAGGGCGTCTACGACATCACGGATCCGGCGGCCAACTTCGGTCCCTTCACCTGCCACGGCGGCGCCACCGACGGGCAGGCGTGCAACCCGCTCGGGATCGGTCTGCCGGCGCCCGGAGGCGCCGACTGCGGTGCGGGCAGCGGCTGCGCGGGGAAGGTGGTCTCGTCGGTGGCGTGCATCGGCTATGGCCCCCCCGACTACGGCTTCGATCTGAGCGGGCTCGGGAGCGACAGCTCGCCCCTGATCGGTGGCTCGCAGGCTCCCGTCTCGAGCAACGTCTATCCGCCCGGGGTGTTTTCCATGATCCCGGTGAAGGGTGTGGTCGTGTGGAACTCGCACGCCTTCAACCTCACCTTCGAGCCGACCACCAACCAACAGTGGCTGAACCTCTACTTCGCCGGGCCGACCGACCGGACGTATCCCGTCCAGGCCATCTTCGACGCGCGGGACATCTTCGTGCAGAACGTGCCGCCCTTCGAGAAGCGCGAGTACTGCCGGACCCACACCCTTCCCCAGGGCGCCCGGCTCTTCCAGCTGAGTTCCCACACCCACAAGCGCGGCAAGCTCTTCCGCATCTGGGGGCCGGGCATCGCCCAAAACTGCAGCTCGAGCACCGACCCGACCTGCACCCCGGAGCCGGGTCCACCGATCTTCACCACGACGCAGTACAACGACCCGACCGTGCTCTATTTCGACCCGCCGGTCCCGCTCGACAGCGTCGATGCCGCGAGCCGGCGCTACAAGTTCTGCTCGCTCTACGACAACGGCGCCACCAACCCGGACGAGGTGAAGCGGCAGTCGACCTCGCCGAACCCGCCGCCGCCCATCCCGCCGGGCGTCGCGGGCGGGCCGTGCAATGACACCGCCGTGGCGTGCATGGCGGGGCCGCACAAGGGGCAGCTCTGCCATGGTGATGACCGCGAGTGTGACAGCACGAGTGGTGCTGCCGACGGCGTCTGCGATGCCTGCCCGCTCCTCGGGGGCGTGACCACCGAGGACGAGATGTTCATCCTTCTCGGGCTGTACTACGTGGTGCCGTAGCAGCGGGCGCCAGCGGCTGGAGATTGCCGGCGGGGTCGAAGGCGAGCGCCTCCGGGGCGCTCACGACGTCTAGCCCCGCCCGGCCGGTCACCTCCGCCGCGCACGCCTCGGAGACTTCCAGCTCGCGCAGGCGGAGCGTGTTCCGGATGCGGACGACACGCGTCTGCTCGGGGGGTGTGAGCCCCACCGTGGCGAGCGCCGCGTCGATCACTTCCCGGTCACTCTCGAAGTGGACGGGGATGACCGCGGCCTCCGGGTGAGCCGCCGCGAGCGCGTTCACCACCGTCGCACGATAGTCGATCGCCCGCACGAGACGAGAGGTGGCGAAGTCCGCCAGCCCGACGCCGAGGGCGTTGCCGTGGGTCTCGGGGGTCAGATCGCGGACGAAGATGCGGCGAATGTGGGGTGCCCCCGCGCCGTCGCCCAGGGGCTTCCGGCCGACGACGTTCGTGTCCATGCCGAGGCCGCTCACGTTCTTGCCGATCTCGTCGACGATGAGGAGGTCGATGGGGTCGACCGGCAGGCGGAGCATCAGGCGCGTGGCGAGTGCGTGCAGCGCCTCCTCGCGCGTCTCCATCTCCTCGGGTGTCACCGCCTCCACGACGGCGGTGCCCTCGGCCGCGTTCTCGACGATGGCGAGCCCGCATGCGATCCGCGCCTGCGCCAGGACGACGCGGGCGACCGAGCGGAGGACGCGCTCGAAGCCGTGGTGGACGACGGCCCGGTGGCAGGTGGAGGCACCGATCTCCTTGGCGAGTCCGATGGCGAGCATCTTGAGGAATCCACTCCCGATGGAACCGTCGAAGTCGGTGTGGGGCTTGATGCGCGCCACGATGACGATGCGGTCCGCTGCCGCGGCGAGGCGATCGACGTAGGCCGGGATCCCCTCCTCGGTCGTTCCCACCTGGACGACATCCATCGCGGAACGGAGGGGGACGCCGATGCTCGCGGCGGTGATCCCGTAGGTCGCGAGCACCTTCACCTGACCCTCGGCGGTCGCGCCGCCATGGCTCCCCATCGCGGGCACGAGGAACGGATCCGCACCCGCCTCGCGCAGCACGGCGGCCACCGTCTGGAGGACCGGGACGATGTCGACGATGCCGCGGCTGCCCGCGGTGATGGCGATCGACTCGCCACGTCGGACGCCGCGCGGGATGCCGATCCGGGCGAGCTCGTTGCGGACTGCACTCCGGACGTCGTCGACGGCGGGCGCGTCGACGCGCTGCCGGACGCGGAGCATTCGGGGATAGGGCACCGAGCGCACATATACCGTGACGGGCGGATTGTGATAGGGCCACGGCCGGAGGGACGACCCATGCGTATTGGAATCGGGATCGGTGACATGGCCGGAGCACCCGCCGACGTGGATGGTCTGGTGGCGCAGGCAAAGCGGGCGGAGGCGGACGGATTCAAGAGCGGCTGGTTCGCCAACATCTTCGGGATGGACGCCATCACCGCCGCCGCGATCTGCGGGCGGGAGACGCGGACGATCGAGCTGGGCACCGCCGTCGTTCCCACCTTCCCGCGTCATCCGGTCGCCATGGCCCAGCAGGCACTGTCGGCCCAGGCGGTGGCGCGTGGACGCTTCACGCTCGGCATCGGGCTGTCGCACCAGGTCGTGATCGAAGGCATGCTCGGCCTTTCCTTCGCGAAACCCTTCAGCCACATGCGGGAGTATCTCGCGGTGCTCGCTCCGCTCATCCGCAATGGCAGCGTCAGCTACCAGGGCGAGGAGTATCGCGTCTCGGCACAGGTCGCCGTGGCCGGCGCGACGCCGTGTCCGATCCTCATGGCAGCCCTCGCGCCCCGCATGCTGGCGCTCTGCGGCGCCCAGGCGGACGGTACCATCACCTGGATGACGGGACCGCGGACGCTTCGCGAGCACACCGTTCCGCGGCTGCGCGATGCCGCCGCCCGGGCCGGGCGTCCGGCACCCCGCATCGTCGTCTCGCTACCGGTCGCGGTGACGCGCGAGACTGCCGCCGCGCGCGTATCCGCGGCGAAGACCTTCGAGATCTACGGCGTTCTTCCCTCCTACCGGGCCATGCTGGATCGCGAGGGTGTCGAGGGTCCCGCCAACGTTGCGATCGTCGGCGACGAGAGCGCGGTCGGCGAGCAGCTGCAGCACCTCGCCGAGATCGGGACGACGGATTACCTCGCGATTCCGTTCCGGGTCAAAGGTGATGAGGAAGCGCTCGAGCGGACGCGCGCGCTTCTCGTCAAGCTGGCGGCGAGAGGATCATAGGCGGAGGTACGGCAGGCCCTTCGCCAGGGCGGCCGTCCAGTCCGGAGACGCCTCGACCACGCCGAGCGGCGCTGGTGAGCCGGGGTGCGCCGGGTAGGGTCGCAGCTCGAGCTCCCAGCAGCCGACGTCGTGCCACGCTCCGAGCTTGAAGCCGACCTTCCGGTACACGCCGAGCGGCCGGAAGCCGAAGGACTCGTGCAGGGCGACGCTCGCGGGGTGGGGCAACGTGATGTCGGCGTAGGCCGTGCAGTAGCCCTGGAGTCGGAGGATCGCGAAGAGCGAGCTGTAGAGACCGCGACCGATTCCCGATCGGTGACGGTCTCCGCGGATGTACACCGAGAGGTCGACCGCCCACTGATACGCCGCCCGCTCGCGGAAGCGCCCGGCATAGGCATAGCCGAGGACCTGGCCGCCATCCTCGCACACCAGCCAGGGCCAACGGCCGCGCCGCTCCGCGATGCGCCGGCGCATCTCGGCGACGCTCGGGGGATCCAGCTCGAAGGAGATGGGGGTGGCGGTCACGAAGGGCCCGTAGATGGCCGCGATCGCCTCGCCATCCCGTTCCGTCGCCAGCCTGATGGTGGCCATTCCGTATCACCTCCAGACGCTTCATTCGGCGTTGTGAAAGATGATGCCGAGGCTCATCCGCTCGCCCGACTGGATCTGGCTCACGCCGTGACGCACGGTCACGCGGTAGTGGCCGCGTCCTCCCGGCACCGGCCGGTGCCGGGACGGGAAGATGACGGCGGCACCCTGGGCGAGGACGACGGCCTGCCCGCGTGACTGCGCCCGCGGTCGCTGCTCGACGAGGAGGATCTCCCCTCCCGTGTAGTCCTCGCCCACGCGGCTCAGCACGCAGGTGAACTGCAGGGGGAACATGAGCGAGCCATACACGTCCTGGTGCAGGCAGTTGTAGCCGCCCGGGCCATAGTGGAGCAGGAGCGGTGTCGGTCTCGCCTGCCCGCCGGCGGCGCAGCGCGCGAGATACGCGGAGAGGTCCGGCGGGAAGTGATCGTCGCCGCCGAGGGTTTCCACCCAGCGGTTCGCGATCGGCGCGAGGCGTCGGTAGAGATGCGTGCGCAGCGCAGAGACGATCGGAGGCAATGGCTCGGCGAAGTACTTGTACTCGCCCACGCCGAAGCGGTAGCGGGCCATGTCGACTCGGCTCCGGAACCGGCTGTCGTCGCGAAAGGTGCGGACGAGAGCACTGCACTCGGAGGGTGTGAGCAGCGGCGGTGTGGTGGCATGCCCATGCTCATCGAGCGCGTGCTGGATCGCCTGCCAGTCGAGTTTCGCGAGGCGTCCGGCGATCGGCGTCGGCGGCATGGCGTCTGTCTACGGTCCCGCCCGAGGCGTCTCAACCGCCCCCCGCCGCACCTCCAACGAGCGTGGAGCTGTCGGCCTTGAGTCTGACCTCGTCCCCATGATGAGCTGAAAAATTCACGATGACGCGCACCGAGCGGACATACTACGTGGTGTTCGGCGGCTACACCCTCTCCCAGTTCTTCATCGCACCCGTCTATCCGCTCTTTCTCCTGAGCCGCGGGCTCGACCTCTTCCAGATGAACGCCGTCCTGGCGATGTACCTGATCACGGTCTTCGTCTTCGAGGTGCCCACCGGGGCGATCGCGGATCGCTTCAGCCGGAAGACGGCCTTCCTCTCGAGCTGCGTCATCCGCATGGGGGCGTACGGCCTCTACGCGCGTGCGCACGGCTTCGCCGACTGCCTGGTGGCGGAGTTCATCGATGCGGTCGGCACGACGCTCGCCAGCGGGGCCCTCGACGCGTGGGTGGTCGACGGCATCCGGGCGGAGGGCGACTCGCGTCCGACCGACCGGCTCTTCGCGCGGGCCCAGGTCATCTTCCGGACGGTCATGATCATCGGCGCCGTGGCCTGCGGCTACGTGGCCGAGCTCGGATGGGCGGTGCCCTGGCTCGTCTGTGTCGGGATGTTCGCGTTGACCGCGATCACCGGAGGCCTGCTCATGCACGAGGAGCGGCCGAGGGCGGATGGTGCACGGCAGGCGCGATCGCTGGGTCACACGGCGCTCGCCGGTATCGCAGCGGTACGGGGAGCCCCAGTGCTCCGGCTGCTCTGTACCCTCGCTCTCACCGCGGCCTTCGCCGGCTTCCCGCTCTACATCCTCTGGCAGCCGCGCCTGCAGCCACTGGTGGGAGGAGAGCTCTGGCCGATGGGATGGATCCTGGCGCTCATCAACGTCGCGGGTCTGACCGGTGGTGCGCTCGTGCCCAGACTGCTGAGCCGCTTCGAGCGCGAGTTCGTACTGGCCGGGGCGGCGCTCTGGCGAGCGATGATGCTCGTGGTTGCGGCGACGGCGACCGCTCTCTCGCCGATCCTGGCCGGGCTCTTGTTACAGGAGGTGAGCCTGGGGCTGAGTGATCCCGTGCTGGCGGCATGGACCAACGAGCACGTCGCCCCCGACTACCGCGCCACCGTGCTGTCGGTGCGCTCGACCTTCTTCACGCTGGGCGGGGCCACCGGTCTCCTCGCGATGGGGCAGGTGGCGCGGGGGATGGGCATCCCGGTGGCCTGGGCCGCATCGGCCGCCGTCCTTGCGCTGATGGCGCCCGGGTACCTGTTTCTCGGACGCATCGCGCGGCGCGTGGCGGTCGCCGATGGCCCGACGACGCTGCTCGGGACGCTGCCGACCAAGGTAACGCCGCCCGCCGTCGGCTGACGCTAGGGCCGAGGGTCGGGATTCCGCTCGTATCCGGGGCAGATGCGCACCGGCAGCCGCGGGTAGCGGACGAAGGTCGGATCGGTCTCGGCGCGAGCGCATCGCCAGAACGTGCTGCCGCGGGCGGTCTGCTGAACACGGGCGTGACGGCAGTCGGCGCAGAGACCGGGCTCGGGCCGTGAGGCGGGCGGCTCCGCGCTCATCTGCTGGTTGGCGACCGGATCGAGGTGCGGAACTCGGCGTAGTCGACCAGAGCACGCAGCGCCGCGACGGCGCGATGCGCGCTCGGATAGCACACACGCCCTCCCTCGCGCACGGCGAACGGGCCGGCGTTGCCATAGGCGCGGTCCGTGTAGACGAGCTCGGTTGCCACCAGCACGGGCTTGCCGTGCCGCTCGGAGGCCTCTCGGGCCGCATCGGCGTAACGCCGATCCTGGCGCTCGTGGAACTCTGCGATACGCTCGAGGCCGTGGTCGGGGAAGAACGGACCGGTACGGAAGACGTGGGCCTGGTTCGACTGGATGCCGAGCCCGAGCAGCAGAACCGCGTCGACCTCCGGATGCGCGCACACCAGGTCGAGAACCGCAGGGACCGTGTCGCGGGTCTCGCCGCCGGCCAGATCGATCGGATTCTGGCGGCTCCAGCGCACCGGTACCAGCGTGTCGATCATCGTCCGCATCTCGGCAGGCAGGGGAAGGAGGCGAAGGCCGGCGGCGGCGCAGGCGTCGGCGGCGAGCACGCCCCATCCCCCAGCCGTCGTGACGATGACCACACGGCGTCCCCCCGGCAGCGGCTGCGTGGCGAAGGTGGCAGCCCACTCGAAACCCTGCTCGACGCTGGGCGCGCGGGCGATGCCAAGCTGGTGGCAGAGGCCGTCGAAGAGCCGGTCGTCGGTGGCGAGCGAGCCCGTGTGGCTCGCCGCCGCACGCTGTCCCTCGGAGGCCGCGCCGCCCTTTACGACGACCAGGGGCTTCGCGGCGGTGAGCGCCCGCACCGTGCGCACGAACGCGCGTCCGTCGCCCAGCCCCTCGAGGTACGCGAGGGCGACGGTGGTCTCGGGATCGGCCGAGAAGTACTCGAGGTAGTCGGCCAGCGTCGTCTGGGCGGAGTTCCCCGTGGAGACGCCCTTGCTGACGCCGATTCCGGTCAGCACCGCATAGTTGAGAAAAACGGAGAGGACGTTTCCACTCTGGCTGGCGATGGAGATTCGTCCGGGCGGCGGATAGGGCGCGACCATCTGGGCGCACATCGATGCGCCGGTGGAGATGACACCCTGGCCGTTCGGACCGGCGAGGAGGAGGCCGAGCTCGTCGGCAGTCGCGACGAGCTGCTGCTCGAGCGCCCTACCGGCGTCGCCGGTCTCGCGGTAGCCGCCGCTCGCCACGAATGCGGCCCGGACACCCACCGCAGCCGCGGCGCGTAGTACGTCGGCGTTGACCGTGCTCGGCGTGCACACGAACACGAGATCCGCCTGCCCGGTGGGCACCTCCGCCACGTCCTTGTAGGCCCGGAGTCCCAGGACCTCGGCGCCCTCGCGGTTGACGGGATGGACGGGACCGCGGAAGCCGTAGCGGAGGAGGTTGTGCAGCGCGACGAAGCCGAACTTGCCAGGGTGGTTCGAGGCGCCCGCGACGATGACGCCGCGGGGGTGGAAGAGGGGCCGGAACCGCTCGAGCACATGGGCGTGCGGCGGCTGCGCCGGCGGCGGACTCGGGAGCCGTTCACCGCGGGCATCGAGGACCACCAGCGCATCGACGGCGATCGGCAGGGGGCCCCGCACGACCAGCGGGTTCACGTCGACACTCAGCACGTCGGCACGCTCGAGCCCCAGGCGGGCGAGACCGAGGAGGATCGAGACCAGCGCTTCCACGTCGACTGCGGGCTCCCCGCGGAACGGTTCGAGGAAGAGACGGTGGGTGCGGAGCCGGGTGATCATGCGCCGCCCCTCGCTCGTCGTGAGCGGCGCCGAGGCGAAGACGACGTCGCCCAGGCCCTCGGCCAGGATCCCTCCGAGCCCGAGCATCACGCATGGACCGAGCACGGGATCGCGCACCATGCCGGCCACGAGCTCCCGCCGCCCGCGCACCTGCTCGGCGACCAACAGCTGCGCGTCGCCGTCCTCGGGTCGCCGGAGCCGGAGCAGCTCGTCTGCTGCCGCCCGCACTGCACCCGCGTCGCCGAGTCCGAGGCGGACGAGGTCACGCTCGGTCTTGTGGACGATCGTGGTCCCGCAGAGCTTCAGTACCACGGGGAAGCCGAGCTCCTCGGCAGCGCGGATCGCTCCTACGCCATCTGGAACGAGGGCTTCGCCGGCAATGGGGATACCGTAGCGGGCCAGCAGCAGCTTGGAATCGCGCTCGGAGAGCGCGGTTCGCGCGGTCGGGAGCCCAGGCGCCTGCATGACGGCCCGCGATCATTGCGGCTTTTGCAGGGGACCGGCAAGCGCGGCCCGGGGATTCCGCCCGCTGCGTACCAGGGTTACGCTCGCCGAGGAAACGCGCGCCGCCGGAGCGGCGCGAGGGAGGACGGAGCATGCCGAAAGCGATCTGGAACGGAGCGGTAGTCGCCGAGAGCGACCGCTGCGAGATGGTCGAGGGCAACTGCTACTTCCCGGCCACCGCCGTGAACCGCACCTATCTCCGGCCGAGCAGCACGCACACGATCTGTCCGTGGAAGGGCGAGGCGAGCTACTACGACGTCGTGGTGAACGGCGAGGCCAACAAGGATGCCGCCTGGTACTACCCCACTCCCAAGGAGGCGGCGCGGAACATCAAGGATCACGTGGCCTTCTGGCGGGGCGTCACGGTCGAGCGGTGAGCAACGCGCCGCGACGGCGCACTCACTTCGACTTCAGATCGGCATAGCTCCGGCCCGGCGGCTGTCCCTGCTCGACGGGCAGGCCGGCCGCAGCCCAGCCTGGGACCACCCGTCCTGTCTGGTCGCGCGCTCCCCCGAAGCCTCCATGCACATTCGCCAGATCGGTGTAGCCGGCCTGCGCAAGCAGCTCACACGCGTGCTGAGACCGTCCGCCGGACTGGCAGCCGACGACGAGCTTCGTGGTTGGCGCAAGTTGGCGCACGACGATCGCAACGAAGTCGGGGTTGCGTACCGGCTGGCGGGCACCCGGATCGAAGAAGACGACCGGCACGTTCCGAGCACCCGCGGGATGGCCCGCCTCGAACTCTCCCTCGGTGCGTACGTCGAGGTAGATCGCGCTGGGATCCTGCTCGAGCAGCTCGTACGCCTCGCGTGGCGTCACCTGTCGGATGTCCATTGCCTCCCTCCTACCAGGAGCCAACGGCTAGCGCAGCCGGAGTTCCAGGAAGAGGGCACCCGGGATCGGGTTCTCGCAGTACGGTTCGATCGGCGACGAGGTGGGGCGGGCTGAGCCCGTTCGGGATGCTCACGCTTCCATGAACGACAACGACCAGTCTCTCCAGAATCGCCATCGGAGCCACTGGGGTCGCAGCGAGCTGAGGACGATCGGCACCACGGTGGCGACGACGTTCAGGTTCGGATTGAGGGACCGCGCCACCCCCTCGATCGTCACGATGGCCTTGATCAGGAGAGTGGCCGACGGTGGAACGTAGAGACCGTGGCGGTAGGCCACGCGGAAGAGGTCGTTGACGAACTTCTCCAACCGGTTCGGGTTCCCCGAGCCGTCGCCGTTCCTGCCCGTCATGTGCGCTACGACGTGGCTCCCGCTCTCCCGTACTGTGGCCTCGACGTCGGCCTTGAAGTCCTCGTAGTGGAAGTCGGGGGGAAGGATCCCGAAGTCGAGCAACGCCCGGCAGAGAGCATCCGGATCGCCCGACACGAAGGCTCGCACCGCCCTCGCGATGCGCTTTCGATCCCGGCTCCCGGACTCTCCGGTCAGCCCGAGATCGATCAGCCCGAGCCGCCCGTCGGGCAAGATGATCAGGTTCCCGGCATGCGGATCTGCGTGGAAGCGACCCTCCTCGAACACCTGCTTGATGATCTCCTTGAACGCCAAGTCGGCCACCCGCCTGGCGGTGTCTGGATCCGTCTTCGCGCGGGCGCGGTACGCCGAGAGGGGCTCCCCGAGCAGCTCCTCCATCACCAGCGCCCGTCCCGAGCACCACTGCCGGTACACCGCAGGAACACGGACCCGGGGATTCGTGCGGAACCGCCGGCCAAACTCTTCGAGCGATGTCGCTTCCCGGCGGAGATCGACCTCGTTTCGCAGGGCGGCGCCCAGATCTCTGAGCGCATGTGAGATGGCCACCCGGGTTTTCTTCCGCGCGTAACCAGGGATCTTCAGAAGAAGGTCAACCAGCAGCTCCGCGGCGTTCAGGTCTCGGTCGATCTCGCGCTGGAGCGCCGGTCGAACCAGCTTGACGATCACCCGCTGCCCGTTCACCAGCTCCGCGCGATGGACCTGCGCGATCGATCCGACCGCGATGGGCCGCCAGTCGAAGCTGCCGAAGGGCAACCCCTCGGGGAAGGCTGAGCGAAGTGAGCTGTCGAGCTGCGCCCTCGTCATGTGCGGGTGCTGCGTGTAGAGGGCTTCGAGACGCATACACACGGCCTCGGGGAAAATGTCGCTCCGCGTCGCCAGAACCTGCCCGAGCTTGGTGATGAGGGGACCCGAGTGCTGGGCGAAGCGAACGAGAGCGTCGCCGGTTGCCTTCCAGTGGAGCTCGGAAGGCCCTTCCCGGAGCAGGGTGAGTGCTGTGGATGCCGGGGTCGGCAGGAGGCCGTAACACACGGCGTTGAAGGTCAGCCGGGGCGCCACCAACACGGCATCCGCCACCCGCCTCGCCGGGCGGGACAGCTCCGGGAGGTTCACCGGGAGCTGCAAGCTTGTCACCCGCACCATCCACACCCCGTCCACAGAAGAAGGTATTGCGAAAGTTCTCGGCCATGATCACAGGTAACTTTAGGGATTGCACGGTGGAGCGCCGGCCCGATGCCGCGGGAAGCGTTGGCGCGAATTCGAGTGGACATTAATGTACGGTAGACCGTTAACGGCGCAGAGTCTGGCGCGGCGTTCCTCACGAACAGAAGATAACTGCTCGGATTTGCGGTTATTTTGATATAGGGGCCCCTACGCCCAGGTGCCCTCGCGGCCCGGTTCATGCGAGCTGGTATTCTCCTACAGCCGACGGGTAGAAGCCACCCTTGACAAGAGAAAACCGCTGACCCTAGAGAACTATTCGGCTGAGTTCGGCCTCTACCGAAACTCAGCGTTCTCCTTTTAGGTGCCCGAAGATTGCGGTGGGGGGGTGCGGTAGCCTAACTTTCACACGAGCGTTCTTCCTGGAGGGTGCAGTTGTCCGGCTCGCGGTTGGTGCCCGAGAAGGCAAACCCACGCGCCGGGACCAGTGGGCTGACGCAGGTCCGCTCCGCCGATTCCAGTAGCCCTCCTGACGGTCGTGCGGCGAGAACGAGCTCGCCCTCCTTCCTCCCATCGGGTCCGACAACCACGGCGCCCAGTGCCGACGAGAGCCGCG
This sequence comes from Binatus sp. (SeqCode), assembly GCA_035476275.1. Taxonomy (GTDB): domain Bacteria; phylum Desulfobacterota; class Binatia; order DP-6; family DP-6; genus DP-23. Next base: position 2,482 of record DATILR010000460.1, on the reverse strand, counting down.
CGCGCAACCTGGCGCGGGCTCTGGAGGCCCAGTCGGAGCGGGCGTCCCTTCTCGCGAGGACGAGAGCACGATGCAGGGTCGAGATCGCTCGGCGTAAGTTGGTCGAAGGAACGCTCCGCGACACCGAAGCGCGGTTCCGCCAGCTCGTTGAACACGGCGACGAGGTATTCTGGCTCACCGAGCCGGACCTCCGACTCGTTCTCTACGTCAGCCCGTCCTACGAGCGCATCTGGGGACGTCCCTTCCGACGGGTGTACACGCATCCGGAGAGCTGGCTCGAAGCGGTTCATGAAGACGATCGGCAGCGGGCGCGGGAGGCATTCTCCGCGACCGTGGTCAAGGGACACGGTGACGTGGAGTACCGCGTCATCCAGCCGGATGGGACCGTTCGTTGGGTCCACGATCGACGCTTCGCGGTTCGCGACCGTCGCGGCGTCGTCTGTCGCATCGCGGGGATCGCCAGCGACATCACGGAGCGCAAGCAGATCGAGGAGGCGCTCAGGAGACATCTGCAGGAGCAACAGGCCGAGCTGGCGCACGCGCAGCGCCTGGGCACCATGGGTGAAATCGCCTCCCTGCTGGCGCACGAGCTCAGCCAGCAGTTCGCGGCGATCGCGAACTACGTCACGGGGTGTAGGCGTCAGCTGCGCTCCCGGGTGGAACGGAATGACGAGTTGCTCGAGATGATGGAGGAGGCAGCAGCGGAGGCACTCCGTGGCGGGGAGATCGTTCGCCACCTGTGGGATTTCGTTCACAAGCGAACATTCGAACGCGAACCGACAGATGTGAATCAGCTGGTGCGTGACGCCGCGCGCCTGATCGGTGTCGAGGCCGATCATGAGGGAATTACAATCCACCTCGAGCTGGGGCAGGATCTCCCCGCAGTCCGGGTGGACCGCGTTCAGGTCGAGCAGGTCCTCGTGAACCTAGTTCGCAACGGGCTCGAGGCCATGCAGAACGGATCGGAGACTTCCGCATTGACGATCCGGACCGCGATGGCCGGGCAAGATGGGATAGAGATCAGCGTGAGAGATCACGGCACGGGCGTGCCCGCCGAGATGATCGACGCCGTTTTTGCTCCGTTCATCACGACCAAGCCGAACGGCCTGGGCATGGGCCTTTCGATCAGCCGTTCGATCGCGGAAGCGCACGGCGGCCGCGTGTGGCTGACCACGGAATCGAAAGGCGGCACCACCGCACGATTCACGTTACCCATCGTGGCTGGAGGCAGTTCCGAATGAAATCTGGAGCAGAAGCGGCCGAACCTCTTGGCGAGGGCATCGAGCCCACGGGCACGGGTCGATTGGCGGACCACCCCATGGTCACGCCTCTCAGGGGGAAGCGACGAGCTACACCCTCACGGGCATCCATCTCGGCGACCCAAGAGCCGAAGCCGACGGTCTACGTGGTGGATGACAGCCCGGCGTTGCGCAAATCGTTGCGGTGGTTGCTCAAGTCGGCGGGTCTCGCCGCCGAGACCTACGGCTCTGCGCGCGAGTTTCTGGACGCTTACGACCCCACGAAACCCGGTTGCCTTGTCCTCGACGTGCGCCTGCAGCAGATGAGCGGCCTCGACCTGCAGGCCGAGCTGACAGCGCGCCGGGTGCCGACGCCGATCATCATCATCACCGCCTACGGGGACGTGCCGACGGCCGTTCGCGCGCTGCGGGGCGGTGCAGTCGACTACATCCAGAAACCCTTCAGCGACCAGCTTCTGCTAGACCGCATCTGGCAGGCGATCGAGCGTGATCGCGAAACGCGGCGCGCAGAAGTGATCCGCGCCGAGGTTGCCCAGCGCGTGGCGCGCCTCACCCCCCGAGAGCGTGAGGTGATGGGTGGTCTCGTTGCCGGCAAGACCAGCAAGGAGATCGGCGTGGAGCTTCACCTGAGCGCGCGGACGGTCGAAGCACACCGCGCGCAGGTGTTGGCGAAAATGGAAGTGGATTCCGGCACCAAGCTCGTCCGGCTCGTTCTCGTAGCCGGTTCCCCGGGTGGCGAAGCCCGATTCGACTCTACCTCAAATTGCGTAACATCCCTGCCGTCGATCACATGGAATCGCTGAAGCTACCGAGTAGAAACTCGCTAGGTGGCCGGGGTCGTTAAGGATTTCTACTGAAGGGCCTGGGGAATAACGCGTGTGGGCCCCGGGGGCTCACGTGTTACCTCACTTGACAAGAACAGAAGGCTGACGTTACAGAGTCGAGCTGTATAGCAGTGCAATATTCCTAGATGGGGAGCACGATCGGCCGGGAGGGTCGGCATGATCTCGGGCTGCGGGGGGTGCGGAAGTCGGGTTGGAAGGGAGTTGACGACACAGTCGCCGCATGGCGCAAGCGAGGGCTGGAGGGCAGGTTCGCCCTCGGAGGAACGAATGGCCGCCGGTCCCGGACGCTCGCTGCCGTGGTGCCAGCGCGAGCAGGCTAACTAGTCCTCCCCCGCGAAATCGAGCGGCCGGCCTTCTGTTCCGAAGCGCGGCCCTGCT
>DATILR010000459.1:0-6185 GCA_035476275.1 Binatus sp. (SeqCode) | reverse complement strand
GCGCTTCCCGGCTCGGCAGCGTCCGAGACCTTCTGCGCGGCCTGATCATCAGCCTGCCAGATCCTAGCTATTCACCCGACTCGTGCGTCGCGCAGGGTCAAATTGACCTTGACGACGACCACCTACCGAGCGTACGGGGAGGAGCCCGCCGAACGACCCTCGAGGAGGTTCTCATGCGCGCGGTCCGCGGTCTCCTGATCCCGGGCACCCTGCTCTTCCTCACCACGCTCTCCCTCGACTCTGCCGCGCAGGCGCCCGTCGAGGTGAATACCTGCGGGCAGGTGGTGACGGGGGATGGGTTCCTCGCCGCCGACCTCGACTGCACCGGCTTCACCGGCGGTCTCCTCGACTACGGCGCCGCCGTGGTCCTCTCCAGGGGCTCGACACTGGATCTCGGCGGGTTCACCCTCCGCGGCGGGCAGATCGGGGTCATCTGCGCGAAGCCGTGCGGGGGCGGCACCAACACCTTGTGCGGCGTTCCCATTTGCAAGATCCGGGGCGGTGGCGGAACGATCGCCGGAGCCACAGTAGACGGGATCCTTGGCGAGCGGGTCATCCTCGACGACGTCACCGTGCGCGACCATGGCCAGGCCGGGATCAGCACGTACAACGGGGTGCCCCGCCTCACGAACAGCTTCGTCAGCGGAAACATGATCGGCATCGACACCAACCGCTACGTTGTGCTCATCGACTCGACCGTGACCGGCAACAGCGCGGAGAACATCAGGTCGACTCACGGTGTCCGCCTGCATGGTTCCTCGACGGTCGGCCCCTAGCGAGCCTCGCACCCCACCTCCGCCACACCCGGTAGCACCGATGCATTGCCTTGCCCGAGGGGTGTGTCTCCTCTACACCTTCGACCGGGACCGTGTGTTGAGACGTCGCACGGCCAGGGGGGAGAGCCATGAGCCAGTTTACACACGAGGTTCGGAACGGGATCGCCTGGGTGACGTTCGATTCGGGCGCCATGAACACGCTGTCGGCGGCCGCGGTGGCGGATCTGAACACGCTCCGGGCCACGCTCCGGGGCATCCACGCGTCGACTCCGCTCAAGGGGGTCATCCTCAAGGGCAATCGCTTCGGCCTCGGGGCGGGGGCCAACATCGGCGAGCTGATGACCGCGTCGCGCAGCCAGCTCGGCGCCTTCGTCGATGCCGGGCACGAGGCGCTGTTCGACATCGAGGACGGACCGCTGCCCTGGCTGGCGGTGGTCGACGGCGTCGCCCTGGGCGGCATCTACGAGCTCGCGCTCGGCTGTCGCGGGATCATCGCGACGGAGCGATCGACGATCGGGTTCCCGGAGATCCGGCTCAACATCTTCCCGGGCCTGGGTGGCACGCAGCGGATGCCGCGCCGGAGCGGCCTCGTGAACCCGAACGACCCGGTCAACGGCGACGCCGGCTTCACCGCGGTGCTCACCGGCAAGAACTTCAGGGCGAAGGAGGCCGTCGCGATCCACATGATCGACGCGGTCGTTCCCGAGGGAACGGACGTCGATACGTTTGCCGAGCGGTTCCTGCTCGACACGCTGCCGACCCTCGTCCGCACGCCGCCGCCGGATCTGGCCAACGCCGAGGCGCTCAAGCCGATGGTCCTGCCGATGATCGAGCGCGCGACCATGGGCCGCCCGAATCCGCGCGCGCCGTACATCGCGCTCGACGTGATGGTGAAGGGGGCAGCGCTCCCACTCCGCCAGGCGATCCAGCTCGAGCGGGACGCGTTCCTCGACGTGGCCACCTCATCCGAGGGCCGGGCGGGCATGCGCTTCTTCTTCACGCAGCAGAAGGTCCAGAAGCTCCCGAAGGACTTCCCCGGCAAGGCGCGGCCGCTCAGGCGGATCGGCGTCGACGGCATCGACGGCTACATGGGCAACGCCATCGGCTGGCTCGCGCTCGAGGCCGGCTACACGGTCGTCGGCCACGTCCCGCTGCCGCAGTTCGCCGCCTCCGTGCCCGACAAGCTGGCCGCCAAGTATGCGCGTGCCGTGAAGAAGGGCAGCCTCACCGAAGCCCAGATGAAGCAGAAGGTCGGCAGCGTGCGGGTGACGAACGACCTCAAGGATCTCACCGACTGCGACTTGGTGGTCGAGGCGCGGATGGAAAACCGCGAGATCAAAGCCGAGTTCTATCGGGCGCTCGGCGCGGGCATGAAGCGGGACGGGATCGTCGCGTCGAACTCGAGCTCGATGGGACCGGGTCTCCTCGGTGGATACTTCGCCGAGGGTGGGGGCGATCGCCGGAACCTCCTCAATCTCCACTTCTTCAGCCCTGCCGAGCATCCCATGATGCAGCTCGTCGAGGTGATCGCCGCGAAAGAGACCACCCCCGACGTCATCGCCACCACGCACGCCTTCGTGCGCAGCATCAACAAGACCCCGCTCATCCTCCAGGATGGTTCCCCGGGCTTCCTGGTCAACGCCGGGTTGGCCGCCTACATGCTCGAGGCGGAGGACATCTACCGCGAGGGCACTCCGATCGACGTGATCGACGAGGCCATGCGCAAGAGCGTGTTCCCCGTGGGACCCTTCGAACTGGGCGATCAGGCCGGCCTCGACATCGCCGCGGGCATGTTCGACACCATCGCGGCCGAGTCGCCACTGCCGCGCGAGCCGCTGGTGTGGAAGCTGCGCGCGCTGAAGCGCTTCGGCGTCAAGAGCGGCGCGGGCTGCTACGACTACCGGGACGGGCGAAAGATCGGCGTCTGGCCGGGTCTCGCGAACCTCGTGCCCGACCGGGGCACGCGAATCACGCCCGCGGACGAGATCGTCGAGCGCTGCCTCCGCGCGCTCTACCGCAAGGCGCGAGAGCTCTGCGACCGCCGGATCGTGGCCTCGGAAGAGGAATGCGATCTCGCCTTCGTCTTCGGGATCGGCTTCGCGATGTATCTCGGGGGGCCGATCTTCTATGCCCAGCACCACGGCTGGGAGCGGAAGGCCTGATCGCCGGGCGCCGAGCGCGTCAATCGAGGCGGATCTGGCGAAGGATGCGGACGTGGTAGTCGACCGCCGACCAGACCGCGAGCACCAGCGCGACCCAGAGGAGGAGCATGCCCCCGGCGTGGAAGTCGATCATCAGCCCCGTTCCCGGGATCGGCCACGGGTAGTGGAGGAGGAGCGCTTCCAGGGCGAACATCTGGAAGATCATCTTGTACTTGCCGAGCTCCTGCGCCGGGAGGACAACCCCGCTGCTCGAGGCGATCCCGCGCAGGCCGGTCACGGCGAGCTCGCGGAGCACGATCACCACCGCTATCCAGGCCGGGATGCGCGGCTCGGGCGGGACCGCGGCGAGCATGATGATGGCCGCGGCCACGATCAGCTTGTCGGCGAGCGGGTCGAGGAGCTGGCCGAGGGCCGTCGTGATGCCGTGACGGCGGGCGAGCCACCCGTCGAAGAAGTCGGTCACGCACGCGATCAGGAAGAAGAGCCCCGCCAGCGCCCGTGCGCCGGGGGTCGTCCAGAAGAGCGTCACCACCAGGAGCGGTACGAGCGCGACCCGGAGCAGGCTCAGGAGGTTCGGGAGGCCCGTGACGCTGCGGATCGGCTCAGCGACGGACCTCGTAGACACTCGTGCTCTCCCGCAGATAGGCCACCCGGTAGCGCAGCACCCGGGCGACGTACTCGCGCGTCTCCTGGATCGGCGGCACGCCGCCGGCCTCCTCGACCCGCTGCGTGCCGGCGTTGTAGGCCGCGATCGACAGCGTCAGGTTGCCCTCGTAGCGGTCGAGTAGCATGCGGAGGTGGCGGCAGCCACCCTCGATGTTGTCGCGTGGCAGGAAGACGTTCCGGACCTCGTGGGCCGCGGCCGTCTGCGGCATGAGCTGCATGAGGCCGAGCGCGCCCTTGGGAGAAACGGCGAGGCGGTTGAAGTCCGACTCCGCCTTGATGACGGCCTTCACCAGCGCATACTCGACGTTGTTCCGGGCGGCGATCTCGCGGATGAGCGCGTCGTACGAGGTCGGCTGCGCCATCGGGATGGGCGTCCTGAAGATGCTGCTGTAGGGGAAGCCGCGCGAGGGTACCAGCATGCGGGGCGCAGGTGGCAAGGGATGCTCTTTGATTGCCAGCCGGGACTTGCCGTCGGAGGGTGCGTTGGTGAAGTGCATGACGCCGTCGGCGTCCCGGTAGAGGTAGATGTCGGCGCGTGTAGGGGCGGCCAGGGACAATCCAGCCGCGACTACCGCCCCCCACACCGCCATCCGCATCGAAAAACAGCTTACGAAACGGGTCCCGCGAAAGCAAACGAAGGGCGTCCGCGACCCTCACCCTTGACCCGGACGTGCAGGCACGGAAAGCTTCCCGCGTGCCGGTCGAGAGCGACTTCCTCGTCCTGGGCAGCGGCATTGCGGGGCTCACCTGCGCGCTCGAATGCGCGCGCGCGGGACGCGTCGTGCTGGTCACCAAGGACCGCTTGCCCGAGAGCTCGAGCCAGTACGCGCAGGGCGGCATCGCCTCGGTGTGGAGCCCCGAGGACAGCTTCGAGTCCCACATCGAGGACACCCTGCGCGCCGGCGCCGGTCTCTGTCACCGCGACGCGGTCGAGGTCGTGGTGCGCGAGGGACCGGATCGCGTCCGCGATCTGATCGCCCTCGGCACCAACTTCGATCTGCGCGGCGACCCGGATGATCGGGACTACGATCTGGGCCGCGAGGGCGGCCATTCGAAGCGGCGCATCCTGCACGCGCTCGACGCCACCGGGCACGAGGTCATCCGCGCGCTCAGCGAGGCGGTGCGCGCCACGCCGAACATCGTCATCCACGAGACCCACCTGGCGGTGGATCTCCTGCTCGACCGGCGAGGTGATCCGCCCGTCTGCTGGGGCGCCTACGTCCTCGACCGGACCACGCGAGAGGTGCACCGCTTCGTCGCGCGCGCGACCTTCCTCTGCACCGGCGGTGCCGGGAAGGTCTACCTCTACACCTCGAATCCGGACGTGGCGACGGGCGACGGGGTCGCGATGGCGTACCGCGCCGGCGCCGCCGTCGCGAACATGGAGTTCTTCCAGTTCCACCCGACCTGCCTCTATCACCCTGCGGCCAAGTCCTTCCTCGTGACCGAGGCGCTGCGTGGCGAGGGCGCCATCCTGCGTCGCCCCGACGGGGAGCCCTTCATGGCCCGCTATGACTCACGGGCCGAGCTCGCGCCCCGCGACGTCGTGGCGCGCGCCATCGACAACGAGATGAAGGTGCACGGCTACGATTGCGTGCTCCTCGACATCAGCCACCGCGACCCCGAGTTCGTCCGCACGCGCTTCCCCACGGTGCACCGCACCTGCCTGCGTTTCGGCATCGACATCACGCGGCAGCCGATCCCGGTCGTGCCCGCCGCCCACTATGCATGCGGCGGCGTGGTCGCCGACCTGCACGGGACGACCGCCCTCCCCCGCCTCTACGCCTGCGGCGAGGTCGCCTGCACGGGGCTCCACGGCGCGAACCGCCTCGCGTCGAACTCGCTCCTCGAAGCGCTGGTCTTCGCGCACCGCGCGGCGGCCGCGGCCTGCGAGCGGCTCCGCCGTGACCGCAACCCGTTGCCCGACGTCCGGCCCTGGGACCCCGGGCACGCCACCGACAGCGACGAATCGGTCGTCGTCACGCAGAACTGGGACGAGATCCGGCGCTTCATGTGGAACTACGTCGGGATCGTGCGGAGCGACCGCCGCCTGGCGCGGGCGCGCGAGCGCATCGCGCTCCTCCAGGACGAGATCCGGGCCTACTACCGCGACGTCCTGCTGACCAGCGATCTGGTCGAGCTCCGCAACATCGCCACCGTCGCCGAGCTCATCATCGCCTCGGCCAGCCATCGCCAGGAGAGCCGCGGCCTGCACTACACCATCGACCATCCCCAGGCCGACCCGTCGTGCGCGCACGACACCGTGGTGCGCCGCCGCGGCGACGCGATGGTCGTGGCGACCGACGCGTCCCGCTAGCTAGCGCTCGCGCGCCTCGAACAGGTGGAGCTGACGGGCGCGGGTCTCGTCCCCGAGCGGCACCGGATAGCGGCCCGTGAAGCAGGCGTCGCAGAAACCCTCGGCGCGTCCTCCGGTGAAGGCGAAGAGGCCGGCGTGGCTCAGGTAGGCGAGCGAATCGGCCCCCAGGTACTTCCGGATCCCCTCCACCGGATGCGCCGACGCGATCAGCTCCTCGCGTGTCGGCGTGTCGATGCCGTAGAAGCAGGGGTTGGTGGTGGGCGG
>DATILR010000458.1:0-11123 GCA_035476275.1 Binatus sp. (SeqCode) | reverse complement strand
GCCAGGGCCAGCCCCGGCTGCTGGAGACGGGGCTGCGCGATGGGACGGTCGAGGCCGCGCCTACCCGCGACGACGCGCAGCCGGAGCACCGGTCCCGCCGTCTCGAGCAGCTCGCGGATGGGAACGCTCAATACTTCTCGTCCTCTTCCCGGATGATCCGGAAGAGGTCGCCCGCGTCGGCGGCGCCCATGAGGCGCGTCCGGAAGCTCGCATCCTTCAGCAGGCGGGAGATGCGGGCCAGCGCCTTCAGGTGCGTCCCGGCAGAGTCCTCGGGAGCGACGAGGAGGAAGAAGAGGTGCGTCGGCTTGCCGTCGAGCGAGCTGAAATCGACACCCGAGGGGCTCCGACCGAAGGCCGCGATCACACCCTTCACGCCGGGGAGCTTCCCGTGCGGGATGGCCACGCCCTCTCCGAGCGCGGTGCTGTTCAACCGCTCGCGGTCCTCGAGGGCCTGCACGAGCCGCTCGCGATCGATGTCGCGATGCTGGCGGACCACGACGTTCGCCAGCTCCGCGATGATGTCGGCCTTGCTCCGGCCGGCGAGGACCGGCACGATCCCCTGCTCGTTCAGGATGTCGGTAATCTTCATGAGATCAACGCCGCTCCGGTTCGATGAGACCGTAGTTACCGTCCTTGCGACGATAGAGGACGGCGAGGGTCTGGTTCGACGCGTTGGTGAAGACCAGGAATTCGTCACCCGACACGCTCAGCTGCTCGACCGCCTCCTCGACCGACATCGGCTTGGCCGGCACCCGCTGCGAGCGGATCACGCTCCGGGCCCCGTCCGCCGGGAGATCGGCTGCCAGCACGGAGGTCATCACCTCGGGCAGCTCCGCACCGCGCGTCGCGGTGCCGCCCTTGTGGGTCCGGCGGCGCGTCTTCAGCTTCTGCGCCTGGTGCTCCAGCTTGTCGAGCGCGAGATCGATCGCGGAGTAGAGGTCGTGGGTCTCCTCCTGGGCGAACATCGTCACGTGGTCGGCCTTGAGCGTGATCTCGGCCATGTGGCGTTCTTTGGCGACGCTCAGGATCACGTGAGCGTCCACCGGACGGCGGAGGTACTTCTTGACCCTTGAGAGCTTCTCTTCCGCATAGGTGCGCAGCGCCGGAGTCGGCTCGACGTGGCGGAACGTCACGGTGATCTGCATCGGGGCGCCTCCTCGGGGTGGAGGACCGTGCGCGGACAGCATGATCGGACGGCTCAGTACACCTGCTTCCGCTTGGAGGAGGGCAGAATGCCCATCAGCTCGCGGTACTTGGCGACCGTGCGCCGGGCGATGTCGATCTGCTCCTTGCCGAGCAGCTCGGCGATGTACTGGTCGCTCAAGGGCTTGCGCGCATCCTCCTTCGCGATGATCTCCCGGATCTTCTCCTTCACGCTCTCGGCCGAGACCTCCGCCCCGTGTCCGCCCCGCAAGCTCGAGGTGAAGAAGTACTTGAGCTCGAACGTCCCCTGCGGCGTATGGACGTACTTGCCGGCCGTCGCCCGGCTGACCGTCGACTCGTGCATGCCGATGTCGTTCGCCACGTCCTTCAGCACGAGGGGGCGGAGCTGCGCCACGCCCGCGTCGAGGAAGTCCCGCTGGAACTTCACGATGCTCGAGGTCACCATGTAGAGCGTCCGCTGGCGCTGATGAATCGATTTGATCAGCCAGGCGGCCGCCCGCATCTTCTCCTGGATGTAGCCGCGCGCCTCGGGGGAGCCGTTCTGGCCCAGCATCCGCCGGTAGAACGACGACACCCGCAGCCGCGGCAGTCCCTCTTCGTTCAGCGTGACGACGTACTCCTCGCCCACCTTCTGCACGAAGACGTCCGGGGTCACGTAGCGCGTGTCGGCGTCGCTGAAGTCGCGACCCGGCTTCGGCTCGAGCACGGAGATCACCTTGGTGGCCTCCGCGACCTGCTCGATCGGCACCCCGAGCTCGCGCGCCAGTCGATCGAACCGGCGGCTCTCCAGCATCGGGAGGAAGTCGCGCACGATGCGAGCGGGGAGCGAATCGACACCGAGATCGAGCTGGCGGAGCTGGATCAGGAGGCACTCGGCGAGGCTGCGGGCGGCGACACCGGGAGGATCGAAGTCCTGGATGCGGGCGAGTACGCGCTCGACGATCCCCACATCGGGCCAGCTATCGACCAGGAACGCGACCTCATCGAGTTGGATGGGGAGGTAGCCGTCCTTGTCGAGGCTGCCGATGATGAAGGCCCCCACCTCCTTCTCCTCGGGGGTCATGTCGGAGAGCCGGAGCTGCCACATCAGATGATCGGGCAGCAACGTCCGCTTCACGAGCACGTTCTCGAGCGCCGCACGACGATCCTCGTCGTCGCTCGCCGCGCCGTGCCCCATGGAGCCGTGGATGTCGTTGCTGTAGTTCTCGGCGTACTCCTTCCAGTCGATCTCGCTGACGCTGGCGGCCTCGCGCTCCTCGGCCTTCGGCTCTCCGTCGGCCTGCCACTCCTCGGCGCCGTTCTGGCCGTCGACGGTGGGCACCTCGGCCGGTCCCTCGGCCTTCTCCTCGATCTGCTGCTCCTCGAGGACCGGATTCTCGGTGAGCTCCTGATCGACGAGCGTCTCGAGCTCGGCCCGCGACACCTGGAGGATCTTGATCGCCTGCCGCAGCTGCGGCGTCATCACCAGCTGCTGGGAGAGCCGCTGCTGCAGGACGATGCGGGCTTCGTTCGCCATCAGGTGCTTCCGCGATACTACAGTCGGAACTTCTCGCCCAGATAGATCTCCCGCGCTCGCTTGCTGTCCGCGATGCGGGCCGGGTCGCCCTCTTCGAGAATCGTGCCCTCGTTCAGGATGTACGCGCGGTCACAGATTCCGAGAGTCTCCCGCACGTTGTGATCCGTGATGAGGACGCCGATCCCCCGCTCCTTTAACTGAGTCACAATGCCCTGAATGTCAACCACTGCAATCGGATCGATGCCTGCAAAGGGCTCGTCGAGGAGCATGAACGACGGCGACAGCACGAGTGCGCGCGTGATCTCCACTCGCCGCCGCTCGCCACCCGATAGGGAGAGCGCCTTGTTCTTCGCCAGCCGCGTGATGCCGAGCTCGTCAAGCAACTGACGCAGGCGGTCGCGACGCTCCGCGGGGGTGAGGGCGAGCGTTTCGAGGATGGCGAGCAGGTTGTCCTCGACACTGAGCTTGCGGAAGATCGACGGTTCCTGGGGCAGGTAGCTCACCCCGCGGCGCGCCCGCTCGTACATCGGCAGCTGCGTCACGTTCTCGCCGTTCAGGAGCACCGTGCCGCTGTCCGGACGCGTGAGCCCGACCATCATGTGAAAGGTGGTCGTCTTGCCCGCGCCGTTCGGACCGAGGAGGCCCACGACGTCGCCGGCGCGGACCTCGATCGAAACGTCGTTCACCACGCGGCGACCCCCGAAGGACTTGTTGAGCCCCTCGGCACGCAGGAGCGCCGCACCGCGGCCGTTCATGGGGAGGTCGCGCCCGCGGGCGTGGGTGTTGGGGCCTCGCTCGCCGGGACCTTCGCATCGATCCGCGCGTGGTTCACGTCCTTCCCCTGTTGCCCGGGCGCGTGCTCGCCGCCCTTCGTGGTCCCGTCCGCCGCCAGCCCATCCCCCTTGTTCGGGTAGAGCACGGCCTTCACGCGCTTGTGCCCACCTTCCACGACGCTCCGGTTCTCGTCCAGGAAGACCACCACGCGATCGCCGATGACCTCGTTCGTGCCCTCGTGCAGCACGGGGTTCTCGGTCAGCACCACCGTCCGCTCGCTCTGCTCGAACACGGCCCGGCCCCCGGTGGCCGTGCGGGTGCCGTCGTCCATGCGCACGTGGCCGGCCGCCACGATCTGGTGCACCCGCTGGTTGCTCTTCGGCGGCTCGGTCTTCGCAGCGTCGGCCTTCGGCGGATCCGTCTTCGGCGGATCGCCCGTCGTCGGAACACCCGACCCATCCTGATCGGTCTTCTCGAAGGTGATGGTGAGCGTGTCGCTGTGGAGCGTCACCGGACCCTGCACCGCGTGCACGCCGCCGCGATAGACGACCACGTTCGCCTTGTAGTCGTACTCGAGGTTGTCGGACGTGATGATGATCGGCTCCTTGCGCTTGCCGAACTCGCCCAGGTCGAGCGGGTTGCCGCCCTTGGGCGCTTCGGCCGTCGGCTCCCCGGCGGCGCGCATCGTCGCGAGCGTCGCGAAGCCGAGCGCGATCAGCAGCTCACGACCGGGCCGCATCGGAGCGCACGATGGTGTGCACGTCGCGCAGGAGGCGGACGTGTTGCGGGCCGACCTCGATCTCCATGCCGTGGCCGCGCAGATCGAGCTGGCGGCCCCGCACGGTGACGGGTCCCGGCGCAGTGATGAGATCGTGAACGTGATCGTACGTGGCCTCTTCGGTCTCCATCGTCAGGTCATCGAGCTGGACGGACACCTTCCCGATCAGCGTGACGGAGCGGAGCTCGTGTCCGTCGACCGTCAGGTGCCCCTCGCGCCCGGAGACGTGGGTCTGCCGGTTGCCGCCCTCGAGGAAGAAGGTCATCTCGGGCTCGCGGAGGACGATCTCGTTCCGCTTCTCGTAGAACTGCGCGTCCTTGGCAGTCATCTGCCACACGGACTTGCCCCTCTTCAGCTTGATGCGACGGAAGTTCTGGATGCGCTGCGCGACGAGCGGCAGGAAGTCCTGCCCCAGCTCGCTGCGCTGGTTCGTCCGGCGCGCCTTGATGCTGCGCGATACGAGGATGCCGATGCCCCCGACCGCTACCAGCACCACCAGCAACAGCGTGGTCCGCAGGCGCGTCCGTCGCATCACGATTCCTGCCGAGCGAGCGCCTCAGAGCTACCACGCACCGCCGCACGCCGCAACGCACCGGCGTCGTGCACGCGCGCGGATCGCTGCGCGTCGAGCGCTCCGGGCTGTCGCCGCCAGCGCTCGTGCCACCAGACCCACTCGGCGGGCGCGCGGCGGATCTGGGCTTCGATCGCCGCCGTGAGGGCCGCGGTGAGCGCCGCGACCTCGCCCCGGCCGCGACGGCCATCGAGCGGCACAGGGCGGACGCTGATCAGGTGTCCTCCCTCGGCGCGCCGCTCGATGAAGGCGGTGACGAGCGGGGCGCGCGTGCGGAGCGCGATGAGGGCCGCGCCCGGAGGCGTCCGGGCCAGCCGTCCGAAGAAGGGCACGAACACGCCGGCGCCGCGCCCGGTGTCCTGATCGACGAGCAGCGCGACGATCCGGTTGCGGCGGAGCGCGTCACGCACGGCGCCGAGGAACGCGGGGTCGTCGCGCAGCAGCACCTCGAGACCCGCGCCGGTCCGGAAGCGCGCGATGAGCGCATGGAACCGCATCTCGTGCACCTGTCGCGCCACGACCGTGATGGGATAGCCCCGCGCCGCCATGGTGGCAGCGAGGAGCTCCCAGTTGCCGACGTGCCCGGCGACGGCGAGCAGCCCGTGTCCCTGCGCGAGGGCCGCGCTCACCGCCTCGACCCCATCCACCGCGACGTAGTCGGGGCGCAGGGCGAGCTTCGGCCAGAGGCAGAGCTCGACGAACGACTGCCCGGCGTGGCGGAAGGTCGAACGGAGGATGCTCCGGCGCGCCTCCGGGCTCAGTTCCGGAAAGGCGATGGCGAGGTGCTCGAGCCCGAACCGGCGGGGGGTGCCGAGGAGCGGATAGGCCAAGGTGCCCAGGGTCCGTCCGAGGGCCAACCCCAGCGAGACGGGGAGCGCACCGATCATGCGGCCGATCGCCATGAAGGCGCCGGCGAGGAAGGCGTTCCGGGGACCCCGCGTCACGCGCCGGAACCGGCGCCACAGGGAGCGGCGAGCCATCGCGTGCCCCCTACACCACGCCCGCGCGCAGCAGGTCGTGGAGGTGGATCACTCCCCGCGGACTGCGCGAGCCGTCGCCCAAGACGAATAGCGAGGTGATCGCGTGGCGTTCCATCACCGCGACCGCCTCGGCGGCGAGCGCTTTGGGACCGATCGTCTTCGGCGCGGTCGTCATCAGCTCGCGCGCGGTGAGGACGCGGATGTCGGTCGCCCGCTCGAGCCCGCGCCGGAGGTCACCGTCGGTGACGACCCCGACCAGCGCGCCGGCAGCGTCGAGCACCGCCGTGACACCGAGCCGCTTCGAGGTGATCTCGAGGAGCACGTCCTTGAGCGTCGTCTGCTCCCGCACCAGCGGGATCTCGGCGCCGGTGTGCATCAGGTCCTCCACCCGGAGGAGCCGCCGTCCGATCGCACCAGCGGGATGGAGCAGCGCGAAGTCCTCGGTGGAGAAGCCCCGCTCCTCGAGGAGCGCGATGGCCAGGGCGTCGCCGAGGGCCATGGTCGCAGTCGTGCTCGCGGTGGGCGCGAGCCCGAGCGGACACGCCTCCTCGGGCACGCTCACGTCGAGCACGACGTCCGCGGCCTGGGCGAGGGTCGAGGACGGGTTCCCGCAGATGGCGACGAGCGGGATGCCGAGCCGCCGGGCCGCGGGGAGGAGCGCCAGGACCTCCTGGCTCTCCCCGCTGTTCGAGACGGCGAGGAGCAGGTCGCCCCGCACCAGGGTGCCGACGTCGCCATGGCTGCCCTCGCCGGCATGGAGGAAGAAGGCGGGGGTGCCGGTGCTGGCGAAGGTTGCCGCCATCTTCCGGCAGACGATCCCCGACTTGCCCACTCCCGTCACGATCACCTTCCCGCGACACGCGAGCAGGTGGTCGAGCGTGCGGGAGAACGCCGCGTCGAGGCGGTCGCGGAGCGCGCCCAGCGCCGCCCGCTCGATGTCGAGCACGCGATGCGCCCGCGCCAGCCGCTCGCGCGTCAGCGGGTGCTCGCTCCGACCCTTCATGCGCGCGCTCCGTGCAGCACCCGGTCGATGGCGACCAGCTCGCGCAGCAGGCTGGGCAGCTCGGCGAGCGGCAGGCTGGTGGCACCGTCGGAGAGCGCGCGGCTCGGGTCCTCGTGGACCTCCATGAACACCGCGTCGACGCCCGCGGCGACGGCGGCCCGGGCGAGCGGCGCGACGAACCGTCGCTCTCCTCCCGACGCCGTTCCCAGCCCACCCGGCTGCTGCACGCTGTGGGTCGCATCGAAGACGACGGGACATCCCGTCTGCGCGAGGACCGGTAGAGCGCGCATGTCGGAGACGAGGTTGTTGTACCCGAAGCTGAACCCTCTCTCGGTGACCAGGATGTCCAGGTTCCCGGTCGAGCGGGCCTTCCGCACCACCTCCGCCATCTCGAGCGGCGAGAGGAACTGTCCCTTCTTCAGGTTGACCGGCCGGCGCGCCGCCGCGACCGCCAGGATGAAATCCGTCTGCCGGCAGAGAAAGGCCGGCGTCTGGAGCACGTCGGCGACCTCCGCGACGGCAGCGATCTGCGTCCGATCGTGCACGTCGGTGAGCACCGGCAGCCCCGTCTCGCGCCGCACCTCGGCCAGGATCTTCAGTCCCTCGTCCATGCCGAGACCGCGAAACGCGTCGACCGCCGTCCGGTTCGCCTTGTCGAAGGAAGACTTGTAAACGACCCCGATTCCCGCCGCGCCCGCCAGATCACGTATCCGCTCGGCATGCCGAAGCGCCGCGTCCCGCGACTCGATGACACAAGGTCCCGCAATTAACACCAGCGGCGCCCCACCGCCGACCGTCACAGGTCCAATCCGGACCGCGCCCGACACTAGTGCGCCTCCGCGCCCACTAGCGCTTCACCACCTTGAGGCCGCCGAGCAGTGGCGCTTCGCGGCGCCCGAGCCGGTGCTGCAGCGCCGCCCGGATGAAGCCCCGGAAGAGCGGATGGCAGTCCATGGGCCGGGAGCGGAGCTCGGGATGGAACTGGCTCGCCATGAACCAGGGATGGCGAGCCTCGGGCAGCTCGATCAGCTCGACCAGCCCCCCGTCGGGCGAGAGCCCGGAGAGGACGAGCCCGCCCGCGACGAGCTGATCGCGGTACGCGTTGTTCACCTCGTAGCGGTGGCGATGGCGCTCGGCGGTCTTGCGGCGGTTGTAGAGCTTGCGGGCGGCCGTTCCCTCGTCGAGCACGCACGGATAGGCGCCGAGCCGCATCGTGCCGCCCTTCTGCGTGAGGCCGCGCTGCGTCTGCAGGAGATCGATGACCGGATGCGGCGTGCCCGGATCGACCTCCGTCGAGTTGGCGCGCTCGAGACCGCACACGTGCCGCGCGAACTCGATCACCGCCATCTGCATCCCGAAGCAGATGCCGAGGAAGGGGACCTTGCTCTCGCGCGCGTAGCGCACCGCCGCAATCTTCCCCTCCGTCCCGCGCGGGCCGAAGCCCATCGGCACGAGGACGCCGTCGGCAGCGCGCACGCTCTCAGGAAGCCCCTCCTGGTCGATCTTCTCGGAGTCGACGTAGGTGACGTGCACGCGGCACTCGTTGGCGATGCCGCCGTGCGTGAGCGCCTCGTGCAGGCTCTTGTAGGAGTCGGTCACGTCGACGTACTTGCCGACCATCGCGATCTCGACCGTCTCCTTCGAGTTCTTGATCGCCGACACGATGCGCCGCCAGCGCGTCAGGTTGGGCGAGCCCGTGAACACGTTCAGCTTCTCGACGATCCGCTCGTCGAGCCCCTCGGCGTGGAAGAGGAGCGGCACCTGGTAGATCGTCTCCGCATCCGGGGCGCTGATGACCGCCGCCTCTTCGACGTTGCAGAAGAGCGCGATCTTCGCCTTCACCTTCTTCTCGAGCGGATGGGTGGCGCGGCAGAGGAGCACGTCCGGCTGGATGCCGAGCCCGGTCAGCTCCTTCACGCTGTGCTGCGTGGGCTTCGTCTTCAGCTCCCCCGCGCTCGAGATGAACGGGACCAGCGTCAGGTGGACGAAGAGGGCGTTCTGGCGCCCGACGTCCCAGCCCAGCTGCCGGATCGCCTCGATGAAGGGCAGACTCTCGATGTCGCCGACCGTCCCGCCCACCTCGCAGATGCAGACGTTCGCCCCTTCGGCCGCCTCGCGGATCCGGCGTTTGATGTCGTCGGTGATGTGCGGGATGACCTGCACCGTCCCGCCCAGGTAGTCCCCGCGCCGCTCCTTGGTGATGACCGTGTCGTAGACCTGGCCGGTGGTGAAGTTGTTCTTCCGGCCCATGCGCGTCGAGACGTACCGCTCGTAGTGCCCGAGATCGAGGTCCGTTTCGGCACCGTCGTCGGTCACGTAGACCTCGCCGTGCTGGAACGGGCTCATCGTGCCGGGATCGACGTTGATGTAGGGATCCATCTTGACCAGCGTCACCTCGAGACCGCGCGCCTCGAGGAGCGCGCCGATCGAGGCCGACGCCACGCCCTTGCCGAGGGAGGAGACGACGCCGCCGGTCACGAAGATGTACTTCGTTTTGGAGCCGTTCTTGCTCATGCCGCGCCTCGCCCCTCCATGGCGGCCCGTGCCCGCGCGAGATCGTCTGCCGTGTCGACCTCGATGAGCGGTTCGGCCGCGGTCCACTCGACCACCCCGATGGCGATGTCGTGCTCCAGCGCGCGCAGCTGCTCGAGCTGCTCGCGCCGCTCGAGCGGCGTGGGCGGCAGGGCGGCCAGCCGCAGGAGCACGTCCCGCCGATAGGCGTACAGGCCGATGTGCCGCCAGCCAAGCGGCGCACCGGGAGCGCGGCTCCCGTCCCGGTCGTGCGGGATCGGGCTGCGCGAGAAGTAGAGCGCACGGCCCCCGGCACCCACGACCACCTTGACCACGTGGGGCGAGCGCCACTCGGCCTCGTCGAAGAGCGGTGCGGCGAGGGTCGCCATGCCCAAGGACGAATCGGCAGCGAGACACGCGACCGCTCGCTCGATCATCGCCGGATCGAGCCGAGGCAGGTCGCCCTGCACGTTGACGACGATCGTCGCCTCGAGCCCGCGCGCCACCTCGGCGACGCGATCGGTGCCGCTCGGGTGGTCCGCCCGCGTCATGGTCACCTCCCCTCCCACCCCCCGGGCGGCCTCGGCGATGCGCGTGTCGTCGGTCGCGACGATCACCCGCGCGATCCCGCGTGCCCGTCGGGCCCGCTCGACGACGTGGCACACCATGGGCCGGCCGCCGATGGACGCCAGCGCCTTCCCCGGGAGGCGCGTCGAATGATACCGCGCGGGAATGATGGCAACCGCCGATTCACGCATAAAAAAACCGTAGCCCGCCCCCGGCAGATGAAGTCGCTGCGACGCCATGCTGCGCCACGGTCAGACCTCCGTCCCGGGGACTCGCTACGGGCCTTCCTTATAAGAGAGCGCGTGGGATCGGTCAATTGCGAAGCCGCGCCAGCTCCACGGCGCGCGGCATTGCAGCAGGCCCGCACATCCCGCAAGCTGTCCGTCATGCCGGAGCAGTCGATCATCGACGTCGGTGACCAGGATTTCGAGAACGAAGTGCTGGTTCGCTCACGCGAGGTTCCGGTCGTGGTCGACTTCTGGGCGCCGTGGTGCGGACCGTGCCGCACGCTCGGGCCGGTGCTCGAGCGGCTGGCGGTCGAGCACGACGGGGCCTTCGTCCTCGCCAAGGTGAACGTCGACGAGGCGCCGGCGGTCGCCGAGGCGTTCCGTATCCAGAGCATCCCGGCGGTGAAGGCCTTCCGCGATGGCGCGCTGGTGGCGGAATTCGTCGGTGCGCAGCCCGAGGTTGCCGTACGGCAGTTTCTCGCAGCGGTGCTGCCCACCGAGGCCGATCAGCTGGCGTGGGAAGGCGAGTCCGAGGCGGCGGCTGGCCGCGCGGCGGCGGCCGAGACCGCCTTCAGAGAAGCCCTCCGCCACGACGCCCGCCAGCCGCGAGCCCTCCTCGGCCTCGCCCGACTCGAGGCGGCCCGCGGCCAGCTCGCCGAGGCCCAGTCGCTTCTCGAACGAATTTCTCCGAATGCGTCGGTCGCGCGCGAGGCCGAGCGGTTCGCGGCCGAGCTTCGCACGCGGGCAGATGGCACCGGGGACGAGGCATCGCTGCGCGCGCGCGTCGCGGCCAGCCCTGTCGACCTCGAGGGGCGTCTGGCGCTCGGGCGCCTGCTCGCGGCGCAGAAGCGACATGAGGAGGCCCTGGCCGAGCTCCTCGAGGTGGTGCGGCGCGACCGAACCTTCGCCGACGAGGGCGCGCGCAAGGCGATGCTCGACGTCTTCGCGATCCTCGGCTCGGACCACCCGCTCGTCGACCGTTACCGCAGCGAGCTCGCGAAGGCGCTCTTCCGGTAGAGCGCGCGCCCGCAG
>DATILR010000457.1:0-12985 GCA_035476275.1 Binatus sp. (SeqCode) | reverse complement strand
ACGCAGGAGTTGCTCCGGCTCATCGCGGAGGGGGAGGGCGCCACCGTCGCCTGGTTGCGCGCCTACCAGAGCGGCCTCCGCCCCGCGACCCTGCCGGACCCGGCAGACGAGCCGCAGGTCGGCTCGCTCTCCTAGGAAGCCACCCGAGATACATCTCGGGTCGAGACCGGCCGCGAGTTGGAACGGTTCGTCCGCTAGGCGCGCAACGAGCGGAGCCAGCGCGCGGCAACCGCCACGATCGCGCTCCACACCTCCTCGTCCGGCCGCCCCGCACGGCGTGGCAGCCGGAAGGAGTGATCGCCACCGTCGATCGTGTGCAGCGCGGCATGCGGCAGCCGGCCGAGCAGCGGGCGGAGCAGATCCATGTCGCAGAGGGCATCGCGCGTTCCCTGGATGAACAGCGTCGGGACGCGGATGGACGGAAGATGGTCGGCACGGAGCTGCTCCGGCTTCCCCGCCGGGTGCAGCGGGTAGCCGAGGAGGAGGAGGGCATGCACGGGGGCGCCACTCGCCGCCAGGTAGGAGGCGATCCGTCCCCCGAGTGACTTGCCGCCGATCGCGATCCACGGCGGCGCGAGTGTGCGATCCCGTGCGACGGCGTCGAGGACGGCGCGGTAGCAGCGCTCGAGAACGGGGCGCGGATCCGGCGACCGGCGGCGCGCCTCGGCGTAGGGGAAGTTGAACTTGACGGCGATGTAGCCCTCACGAGCGAGGCCCGTGTGGACGGTCGACACGAAGGGATTCTTCATGTCTCCGCCGGCGCCGTGCGCGAGGATGATCGCGGGGGTACGGCCGGGCCGGCTGCCGGAGGGCAGCGCGACCACGGCCGACACACCGCCACCTCCCGGCAGCGCGATGCGACGGCGGCGAGTGGCGAGCTTCACGCGACCGTGCCCGATCCCATGCGATGGTTGGCGATCATGGGCTCGACAGATGGGCTCGATAGACGACGAGCGACCGGCTTATACCCGGCCGCGTCGCCCGGCGCGAGCCCGACTCGACTTGCGGCGTCACTTGGGCTAGCGACGGCCGCGATGGCGGCTCCGGTGATCGGGCTTTCCGGCGGCATCGGCACGGGCAAGAGCACGGTCGCCGCGCTGCTGGCCGCGCGGGGCGCGCTCGTGATCGATGCCGACCGGGTCGGGCACGACGTCTACCGGCCGGGGACCGACGGCTTCCAGCGGGTCACCGCGGCGTTCGGGGCGGACATCGTCGCACCCGACGGCACCATCGACCGACGGGCGCTCGGCCGGATCGTGTTCGGCGACGCGGCCGCGCTCGCTCGCCTCAATGCGATCGTGCATCCCCTCATCGTCGCCGAGCTCGGGCGACGGATCGCCGCGGCGCGTGCGGAGAACGCCTCGCGGCCGATCGTGGTCGAGGCGGCGATCCTCGCCGAGGCGGGCTGGCGGACGCTCTTCGACCGCCTCTGGGTGGTCGCCGCCCGGCCCGAAACCGCCATCGCCCGCGTCGTCGCGTCGCGCGGGATGGCGCGGGAGGAGGTGGAGCAGCGCCTCGCCGCACAGATGCCGGACGCCCAGCGGCGCCGGCTGGCCGACGTGGTGATCGAGAACGACGGAAGCCCCGCCGAGCTGCAGATCGAGGTGGAGAAGGCATGGCAGACGCTCGCTGGTGCGTGATCGCCGTCGTCTGCGCCGTCGCGGTTCGGGCGGTTGCCATCGGGCCGCCCTGCGAGGAAGAGCGTGGCCGGACCGGGCTCGCCCTCACCCCCGCCGAGCACGGGCTCAGCGTGGGGGGAGTGGACGACGACTCGGCGGCGGCTGCCGCCGGTCTGCGCGTGGGCGACACGGTCGTACAGGTGAACGGCACCGTTCTCCGGGCCTGCGCCGACTACGGTCGCACGGTGCACGAGGCGGAGCGCGAGCGGAAGGCGGTCCTCCTGCTCGTGCGGCGCGGCGACGCCGAGCTGCCGCTGGCGCTCGGCGCGCGGACCTGGGACCGTCCCCTGCCGGCCGTCCCGCCAGCGCCCAAGGCCGAGGCTCCGACCGTGCAAGCCATGGTGGAGAAGCCCGCGCCGGCGCTGCCGGCCGAGGCCCACGTGACGCTCGACGGGTTGCTGCAGGGCTTCGCGGCGCTCGTCCCGCCCGACCGGCCGCCCGCGCGCCTCGCCAGCTACCAGCACGACCTCCTGAAGCTCCATCGGGAGACGGAAGCGCTCGCCGCCCGCGCCACCGTGCCCGCGGAGGTGGCGGCGGGGCTCCGCACCGTGTTGCGCTACTATGACGCGGCGGAGGTCGCATGGTCCGCCACGGAGACCGAGCACGAGCGCCAGCAGCGGCCGCGGCATCTCCCAACCTCGGAAGGCGAGACGGTGGCCTACTTCGCCGACTCGGAAGCGGCGGCAACGATCGAGGAGTTCCCGTTCCTCGGCACGACGGTCGCCCGCGAGCCGCACCCCGGGCTCATCGCCGGCGAGTCGTCCGGACTCTGGCGTCCCCTGCAGGCGAGGTCGCTCCTTTGGGAGCGGGCCCGCGTCGAGCTCGGCCGGCTCACCGGCTGGCTCGGGACGCGCTGAACGAATCGCTACTCGGCGGCGCGGGCGACGGGCTTCGGCCGTTGACGACGCCGCTCCTTCGCCTGCTCGCGGCGCCGTTCGCGGAGGCGCTCACGCCGTCGCTTCCGGCGCCGGCGCATCTCGCGGCGTCGTTCCGTTCCCATGCCCGCCCTCTACAATGCCCTCGGTGCGGGCGGCAAGACGTGGTGGATCGGCGCCGGGGACGCCTGTCGGGGCCTCAACCTGGCGGGCTGCAAGGGATTTCCGGGAGTTGGCACCCGGCCACCCCCCTGCGCTAGAGTTGCGACCCGCCGCAGGGGCGGCCATGCAGGAGACGTTTCCGACCACCCCGCGTGCGTCGAGCAGCGTCCGGCTCGGCGCGATCGTTCTGGGTCTCGCCGCGATCGTCCTCGCGACTCGAGCGACGATCACGAGCCGCGCCTGGGTCGGGCGGGTCTTCCCGGGGTTCATGATCCTCGACAATCGGGTCGTGGCCTCGGTCGGACTCGCGCACTGGTCGGGCACGGCAGTTCCGGGCCTCTACCAGAGCGAGGTGGTAGCGCTGGACGGCGAGGAGGTGACCTCGACGCCCGAGATCTACGCCCGCGTCGCGGCCCTGCGGCCCGGCACCGTCGTCCGCTACCGGCTGAAGCATGCCGGGACGGAACGCGAGGTGCGGGTGGCCGCCCAACGCTTCACGGATCGCGACTGGGTGCTGCTCTTCGGCGCCTTTCTCCTGAACGGTGTCATGTCGGTCACCACTGGGCTGGTCGTCTGGGTGCTCCGTCCCAGAATGCCGGCGGCGCGTGCGCTCTGCGCCACGGGCATCTCTGCAGGGCTCTTTCTCCTGAGCGCGATGGATCTCTATGGCCCGGCGACCCTTTTCCGGCTGCACGTGGTGGGGGAGTCGTTCCTGCCGGCGGCGCTCTTCCAGCTGGCGATGGTCTTTCCCGACGCGCACCGCCACGCGCGCTGGCGGCTCGCCGGCTATCCCGTCGCGCTGGTCACGCTCGCGGTTTACGAGTGGTCCCTCTACCGGCCCTGGCTCTACTCGCACGTGCTGACCCTGAACATGTTGTACCTGGGACTGGTCGGGATCTTCTCCACCGTGCGTCTCGTGGCGAGCTACCGGAGCCGCCGCTCGCCCCTCGCTCGCCAACGCGCCCGGGTGCTGACCGTGGGCGCCCTCTTCGGCCTGAGCCTACCGCTCTTCATCGTGCTGGCCTCCGCAATCTCGGGCGGCGGCACGGCCATGAACCCCGCGGCGATGACCATCTTCCTCTTCCTGCTGGCGCTCGCCTACGGCGTCGTGAAGCACGACCTCTTCGAGATCGACGCGATGGTGAAGCGCGGCGCCTACTACCTCTTCCTCACCGGGGCGGTCGGCGCGACGTACATCGGGGCGGTCGTGCTCTTCAACCTGGGGCTCCGGGCGGGTGCGGTGACCGATTCGCCCGCTTTCCCCGTGCTCTTCACCTTCGCCGTGCTCCTGCTCTTCAATCCCCTTCGCACGCGGCTGCAGGCGTTCGTCGATCGGACCTTCTTCGGCACGCGCTACGACGCGCCGAAGGTGCTCGCGGAGGTCGGCGCGGAGCTGGCCTCGGCGCTCCAGCGGGAGCAGATCGCCGCCATCCTCCAGCGCTCGATCGCCGAGGCCATCCCGAACGCGGGGATGCGGCTCTACGTCCCCTCCGAGGGGGCCCTGCGCGAGGTCGGCGGGCGGAAGACGGTCCCGTCGGCCCTCCAGCCCCGGCTCAGGATGGGACGGATCGTGACCGTGTACGACCCGGTCGAGCTCTACCCCGACGGGGCTGCACAGGAGGCGGCCCGTGCGGGCCTCGCCACGCTCGAGGCGGAGATCGCCGTCCCGTTGCTGCTCCGGGGTGAGCTCGTCGGTGTCCTCGGCGCGGGTCCGAAGCGCTCGCGGTTCTTCTACACCGCTGCGGACGCGGAGTTCCTGCGCGCCCTCGTCAACCAGGCCGCGATCGCGCTCGAGAACGCGGCCTCCTACGAGGCGCTGGCGGCCCTCAATGCCCGCCTCGAAGAGCGCGTGCGCGAGCGCACGGCGCAGCTCGAGTCGACCAACCGGGAGCTGGCCGACGCCTACGCCGAGCTGAAGCAGACCGAGGTCCAGCTCGTGCAGTCGGAGAAGATGGCGTCGCTCGGCCGGCTGGTCGCGGGCGTGGCGCACGAGATCAACAACCCGGTCACCTTCATCGCCTCCAGCATCCCGCCGCTCCGCCAGCGCCTCGCGCAGGCCGCAGCCGCGGCCCCCCCGTCGGCGGCGAAGGCGCTGCGCGAGGCCGAGGATCTGGTCGGCATCATGGCGCGCGGTGCCGAGCGGACGGCGGCGATCGTGAAGGACCTGCGGAGCTTCTCGCGTCTCGGGGAGGCCACCCGCAAGCCGGCTGATCTCCAGGAGGGTCTCGAGGTGAGCCTCCGGCTCCTCGAGTCGCGCTGGCGCGACCGGATCACGATCCACCGCGACTTCGGCCCGCTGCCGCTCGTCGAGTGCGACCCGGCCCAGCTGAACCAGGTCTTCATGAACCTGCTCGCCAATGCCTGCGACGCGATCGCGGGCGCGGGGAACATCTGGGTTACGACGCGCGTCGAGGGCGACGCGGTGGTGATCGCCATCCGGGACGACGGATCGGGCATGCCGCCCGAGCTGCTCGACCGCATCTTCGACCCCTTCTTCACCACCAAGGACGTGGGCGCGGGCACGGGGCTCGGCCTCGCCATCAGCCTGAGCGTCGTCTCGGCCCACGGCGGGCAGCTCGACGTCGAGAGCGCCCCGGGCCGTGGCACGACGTTCCGCATCGTGCTGCCGGGCGCCGCGGCGGGCGGGCAGCTTGACAGGGCTGTGGGCGGGACCCGATAGGGAGAAGCGTGGAGATCAACTACCGGCAGAATCCGGTGGTGGTCGTCGACGACGAGCCCGACATCCTCCGCGCCTTCGCCTACAACTACGGCGACGAGTTCGAGGTGCTGACCGCCGAGAGCGGGAGCCGCGGCCTCGAGCTCCTCCAGGCGCACGATCCGGCGGTGATCGTCGCGGACCAGCGCATGCCGCACATGAACGGCGTCGAGTTCCTCCAGCGCTCGATGCAGCTCCGGCCGGATGCGAACCGTATTATCCTGACCGGCTACACCGACGTCGAGGCGATCGTCGCGGCGATCAACTCGAGCCGGATCTTCCGTTACGTCACCAAGCCCTGGGAGAGCGAGGAGCTCCGTTTGACCCTCCATCGCGCGGTCGAGATGTTCCAGCTGACGCGCGAGAACGCGCGCCTGGTCGAGGAGCTGCGGCAGGCGAACGAGCGCCTGGCCGCCGAGAATGCGTACCTCCGGGGAGCGACGGTGTCCCACGAGATCGTGGGGGAGAGCCCGGCGATGCGCGAGGTGATGGGGCTGGTTGGGAAGGTCGCCGCTTCCCCCGCCACCGTCCTCCTCGAGGGGGAGACCGGGACGGGGAAGGAGCTGGTGGCGCGCGCGATCCACGGCGCCAGCCCGCGCAGCGATCGGCTCTTCGTGCCGGTCAACTGCGCCGCGCTCTCGGAGGGCATCCTCGAGAGCGAGCTCTTCGGCCACCGACGCGGGGCCTTCACCGGCGCCATCGCCGACCGGAAGGGGCTCTTCGAGGTCGCCGACGGCGGGACGCTCTTCCTCGACGAGGTCTCGGAGACCACGCCGGCGCTGCAGGCGAAGCTCCTGCGCGTCCTGCAGGAGGGCGAGGTGCGGCCGGTGGGGGAGAATCGTCCCCGGCGGGTCGACGTGCGGATCATCGCCGCGACGAACCGCCAGCTCGCCGAGGAGGTGAAGGCGGGACGTTTCCGCGAGGACCTGTACTTCCGCCTGCGGGTCTTCCCGATCCGCCTCCCGCCGCTGCGGGATCGGCTGGAGGACCTGCCCGCGCTCGCCCGCCACCTCGTGCGCCGGATCGCCACGCAGCTGAAGAAGCCCGTCGGCGAGCCCACCCAGGATGCCCTGGCCGTGCTCGCGCGCTACCCCTTCCCCGGCAACGTGCGCGAGCTCGCCAACGAGCTCGAGCGGGCGGTGCTTCTCAGCGAGCCGGGCGCGCCGCTCACCGAGGACGTCCTCTCCGAGCACCTGCAGGAGGCGAACGGTCGCGGGTCGTCGGGGGTGCTCGAGAGCCGGACCGCGGCCTTCGAGCGCGAGCAGATCGAGGCGGCGCTGGTACGTGCCGGCGGTGTCAAGTCGCGGGCGGCGGAGGAGCTCGGGATCACGTATCGGGGGCTGGCGAAGAAGATGCGGCGGCTGGGGATGTGAAGAACTGGATGCGTGGGGGTCGTGGACGGGGAGCGGGGCGCGGGGGACCCCCGGGCGCCTTCGATTCGGTCGCGAGCGGCGGCGGAAGCTCGCGCGAGCGGCTTTGGCGCGACCTCATAGGCGGCGCTCGGGGGTCCCCCGCGCCCCGCTCCCCGTACGCGGCAGCGGAAACGTTCTTCACCTCCTGCTGAGCGGTAGGGGGAGGAGAAGTATTGCCCCGCGCAAGGAGTTGACGCGTCGAGAATCAGCTTCCGGTCGGGGCCAGGGACAGACCGGCCGGCTGGCCCACGGGGAGCGTCACGCGGAAGACACTGCCCCTGCCCACCTCGCTCGCGACCGTGATCTCACCCTCGTGCTCGACGACCATCTGGTGAACGAGCGCCAGCCCGAGCCCCACGCCCGTCTCCTTGGTGGTGAAGAAGGGGTGGAAGATGTCGTCGCGCTGCTCGGGCGGGATGCCCGGGCCCTGGTCGCTCACCGCGAGCACGACCCGCTGCGACGGATCATCCATCCGCTGCACGTCGAGGTTCACCTGGCTGCCGACGGGGCTCACCTCGATGGCGTTCAGGAGCAGGTTGAGCGCGATCTGCTTCAGCTGATCGGGATCGGCCCAGATGGTGGGCAGGTCGGGCTCGAAGTGCGTGACCAGCTCGACTTGGCGCTTGCGGGCCGTCGAGGTCATGAGGTGGACGACCGGGACCAGGGCCTCCTGCACCACGACCTCGCGCCGCTCCGTCTTGGGGGACTTCCCGAGTGAGAGCAGGTCGTTGATCAGGTTGGTAACGCGCCGGAGCTCGCCCAGGCTCAGGTCGCGGAACTGGGTGACGAAGTCCCGGTCGCCGAGCCGCTCGGGCAGGAGGTCGAGGAACGTCTTCACCGCGACCAGGGGATTGCGGATCTCGTGCGCGATGCCCGCCGCCAGGGCGCCCAGCGACGACAGGCGGTTGGCCCGCTCGAGCACCGCCTCGGAGCGGCGGAGTTGCCCCGAGAGCGTCGTGTTCTCGAGCGCAACGCTCACGTTCGCGGCCACGGTGTCGAGCAGCTGGAGGTCCTCGCCCGAGAAGATGCGGAAGTCCCGCTTTCTCCCCAGGGCGATCACTCCCGTCAGCCGCTTCTCGATGCGGAGGGCGATGCCCACCTCCCAGGCCTGTTGGCGGAAGAACGCGGCCGCCGCCGGGGCGAGCGCCGCCAGCTCGTCGGCGAGGAGTGCGCCCTGCACGAGCTCGAGGTCGCCGGCGACGTCGTCGGGCAGCGCCTCCACGGCGCCCTGGCGGTGGTACACCGACACGAATCGCCGGGACTGGTCCCGCGGAACGAAGATGTGGCATCTCTCGAGGTCGAGGACCTCGCTCAGACCGTCCCCGAGCTGTCGGATGAGCTCGTCGGGGTTGAGGATGTGGACGACAGCCCCGGCCAGCTCTTGCAGCCGTCGGCGGCTGTCGTGGAGCTGGCGGAAGAGGGCGCGGTGGACGCGCATGTCCAGGGCGGCCTGCAGCGTCGGCACCAGGATCACGGCAAGGAGCGTGATGGCGACGGCGACGCAGGTGAGTGCGATCGGGCGGTGGGTGCCGAACTCGCGGGCCAGCGCGACGTGCAGTAACGAGCCGGGGACCAGCACCAGGGCCGCGGCGAGGCAGAAGCTCACGCCCTTGCGGACGACGTAGTCGACGTCCATCAGGCGGTGCCGCGCGATCGCATACGCGACGATGCCGACGTAGAGGACGTTGCCGAGGCTGCCGATCGGGTAGACGTTGATCCCGTAGACCGGCAGCAGGTTGGTGAGGGCGAAGGGCGTCTGCACGACGGCGGCGAGGAACCAGAACTTCGCCTGGACCCGCTGCCGGGGCGAGACGGGATTCCGGTAAGCGCGCCAGATGCGCTCGATGGAAAGCGGCAGGTAGACGACCAGGAGCGCGGTCATCACCGCGTAGAGCCGGGTCGGCTCGATGTACCAGCCCCAGGGGTGAAGGGTGACCCCGCTGACGAGGTCGCCGTGGAGGTTGGCGACGGCGAGCACGGCGCCGGTGGCATAGGCAGCGGTCAGCAGCACCGCCCACGCCCGACCGTGCGACTCCGCGAGCAGTAGCGTCGTGTGGAAGAGGATGGCGGGGGCGAGGCAGACGCCCGTGCGGAAGATCCGGCTCCACCATTCCGCCTCTACCCCGCTGCGGAAGTAGTAGAGGGCGAAGAGGTCGAGGTTCCAGCAGACGACGGCTAGCGTCAGGGCGGCGAAGACCCGGTGCAGCCGCTCGCGGGCCTCCTGCCGCAGGACGAGGGCGCCGATGACCAGGTTCGCCGCGGCCGCGGTGAGCGGCACGAGACAGTGGTACGGCATGGGACTCCAGACCGATTTTCCGGCCCCGTTTCCGCACTCTCAAGCCGCCATCGCGACCAGGAACCGTGGGGCCCGACCCATCCGGACCAGGAACGGCCGTTCATGGTCCAACCCCCGCTTTCTCCAGGGTTTTCCCGGGGGCCGCTCAGGCATACCCGTTGCTCTCTGCTACCCGCAGGAGGGGCAACATGAAGGCGATCGGAGAACCCGCCCGGGACGTTCAGAGAGCCGACCAGGACGATTCGATGGCGGCCTTGCTGCGCGGGTATCGCTTCACCGTCTGCGAACGCTCCGAGACGGCGCGCGAGGCCATCGAGGTCCGCCGCCGCGTGTACGTCGAGCAGAGCGGCTACAACCTCCCGGTGCCGGATGCCTACGACAGCCGATCGTGGTTCCTGGTCGCCCGCTCCGCCACCACGGGTGAGGCGGTCGGGTCGATGCGGATCACCCCACGCTTCGCCGGGCCGTTCGAGTGCGAGGAGTACTTCACGATGCCGCGGCGCCTCGTGACCCCGCGGGCGATCGAGCTGAACCGCTTCGCCATCCTCCCCGAGCACCGCAAGGGCAAGACCTTTCTTCCCAGCGTCACCTTCGGGCTGTTCACGCTGGGCATCCGGTTCCTGCGACGGATGCGGACGCCGCTGCTCACGATCGCGACGAAGCCCCAGCGTGCCTGGACCTACCACTGGATCGGCTTCGAGGAGACCGGTCTCGTGGCGCCCTACGGGAAGCTCGGGAACAGCGAGCACAGCCTCCTCTGGTACGACTTCGCGAACATCGATCGCGTCCTCGCCAACCATCCCTTCAGTGACTTCCTCCTCCGTGAGGAGCATCCCGAGGTGGTGCTGCCGTCGCGCGTGCCGCCCCTGGGCCTGATCCGCCCCGACGACGAGGCACTGCGCCTCGCCCTGAGCGCCTAGTTCCATGACGATCGACTACGCCCACATGGTGGACTTCCTCCGCGTCGTCCATTCGCGCCCGGGAGGGACGGGAGCGGTTCTCAACCTGATCCACGGCGCGAAGCTCCGCTGCGCGACGGACCTGAGCGCGCTCACGGACCTGGTGGGTGACCCCCGCCGCAAGCTCGAGATCGCGCGCCACGGCTTCGACGAGGCGCGCCACGCCTATCTCGTCCTCGAGCGCATGACGGCCCTCGGCTTCCGGCCCTTTCGCCTGCCGCCCCATCTCGACCGCTTCGAGGGGTTGCTCACCCGGAGCCGCGCGCGCGACGTGAAGCAGGTCTACGCCGAGGGTGCCTCGGTGGGCGATGCGGAGCTCATGGAGTTGACGGTGGCGGCATTCATCATCGAGGAGGACAACCTGCTGAAGCTCCAGGCGAACTGCGAGGCCCTGAGCAACGACCCGGCGACGCGCGCCATCCTCTGCGGGATGCTGGAGGACGAGACCCGGCACGTCGCCTATCTCGCGACCTGGCTTGAAGGCTTCGCGGAGCGCTTCTCGCCGCGCGCCGTGACCGCCGTGCGCGAGCGGCTCGGCGCGACGTTCCGCGCCGTCGACGAGGCGTACTGCAGTGCACTGGCCGAGTACTTCGATCGGGCCGCCCAGGCGGCGTAGGGGAGGGGACCATGACGTCGTTCGTGAAAAGCTACGCACGTTGGATCATCGGTCATCGCCGGGCGGCGCTCGGCATCATGCTGCTCGTCACCGTACTCCTCGGCCGGGCGGCGACCCGCCTCCACGTCGAGATCGACCCCGACCGCCAGCTGCCCCAGGACCACCCCTACGTCCAGACGCTCAACGATCTCCACCGGCTCTTCGGTGACAAGAACCTGGTCGTCGTCGGGCTCTTCCCGCACGACGGCAACGTCTTCACGCCGGGCTTCCTGCGCAAGGTCGCGCAGGTGACGGAGCGCATCCGCCACGTCCCGGGCGCGAATCCCGCCCTCATCCAGAGCATCGCCGCGCCGCAGGTGAAGGACATCCGCGGCACCGAGGAAGGCATGGAGGTCGAGCGCGTCATGGAGACGCCGCCCGACGACCAGGCGGGAGCCGATACCGTCCGCCAGCGGGTGTTCGCCAACGACGCTTACGTCGGCACCCTCGTGGCGGCCGATGGCTCGGCGGCCGCCGTGCACGCCACCTTCGAGCTGACGCCCACCACGCCCGGCTACCGCCAGCTCTACGCGGCGGTGCGGGCGGCGCTCGAGGCGGAGCAGGACGACACCTTCACCTATCGGCTCTCCGGCCCGGTCGTCTTTCTCGCGCAGATGAGCGCCTACTCGAGCCGGATCGCCTACTTCTTCCCGCTCGCGCTCCTGGTGATCGGCCTCGTTCACTACGACGCGTTCCGGACCTTGCAGGCCCTCTTTCTCCCGCTGGTGACCGCCCTCATGTCCGTGCTCTGGGCGCTCGGGCTCATGGGGCTCGTCGGCGTGCCGCTCGACCCGTTCAACATGACGACGCCGATCCTCATCCTCGCCGTAGCCGCCGGCCATGCGGTGCAGGTGATGAAGCGCTTCTACGAGGAGTACGACCGCCTCGGCACGCTCGACGACGCGATCGTCGAGTGCATCGTGCGGGTGGGGCCGGTGATGCTCGCGGCCGGCTCGGTCGCGGCGCTTTCCTTCGCCTCGCTGGTGACGTTCGGCACGGCCACCATCCGGACCTTCGGCGTGTTCACCGCCTTCGGCATCGTCTCCGCGCTCGTCATCGAGATGACCATGATCCCGGCGCTCCGCTCGATGCTCCCGGCCCCCCGGGGCCGTGAGCGCGAGGGGGAGGCGGCGGCCCACCCGCTGCTTGACGCATTGCTGCGGACGGCCGCCCCTCTCGCCGGGCGCCGGGGTACCCTCGTGACGGCGGTCGGGCTCGTCCTCGTCTGCCTGGCCCTCGCCAGCCGCATCGACGTGAACATGAGCGTGAAGCGCGAGTTCAGGGCGAGCGAGCCGGTGCGGGTGGACGACGCGATCATCAACCAGCACCTCGCGGGCACGAACACGCTGCTCCTCCTGGTCGAGGGCGATCACGAGGGCGCCCTCGAGGAGCCCACCGTCCTCCGCGCCATCGCCCACCTCGAGGCGGGGCTCGATGCCGAGCCGGAGGTCGGGAAGACGCTCTCCTACGTCGACTTCCTGCGCAAGATGCACCACGCGCTCAACGCCGACCGGCCGGACGCCGGCGACCTCCCGACGACGCGGGCCATGGCTGCGCAGTACCTGTTCCTCTACTCGCTCTCCGGCGGCAGCGAGGATTTCGACACCATCCTCGATGCGACGCATCGCGTGGCCAAGATCCGCGTGCTCGTCCACGACGACAGCACGCGCCGGGGCGAGCAGCTGATCGCGCGGGCGAAGGACCTGGTGCGCGAGTCGTTCCCGCCGGGATACACCGTGCGCTACACGGGGACGCTCGCCAACACCGCGGCCGCCACCGAGGTGATGGTGGCCGGCAAGCTCCGCAACATCGCCCAGATCGCGCTCATCACCATCGTCATCTCGGCCCTCCTCCTCCGCTCGCTGGTCGCCGGCCTGCTGGTCGCGCTCCCGCTCGGGCTCACCGTCGCCGTCAACTTCGGGGTGATGGGGCTCGTCGGCATCCCGCTCGACAGCATGACCTCGGCGATCTCGGCCATGGCGGTGGGCATCGGCGCCGACTACGCGATGTATTTCCTCTTCCGGGTGCGCGAGGAGCGGGCGGGACGCGGTGATCTCCGCGAGGCGATCGGCCGGGCCCTGATGACCTCGGGGAAGGCGATCCTCTTCGTCTCCTCGGCGATCGCCTTCGGCTACGCGACGCTCTGCCTGTCGGGCTTCGCGGTGCACGTCGAGCTCGGCGCGCTGGTCGCGCTCGCCATGCTGGTCTCGTCGGCGAGCGCGCTCCTCCTG
>DATILR010000456.1:0-3461 GCA_035476275.1 Binatus sp. (SeqCode) | reverse complement strand
AAGGACCAGGTGAAGGCGAAGTTCGAGCGCTCGCAGGATCAACTGAAGCGCCAACGCGACGAGCTCGACAAGATGAAGGACGACTACGACCGGAAGGCCGCCGTCCTGAAGGAGGAGGAGCGCCGGACCGCCGAGAAGGACCTCGAGAACCGCTCGCTCGAGTTCAAGCGTAAGTACGAGGACTTCCAGCGCGACCTGAAGCGCACCGACGCGGAGCTCACCTCCAGCATCGTGGAGGAGCTCTACGACATCGTGCGCGACTACGGGCAGCAGCACGGCTACTCGCTGGTGCTCGAGGCCTCGAGCGGCACCCTCCTCTATAACGACAAGGCGGTCGACGTGACCGACGAGATCGTCAAGATCCACAACACCTCGCCGCACAAGGAACACCCTGCCAAGCGCGGCAGCGGAAAGGAGTGACGACCGATCGCTCCGCATCCCACGTCGTCCGCGCTCACAGCAGGCTTTCCGTACGAGCTCATCGACCGTGTGCTGGAGGTCGAGCCCGGGGTGCGCGCCGTCGGCGTGAAGGTGGTGAGCGCCAACGAGCCCTACTTCGCGGGGCATTTCCCCGGGGCCCCCGTCCTGCCCGGCGTCGTGCTCTGCGAGGCCCTCGTGCAACTCGCCCGCTCGCTGGTCGGGAACGGACAGGGTGGCACCCTGCGGATCGTCGGGGTCGAGAAAGCCCGTTTCCGCCGCCCCGTGCTGCCCGGTGATGCGCTCCGCCTCGAGGTGGTGGCAATGGACGGGGGACCGCCGTGGCGCCTGCGTGGGATGGCGACCGCGGGCGAGGCGGTGGTCGCGGAGGTCGTCTTCGCCGCGGCGCCGACGGGACCACGCATCCACCCGACGGCAGTGGTCGCCCGAGGTGCTGAGCTCGACCGCGGCGTCGTGATCGAGGCGTACGCCGTCATCGGCGCCGACGTGCGCATCGGTCGCGACTCCTGGGTGGGACCGCACGCCGTGGTGGAAGGCCGGACGACGATCGGCGCACGCAACCGGATCTTCCAGTTCGCGAGCGTCGGCTCCGCCCCCCAGGATCTCAAGTTCCGCGGTGAGCCGAGCACGCTCACCCTGGGCGACGATAACATCGTGCGGGAGTTCGCCTCGCTGAACCCGGGCACGGCGGCGGGTGGCATGGCCACGCAGATCGGGAATGGCTGTCTCTTCATGGTCTCGTCGCACATCGCGCACGACTGCCGGGTGGGAAACCACGCGGTGCTCGCCAATGGCGCGGCGCTCGGTGGCCACGTCGAGATGGGAGACTTCGCCATCGTGGGGGGGCTGGCGGGCGTCCATCAGTACGTGCGCATCGGCGAATCGGCGCTGTGCGCGGCGGGGGCCATGGTCTCGATGGATGTCCCGCCCTTCTGTACCGTGGCGGGTGATCGCGCCCGGCTGCACGGCCTCAACTTGGTGGGACTCCGCCGCCGGGGCTTCTCGTCGACCACTATCAGCGGGATCAAGCGGGCGTACCGGTTGCTGTTCCATGGGAGCGGTCCCCGGCGATCGGCCATCGCGGTCGCCCGGGAACGGCTGGGCCACGTGCCCGAGGTGAAGCGGTTGGTCGACTTCCTCGCGACCTCGCGACGTGGGGTCTGTCGGTAGGGGGGAGCGGTGGCGGAGCGGATCGGGCTGATTGCTGGCAGTGGACGGTTCCCCGTTCTCTTCGCGGAGACGGCGCGGCGCCGGGGTGTCGAGGTCATCGCCGTCGCGCACCGCGGCGAAACGGATCCCGAGCTCGAGCGCGTGGTGGTCGGTATCACCTGGGTCTACCCGGGCGAGCTCGATACGATCATCACGGCTCTCAAGCAGGCCGGCGTCCGGAGCACCGTCATGGTGGGGGGCATCGCCAAGCCGCGGCTCTTCCGGGAGCTGCGGCCCGATGCGCGGGCAATCGCCATGTTCGCGCGCTGCGGGCAGCTGCGGGACGACATCGTGCTGCGGGCGGTGGCGGCCGAGCTGGAGGGGGAAGGGATCGCGGTCGTCGCCTCGACCCTGTATCTGCAGGAGATCGTGCCGACGGCGGGGGTGCTCGGTTCCCGTGCGCCCACTGCCGCGGAGTGGGAAGACATTCGCTTCGGCTTCCGGGCCGCCAAGTTGATCGGGCAGTTCGACATCGGTCAGAGCGTCGTGGTGCGGAGTGGTGCCGTGATCGCGGTCGAAGGGATCGAGGGTACGGACGCGACCATCCGACGCGCGGGACAGCTGGGCAACGGCGACATCGTGCTGGTCAAGGTGTGCAAGCCGACCCAGGACACCCGCTTCGATCTCCCAGCCGTGGGGCCGGCCACGATCCGCACGCTGGCCGAGGTGCGCGGACGCGCCTTGGCGGTGGAGGCGGGCCGTACCATCACGCTCGACCGGAGCGAGATGATCGCCCTCGCCGACGCCAACGACATCGCCGTGGTCGCCGTCGACCTCGCGGTACCTCCAGGAGCGCCGCGCTCATGAACCGGCTGCGCACCGCCGTGGTGGGAGTCGGCTACCTCGGCCGCTTCCACGCGGAGAAGTACGCCGCGCATCCGGGGGCGACCCTGGTCGCGGTGGTCGACGTGGACGCGGAGCGCGCGCAGTCCGTGGCGACGAGCCTCGGGGCCGAGGCGCTGACCGACCATCGGGCCCTCATCGGTCGCGTCGACTGCGCGAGCGTGGCGGTGCCCACGCAACACCACCACGCCGTGGCGCGCGATCTCCTC
Organism: Binatus sp. (SeqCode); assembly: GCA_035476275.1. Classification (GTDB taxonomy): domain Bacteria; phylum Desulfobacterota; class Binatia; order DP-6; family DP-6; genus DP-23. Next base: position 762 of record DATILR010000456.1, on the reverse strand, counting down.
GAGGCCGGGATCGACGTGCTGGTGGAGAAACCGCTCACCACGACCTTGCCCGAGGGGAAGGCGCTGGTCGAGCTGGCGGCGCGGCGCGGCCGCGTCCTGCAGGTCGGCCACCTCGAACGCTTCAATCCCGCCATCCGCGTGCTCGAGGGGATCGTCGCACGCCCGCGCTTCGTCGAATGCCACCGGCTGGCGCCCTTCACCGAGCGAGGGACCGACGTCGACGTCGTGCTCGATCTCATGATCCACGACCTCGACGTCATCCTCAGCATAACGACCTCGTCCCTGCGCTCCGTCGAGGCGGTCGGCGTCCCCGTCCTCACGCCGCAGGTGGACATCGCCAACGCGCGGCTCCGCTTCGCGAACGGCTGTATCGCCAACGTGACGGCCAGCCGCGTGTCGCTCAAGCGCGAGCGGAAGCTTCGCATCTTCCAGGAGGATGCGTACCTCTCGGTCGACTACGGCGAGCGGCGGGTGCTCATCTGCCGGCGAGAGATGGGCGCCGACGGCCAGCCGTCGCTCAGCGTGGAGGAGCACGAGGTACCCGACGTCGACCCGCTCGAGAGCGAGATCGACGCCTTCCTCCGTGCCGTGCGGGAGCGCGAGCGTCCGCCGGTGAGCGGCTGGGAGGGACTGCGTGCACTCGAGGTCGCCCATCTCATCCTCGAGAGCCTCGAGACGGAGGTGCGGGCGGTGCAGGCGGCAGGTCGGTAATGCCCCCGGCGCGCGACCCCGCCGCGGCCTCTCGCTGGGCCGTGCCGCGCC
>DATILR010000455.1:0-4050 GCA_035476275.1 Binatus sp. (SeqCode) | reverse complement strand
CAGCGTGGTGGCGCGCAGGTGGCCGTCGTCGAGCGCCTTCACCTGCGCCAGCTCCTCGTTGGAGAGGATCGGGCTCTTCAGGTGGAGCTGCCGGCAGTGGAGCGGCGTCTCCTCGAAGAGGTTCTGCTCGGGGCCGATGGTGGTCTGGACCGACATGACGAGCTCTTCGCGGATGGGGTCGATGGGCGGGTTGGTCACCTGCGCGAAGAGCTGCTTGAAGTAGTTGAAGAGGAGCTGCGGCCGGTCGGAGAGACAGGCGAGCGGCGTGTCCGTCCCCATCGAGCCGACCGCCTCCTGGCCGTTGAGCGCCATCGGCGTCATCAGCAGGCGGAGGTCCTCGATCGTGTAGCCGAACGCTTCCTGGCGGCCGAGGATCGTCTCCGCCTCGTGCGCCGGTGGGACGGTCTCGGGTGCGGGCAGCTCGGCGAGGCGCTTCAGGTTCTGGTCGAGCCATGCCCGGTACGGCTTCCGGGCCGCCATCGACTCCTTCAGCTCCTCGTCGCCGACGATGCGGCCCTGCTCGGTGTCGACCAGGAACATCCGGCCCGGCTGGAGCCGGTCCTTGTGGAGGACGTTCTCGGGCGCGATGTCGAGCACGCCGACCTCGGACGCCATCACGACGAAGCCGTCCTTGGTGACCACGTAGCGCGACGGCCGGAGGCCGTTCCGGTCGAGCACCGCGCCGATCACCCGCCCGTCGGTGAAGGCGATCGAGGCCGGGCCGTCCCACGGCTCCTGGAGACAGGAGTGGTACTCGTAGAACGCCCGCTTCGCGGGGCTCATGCTCTCGTGGTTCTGCCACGCCTCGGGAATCATCATCATGATGGCGTGGGCGATGGAGCGGCCCGTCCGCTGCAGCAGCTCCAGCGCGTTGTCGAACTGCCCCGAGTCGCTGGTCGTCGGGTCGATGATCGGGAAGAGCTTGCGGACGTCGTCGAAGAACGACGTGGCGAACTTCGCCTGGCGGGCGTGCATCCAGTTCACGTTGCCGCGCAGCGTGTTGATCTCGCCGTTGTGCGCGATGAAGCGGTACGGGTGCGCCCGGTCCCACGACGGGAAGGTGTTGGTCGAGAAGCGCTGGTGGATGAGGGCCAGCGCCGACACGAAGAGCGGGTCCGAGAGGTCGTGGTAGAATGCCGGGATCTGCTCCGGCTGGAGGAGACCCTTGTAGACGATCGTGCGGGTCGAGAGGCTGGGGAGGTAGAAGCGCTCCGAGTGCGTCATGCCGGAGGTGCGCACCAGCTGCTCGGCGCGCTTCCGGATGGTGTAGAGCTTGCGCTCGAGCGCCTCCTGGTCCGCCGCGTCGCGGCCGGCGCCGACGAACACCTGGCGGACCTGGGGCAGTACGGTTCGCGCAAGTGGTCCTGGCGCGTTCTCGTCCACCGGGACGCGGCGCCAGCCGAGGAGCGTCTGCCCCTCCTCGGCGATCACCCGCTCGACGAGGCGCACGCAGGCGTCCCGCTCGCCCGCCTCCCGTGGCAGGAAGACCATCCCGACGCCGTAGCGCCCCGGGCCGGGGAGCGTGATGCGCTCCGCCGCGCACTCCCGACGCAAGAACGCGTCCGGGATCTGCACCAGGATCCCCGCCCCGTCGCCGGTGAGCGGGTCGCATCCGCACGCCCCGCGATGGGTGAGGTTCTGCAGGACGGTCAGGCCCTTCTCGATGATCGCGTGCGAGCGCTCGCCCTTCACGTCGACCACGAAGCCCACGCCACAGGCGTCGCGTTCCAGCCGGGGGTCGAGGAGCCAGCGGGGCGTTCGCTCGGCCATGGTCAGGCTCTCCTCAGCTGCGCGGCGCGCTCGCCGTTCCGTCGGCCACGCTTCCCGCCCCCGGGCTCCGCCGTGTGCGGCGGGAGGGCGAGCTGCACGCGCTCGGTGTGGGTCGAGAGGACCACCATCGTCTCGGTCCGCGCGACGCCGTCGAGCGAGCGGATCCGGCTGATCAGCCGTTCGAGCGAGGAGGTGTTCCCGGTCTTCACCTTGAGGAGAAGCGTGTACCCGCCGGTCACGTGGTGGCACTCGAGCACGTCGTCGACCGCCCGCACCTTGCGCTCGAATTCGGCGATCATGGAGGGATGGCTGACGATGACGCCGATGAAGGCGGTGATGTCGAGACCGAGCCGACGCGCATCGAGCAGCGCGGGATAGCCGGTGATGACCTGCGCCGCCTCGAGCTTCTTGATGCGCTCGAGGACGGCCGGTGCGCTGAGACCGACCTGCTCGCCCAGACGGACGAGTGGCGTCCGCGAATCCTCCTGCAGGTGCGCGAGGATGCGGAGGTCCATGTCGTCGAGCTGCGGGTCTGCCTTGTCGCCTAATGTCATAAGGTTCAGAGGCGAATTGACAGAATACTTAAAGGGAACTCGCGCCCCGTGTCAACTGTTTCTAAAGGCGCCCCCGACGCTCCCGGGGGGCCGGGGCGACCTCAGCGGGCGGGGATGATGCCGCGCGAACCGAGGTAGCGGAGCACCTGGCCGACGCTCTCCTCGGGCGACTGGGCCGCCGTCCGGAGGGTCAGCTCGGGGCTGACGGGCGCCTCGTAGGGGGCGGAGATCCCCGTGAACTCGGGAATCTGGCCGGCGCGGGCCTTCTGGTAGAGACCCTTCACGTCCCGCTGCTCGCACACGTCGAGCGGGCAGTCGACCAGGACCTCGATGAAGTCACCGGGTTTCATCAGGGCTCGCACCTGGTCGCGGTCGGCCCGGTAGGGCGAGATGAAGGCGGTCACGGCCACCAGACCAGCCTCGGTGAAGAGCTTGGCCACCTCGCCGATGCGACGGATGTTCTCCGTCCGATCGGCCGGGGAGAAGCCGAGGTTCTTGTTGAGGCCGTGGCGGATGTTGTCGCCGTCGAGGATGTAACTCCGCACGCCGCGCTCCCAGAGGGCTTTCTCGAGGGCCACGGCGATCGTCGACTTGCCGGAGCCGGAGAGACCAGTGAGCCAGACGATGCAGCCCCGGTGCCCGTTCAGGCGCTCCCGTTCTTCACGGGTCACCGTCCCGGCATGCCAAACGATGTTGGTCGCCTTCTGTTCCGCCACCGCCGCGTCGCTTTTACCGGTCGAAGGGAGGGGCGGCAAGCGCTTCACGCTGCGGCTGAAGAGTGGCATGAAGGCCGACGTGGAGCTCAGCGATCGCGTGTGCGTCATCACGGGTGCGGCGTCGGGGATCGGGGCGGCCGGCGCCCGCCGCTTCGCCGCGGCCGGTGCCCGGGTGGTGGTGGCCGACCGGCAGGTGGAGGCCGCGGAGACGATCGCGGCCGAGCTCGGCGGTCTGGCCGTGCCGGTCGACGTCGCGGACGAGGCGTCGGTGGACGCACTCGTCGCCCGCACGCTCGAGCGCTTCGGGCGGGTCGATTTCCTGTGGGCCAACGCCGGGATCGCCGGCGACCGCACCCCGTGTGCCGAGCAGCCGACCGAGGCCTGGGAGCGCGTGCTGCGGGCGAATCTGACCGGCGTGTTCTTCTCCTTCCGGGCCGCGCTCCGGCCGATGGTGGCGGCCAGGCGGGGCGTGCTCCTCGCGACCGCCTCGGTGGCGGGCATGGTGGCGAGCGCGGGCAGCCCCGCCTACCACGTCGCCAAGGCCGGCGTGCTGATGCTCGTGCACCACGTGGCGCGGGCGTACGGGCCGCGCGGCATCCGCTGCAATGCGCTCTGCCCCGGGCTCACCGACACGCCGATTCTCGATCCGTTCGCTGCGGCCATGGGGGGCCGCGAGGCACTCGTGTCCCGCATGCTGCCCACCATTCCGAGCCGGCGCGTGGGGCGACCGGAGGACGTGGCCGACGCGGCCCTCTTCCTCGCCAGCGACGCGGCATCCTACGTGAACGGCGTCGCCCTCCCCGTCGACGGGGGAATGGCATCGTAGGCGCGCTGGCGCGCTAGGGTCCTGCCGGCCGACGGCAGACGGCATCGTGACGGGTCTGGTTCGCCTCGGGTGCAGCGGTCGTCGCGGGCCGGGGGGTGCCATCGACGAGGCGGGAGCCCGGAGAACGCCCGCCACGGAGACGCACGTGTCGCCCCAGCGCCGGGCTTAAGGACCCGCCGAGGAG
>DATILR010000454.1:0-2041 GCA_035476275.1 Binatus sp. (SeqCode) | reverse complement strand
TCGCCACCATGATCGACATCGGCGTCGCCAGCCCGAGGGCGCACGGACAGGCGATGATGAGGACGGCGATCGCCGCGACGAAGCCGTGCGTGAGCGCCGGCGGGGGCCCGAAGGCCACCCACGCGACCAGGGTGAGGAACGCGACCACCATCACGATCGGCACGAAGACGGCCGCCACGCGGTCGACGAGCCGCTGCATCGGCACCCGGGTGCGCTGCGCCTCGGCGACCAGCCGGACGATCTGCCCGAGCAACGTCTCGCTGCCGACCCGTTCGACCCGCATGACGAATCCGCCCGCGCCATTCAACGTCGCAGCCGACACGCGCGCGCCCGGTCCTTTCTCCACCGGGATCGGCTCGCCGGTGAGCATCGACTCGTCGACACCGCTCCGTCCTTCCAAGACGACGCCATCGGCCGGCACCCGTTCCCCTGGGCGCACCCGCAGACGGTCCCCGGGACGGAGCCGCTCGATCGGCACCTCCTCCTCGATGCCGCTCTCCCGGAAACGACGGGCCCTGCGCGGCGCGAGGTCGAGCAACGCACGCACCGCGGCCCGGGTGCGGCGCCGGGCGCGCAGCTCGAGCACCTGCCCCAGGAGCACGAGCACGGTGATCACGGCAGCGGCCTCGAAGTAGACCGGCACCATCCCGTGATGGTCGCGAAACGACGGCGGGAAAACGTCGGGACGGATCGTCGCCACGATGCTGTGCACGAACGCCGCGCCCGTACCGAGCACGATCAGCGTGAACATGTTCGGGGTGCGGGCGAGGAGCGAGTGCCAGCCGCGCACCAGGATCGGCCGACCCGCCTCGAGCACGACGGCGCTCGTGAGCACGAGCTCGATCCAGTGGTCGGCCGGAGGCACGGGTCCCTCCCCCATGCCGAGCGCGAGGACGGGGAGCGTGAGCACGGCGCCCACCCAGAAGCGCCGTCGCATGTCGCGCAGCTCGGCATCGTCGTCCTCGCCGGCCTCCACGCTGCGCGGCTCGAGCGCCATCCCGCAGAGCGGACACGTCCCCGGACCCGGTGTGGAGACCTGCGGGTGCATTGGGCAGGTGTATCCGGAGCCGTCCGCCATGCGGACGTCAGCGGTGGCGCGCTGGCGGGGTCTCGGCGAGTGCGGCGACCAGCTTGTGTGCCGTCTCCTCGAGCGCGCCCTCCAGGATCTCCTCGCGCGTCATCCAGCGGCCCCCCGCCTTCAGGAAGCGTGGCAGATCGAGCAGGTTCTCGCTCAGCGACTGCTGCGTGTAGTCGAAGCGATCGGTGCCGAGAATGGCCTTATCGGCCGCCCGCACGAGGGCGACCTGGTAGGCCACCGATGCCGGGGAGGTTACACCGAGCGCCGATCCTTCGCGCTGGCGGAAGCGGACGAGCGCGCCGAGGACGACGAAGCGGGCGCCGAGCTTGCCGGCCAGACGCGAAGCGAACGCGGGATCGTAGTGGCCTGCCTCCGCGAGCGAGGCGGCACCGAACACGCGCTCGGGATCGACCACGCCCAGCCCGCTCTTCTCCAGGTCACCCGCCAGGGCGCGCGCCGGGAGCGGGCCGTGGTCTCCCGGCCCGGCCTGGGCGTCATCGACCTCCTCGAAGGCCCCGGCCTGCGAGAGGACGCCACCCGTCCGGAAAGGCAGCACCGCGACGGTCCCCTTCTCCGCCGAGGGGGGGAGAGGCGCCGGATGTCCTCCGGGCTCCGTGCAGCTCGCCAGGAGGGCGATCAGCGCGAGCACTCGCTGGTGGGGGCGCATGTCGCTCCCTTTCTAGCCTCGCGCGGGCCCGCCGTCGACGGCGGCGATCCTTGGCAAGCGGCCGTGGCTCAAGTATCGACCGCGTATGCAGGCAGTCCTTGCGACTCTCATTGGCGTCCTGGGCGGCGGGCTGGGAGGCCTGGTCGGCCTCGGCGGCGGCTTCGTGATGGTGCCGCTCCTCGTCTACCTCTTCCAGATGGAGCAGCACGCCGCGCAGGGGACGTCGCTCGCCGTCCTCCTCCTGCCCGTCACGTTGCCGTCCGTGATGCAGTACTGGCGCGCCGGGAACGTGAGCG
>DATILR010000453.1:0-1986 GCA_035476275.1 Binatus sp. (SeqCode) | reverse complement strand
GGCGGGGATCACCGTCCGCGCGTGGCAGCGGCCGGCGTGGAGCCGGATGCCCTTGGTATACATGCGACCCAGCGGAACGGGCGTCTCCTCGCCGGGATAGTAGACGGGGCTCGTGCAGACGCCCTCCAGGTCCGTCGACCGAATCGCCAGCCGGAGACCCCCCGGATCGCCCGAGGCATCGACGGTGATCGGGTACGGCCCCAGCTTGCCGTCGGCGCCGGCCTCGATGGGCGTCGCACCGAGCCGCTCCGCGACGCTCAGCACCGGCGCGCTCGCGGAGACCACATCGACCCGCTCGGCGCCGAGGGCGAGCGCCGCGTCGGCGGCGTAGAGCCCCACGCTCGGCGCGAGACCGATCACCACCAGCACCGGCACGCCCGGACGTTCGGCGAGGTGTGGCGCCACGCATCGCCAGCCGTCCGAGGCGTTGTCGGCCGCCGCCGCGAGGCACCAGGCGGGGACGGCCTCGGGCGCCGGGACGAGCATCGCCCCGGCAAACGGCACGCGGATCAGCTCGGAGAGCGCCCCACCCCACTCGCGACCCGAGAGCGGCAGGCCGAAGGCCGAGAGGAACGGCACCGAGGCGCAGCTCCCGGTGTGACCGCGCTCGCAGCGGGCGCAGGAGCCGCAGGAGATTTGGAAGGGAACGATCACGCGCTGACCCACGTGGAGGTCGCGCACGTCGTCGCCGAGCGCCACGATCTCGCCCACGCACTCGTGACCGAGCGCGAAGGGTCGCGGCGGGGGGAGAAGACCCGTCACGTAGGGAAGATCGATGTCACAGCGCGTGACGGCCAGGGGCCGGACGAGTGCTTCCGCCGGGCCCTCGAGCCGGGGCGCGGCGACGTCGCGCCACTCGATCCGCCCCGCCTCGACGAGGGTGAGTTGCTCCATGCCGTCGACGGTACGAAGCAGCCCGGGCTACGTCAAATGCGACCGGCGACTCGCCGCGGACACGATCGCGGAGATGGCGTTCTTGACATCCTCGCGCGTTCGCCCTCAGTACGCCCAATGCCGAACACTCACGGGGAGCACCCGGTCCTCGAGGTGGCGATCCTGGACGTCCGGAGCGGCCGCGCCGAAGCGTTCCGCGAGGCCTTCGCGCGCGCCGAGTCCATCATCGCCGCGATGCCCGGCTACGGCCGCCACGAGCTCAGGCGCTGCATCGAGAACGATCACCGGTTCCTGCTCCTGGTCTGGTGGGATTCCATCGAGAGCCACCAGGTCGGATTCCGCGGGTCCCCCGAATACCAGGAATGGAAACGGCTGCTGCACCACTTCTACGACCCGTTTCCCACCGTCGAGCACTACGTCCCGGTCGACGCCCACGGCCGCGAGCGAAAGGAGCGGTGATGGACGCATCGTTCACGCCGGAGGACGCCCGACTGATCGCCCTCTGGGAGGAGCACATCCGCCTGGAGTTCACGCAGCGAGACGCGGCCGCGACCGTCGCCACCATGTCGGCCGACAACTACGTGAACCACGTGCCGGTGATGACGGGGGGACGGGGCCGCACGGAGATGCTCGAGTTCTACGGCCGGCACTTCATCCCGAAGATGCCCGCCGACACGGAGATCGTGCCGGTGTGCCGGACCGTCGGCCAGGGCCGCGTGATCGACGAGATGATCTTCCGCTTCACGCACGACCTGGAGATGGACTGGATGCTGCCCGGCGTACCGCCCACGGGTCGGCGCGTCGAGGTTCCCCTGGTGGTCGTCGTCCAGCTGCGGGGCGACGAGATCGTGTGCGAGCGCATCTACTGGGACCAGGCCTCGGTGCTCGTCCAGCTCGGGTTGATCGAGCCGTCGACGTTGCCGGTGGTGGGGGCGGAGTCCGCCCGGAAGGTCCAGGATCCGTCACTGCCGTCGAACCAGCTGATCCGCGAGCGACGGCGGCGATGAACATCCCGCTGATCGAGAGTCCGTTCTTTGCCGGCGCATTCCCCCCCGAGCAGACCGATCGCGAGTTGCTCCGGGTCGCTCGCTC
>DATILR010000452.1:0-3486 GCA_035476275.1 Binatus sp. (SeqCode) | reverse complement strand
TCCCGCGCTCATCTCGCTCGGCCTCTTCGGTGCCGCCCTGCTCTACGGCGACGGCGTGATCACGCCTGCGATCTCGGTCCTGAGCGCCATCGAGGGGCTCGAGGTCGCCACCCCGCGGCTCGCCGACTACGTGGTGCCGGTCACGGTCCTCATCCTGCTCGCGCTGTTTTTCGTCCAGCGCCGGGGCACGGCGGGCGTGGGGGCGATCTTCGGCCCGGCGACACTGGTATGGTTCCTCAGCATCGCGGCGGTCGCGATGCCGCGGCTCGTCGCGCAGCCGGGTGTCCTCGCGGCGGTGAATCCCTTCCACGCGGTGCGCTTCCTCGTGGCCCACGGGTACAACGGGTTCCTCGTGCTGGGCGCCGTCGTGCTCTGCATCACCGGCGGCGAGGCGCTGTACGCCGACATGGGCCACTTCGGCGCGCGGCCCATTCGCCTCGCCTGGTATGGCCTCGTCATGCCGGCACTCCTCCTCAACTACTTCGGGCAGGGGGCGTTGCTGCTCGAGAAGTGCGGCGTGGCGGGTGAGGCCTGCAGCGCCGCGGTGGCGAGCCCCTTTTATGCCATGGTCCCCGGCTGGTTCGTGCTGCCCATGGTCGTGATCGCCGCGGCGGCCACCGTGGTCGCCTCGCAGGCGCTCATCTCGGGCGCCTTCTCCCTCACCCAGCAGGCCGTCCAGCTCGGCTTCGTGCCGCGGGTGAAGATCGTGCACACCTCCGCGACGACGGAAGGGCAGATCTACATCCCGGTGGTGAATGGCCTCCTCACGGTCGCCTGCGTCGCGCTCGTGCTGGTGGCCGGCACCTCCTCCAACCTGGCCTCCGCGTATGGCATCGCGGTCACCGGCACGATGAGCATCACCTCGGTGCTGTTCTACTCGGTTGCGCGCCGCTGCTGGTGCTGGCCCGTCTGGCGTGCCGGGAGCCTCGTGGCGCTCTTCCTCGTCGTCGACCTTGCCTTCTTCGGCGCTAACCTGGCGAAGATCGTGCACGGCGGCTGGTTCCCGATGCTCGCCGCGGGCGCCGTCTTCGCCGTGATGTCGACGTGGCGGTTCGGCGCGGCCTGGCGCGCGCGCGAGCTCGCGTCCATGCGCATTCCGTTCACCGACCTCTTCGCGAGCTTCAAGCTCGAACCGCCCGGTCGCGTGAAGGGAACGGCCGTCTTCATGACCCAGGACCCGGAGGGAACGCCGCCCGCGTTACTCCACCAGCTGAAGCACAACCAGGTCCTCCACGAGCAGGTCGTCATCCTCACCATCCTCGGCATGGAGACGCCCAGCGTGCCGCCGGCCGAGCGGGTCGAGATCACGCAGATCGGACGCGGGTTCTGGCGGGTCGTCGCGCGGTACGGCTTCATGGAGACGCCGAGCGTTCCCGAGATCATGCGGCGCGCCGCGGCGCAGGGGCTCGAGACGTTCCGCGGGCGCACGAGCTACTTTCTCGGCCGCGAGACGTTCGTGTCGACGGGCCGTTCGAAGCTGCCCGGCTGGCGCCGGGCGCTCTTCATGTTCCTCGCCCGCAATGCCCGCTCGCCGACCGAGTACTTCGCGATCCCGCCCAACCAGGTGGTCGAGATCGGCGGCCGCCTGGAGGTCTGACGGCGGCCGAGCGTCTCGCGCGGCGCGGTCGGCAGCGCTAGAAGAGCCGACGTGGCGACCGAGCGGACGCTCTTCCGGGGCGGATACGTCCTCACCATGGACGAGGGGCTCGGCGATCTCCCGATCGGCGACGTCCTGGTGGAGGGCGACCGGATCGCGACGGTCGCCCCGCACGTGGCGGTCGACGAGGCTCGCGTGATCGATGCGCGGGGCCACGTCGTCATGCCCGGGTTCGTCGACACCCATCGTCACACCTGGCAGACGCAGATGCGCGGGATCTGCGCCGACTGGACGCTGAACGACTACTTCCTCGGCATGCGCCTGGCGATCTCGCCCGCGTACACCCCGGACGACGTCTACGTGGGCAACCACGTGGGTGCTCTCGAGGCGCTGAATGCGGGCGTGACCACGCTGGTCGACTTCTCGCACTGCAACAACACGCCCGAGCATGCCGACGCGGCGATCGAGGGCCTGCGCAGCGCCGGCATTCGCGCGCTCCACTGCTACGGGTTCTTCGCCAGCGCGCCGAACCCGCGCTTTCCCGACCACGCCGCTCGCCGCGCCGACTTCCGGCGCGTCGTCCGGGCCCATGCCGGGACCGGCGGCCTGCTGACGATCGGGGCGGCGCTGACGGAGGTGGGCTCCATCCCCTGGAGCGACACGGTGGCGGAGATCGAGGCCGCGAGAGCGGTCGACGCGCGCATCGTCGCGCACACGGGCTGCGTGTGGGGCTCGCTGATCACCGGCGGCGTCAACGAGATGCATGCGGCGGGACTCCTGGGCGCAGAGCAGATTCACGTGCACTGTAACACCCTGTCGGACGGGGAATGGCGGCACCTGGCCCGCGCCGGTGCGAAGGTCTCGATCTCGCCGGAGACCGAGCTGAACATGGGAATGGGCCGGCTGGCGCTCGGCAAGTGCCGCGAGCTCGGCATCCGGCCGACGCTCAGCTGCGACATCGTGTCCCTGAATTCCGGCGACCTCCTGAGCCAGATGCGCCTCGCGCTCGCCTACCAGCGGTTCGTCGACAACGACCCCATCAATCAACGCGGCGCCATGCCCCAGAAGCTCCAGTGCTCGGCGCGCGATGCGCTCCGCTGGGCGACCCGCAACGGCGCCGACGCCTGCGGTCTCGAGTCGGAGATCGGATCTCTCCGCCCGGGGAAGGCGGCGGACCTGATCGTCGTGGGCGGCGAGTCCTTCGCCGGACACCCGCGTCACGACGCCGCCGGCAGCATCGTGTTCCAGACGACGGCACACGACGTCCGCTTCGTCCTGGTGGGCGGCCGAACCGTCAAGCACGACGGCTCCCTGGTGGGCGTGGACCTCGGCCGGGTGGGTGCGCGGGCGGAGCAGTCCGCCGCGGCGGTGCTCGCCCGCGTGCGTGAGGTCACGCCGGTGCTTCCGCCGAAGGCGATGCCCGTCGACCTCGAGGCGATGGCTCGGGCCAACCTCGCGGCAGCACGGAGATAGGCACGTCCGCGCAGCAACCGGCGCGGAAACGCCCGTGACGGGCGTCGCTCAACGATGCCCACGGGGCCGGGATGGTCGAGCCTGCCGCGCGGGGCGCTTCAGCATCATCGTCGATCCGACCGGAGCCGAAGTGGCGATCTAGGAGAACGCCCGCGCTAGCCGGCGGACCCTGACTCAGGCGGCGGCCGCTTCGCCTTTCGCGACCGCTGCCGCTCCGCGGGAGGCTTCCGCTCGCGGCTGCGCCTGGTAGTGCTCGCGATCGAAGCGTCGCGTGCTCCACCAGTAGCCCAGGGTGCTGCCGGACCAGTTGTTGGTGATCCGGCCCGCCTCGGTCTTGTACCAGCTCTTCCCGGTGGCAGCCCAGACGGTGTCCGCGAGCTCCGCCTGCACGCGCTCGTCGTAGGCGCGCATAACGT
>DATILR010000451.1:0-2231 GCA_035476275.1 Binatus sp. (SeqCode) | reverse complement strand
GTCGGCCGCGACCTGTTCTTCAAGGAGTTCGAGAGCCTCGCCCGGTCAACGGGACGGCCCGTGACCTGGACCGCGCTCCTCGCCGGTATGATGGGGCCCGGCTCCCACCGGGAGCTGCTCGAGAAGTCGCGCGCCCTCGTCAAGCAGGGCCTGAAGGTAGTTCCCCAGGTTACCTGCCGGACGCTCAACTTCGAGTTCCAGTTCCGGGAGCCGTTCCTCTTCGAGAGCATGTCGGTGTTCAAGCCGATCTCGGTCGCCGACTTTGCCGGCAAGGTCCGGCTCTACGGAGACCCGGAATTCCGGCACGCGTTCAAGGAGAGCTTCGACCGGCCACAGACGGGCGCCGTGTTTGCCGGGCTGAGCTGGGCGCGGACGTGGATCTCCTGGTACCCCGTCGATCCGTCACTGGAGGAGCGCACGGTGTCGGAGGTGGCGGCGGAGCGCGGCGTGCACCCAATCGACCTGGCCCTGGACATGGCCCTCGCGACGAATCTGGACGCGCGATTCCGGATGGCGGCGTTCAATTACGACGAGGACGAAGTGGCCGAGCTGCTCGCGGAGCCCGACGCCGTGCTGGGGCTGTCCGACGCGGGCGCCCACGCGAGCCAGCTCTGCGACGCGTGCTTCTCGACGTATCTCCTGAGCCGCTGGGTGCGGGAGAAGCAAGCCATCGCGCTCCCCGAGGCGATTCGCATGCTCACCTCGCGGCCGGCGGAGGTGTTCGGGATCACCGATCGGGGACGCCTCGTCCCTGGGCTTGCCGCCGACGTCGTCGTCTTCGACCCGGCCACCGTCGGCACGAGCAAACTGCGCCGCGTGCACGACCTGCCCGCGGGGGCCGATCGCCTGGTGGCCGACGCCAGCGGTATCGAGGCGGTGATCGTCAACGGCACCATCGTCCGGCGCGGCGGGCGCGACGCGGTCGTGGCGGACGGCGCGCTGCCGGGCGCGCTGCTTCGGAACGGCCGCGCGCGCGAGACGGTCACGGACTCGCTCCCCGAGCCAAGGAGACGCCCATGAAGGTCGGGATCGCGCTGAACATGCTGACCCAGGAAGGCCGACCGGATGCGGCCGTGCTCGCCGACCATCTGGCGCTCGGTGATCTGGCCGAGCCACTCGGGTTCGATTCGCTGTTCGCGCTGGAACACCATTTCACCGGGTACGCCATGTCGCCCTCCCCAACCCAGCTCCTGAGCTACTTCGCGGGCCGGACGAAGCGCGTCACCCTCGGCACCGCGGTGATCGTGCTGCCGTGGCACGATCCGGTCCGGATCGCCGAGGAGATCGCGCTGCTCGACATCCTGTCGGGCGGCCGATGCCTCCTCGGGTTCGGACGGGGAGCGGCGAGTGTGGAGTATGCCGGCTTCCGGATCCCCATGGAGGAAGCGCGCGCCCGCTTCGTGGAAACCGCGCAGATCGTGGTCCGGGCCCTCAGCCAGGACGTCTTCGAGTGGGACGGGGAGTTCTTCAAGATCCCGCGGACGTCGATTCGTCCGCGCCCCATCTCCCACCCGGAGCGGCGCATCTACGCCTCGTCGGTGAGCCCGGAGTCGGCCGAGATCATGGCCAAGCTGGGCTTCGGCGTGCTCGTCATCATGCAGAACGAGTGGCCGAAGGCCGCCGAGGACATCGGGCGCTACCGGGAGATCGCGCAGAGCGTAGGGCACGCGCCGCGACCGCCGATCATCCTCACCAACGTCTCGGTGGCCGAGAGCCGCCCGGAGGCCCACGAGCGGGCGGTGAAGTACCTCAGCCGCAAGTTCGACTCGATCGACGCTCACTACCACTTCTCGGACGGTCATCTCGGCGCGGTCAAGGGCTACGAGTCGTACGGGGCGACCGCCAAGACCTACGCCAAGATGAAGGACGCCAACTTCCGGCAGAAGGCGGCGGACTTCTACGTGAAGATCCAGATCGTCGGCACGCCCGACGAGTGCCTTCAGCAGCTCGCGGAGCTCCGGCGGCTTACCGGCCTCGACCACCTGGTCACCGAGTTCGCCTTTGGCGGCATGCCGCACCACGAGGCCGAGGTCAATATGCGACTCTTCGCCGATCGCGTCATGCCGTTGCTCCAGCACGATGGCGCATTCGTGGCTCCGGCGCCGGCGGGCGAGGCGGCGCCCGCCGGGCAATCCGAGGGGATCTTCGCCCCGGCCTGATGATGCAGGCAGCGATCGGCATTCACACGACCGACCCGATTCATTGCCCGATCGAGAGCCCGGGTGCGCTCA
>DATILR010000450.1:0-3442 GCA_035476275.1 Binatus sp. (SeqCode) | reverse complement strand
GATCCACAGGCGCGGGTTGATGGACTGCCCGTCGAGAGCGGACACCCCGAGGTGGCGGGCATGGAGCGCCACCTCGACGCTTCCCGATTTCCGGATGCGGAGCGAGGCGGCGGTCAGGCCGCCGGCGGAGCCCGACGGATCGGTGTAGCGGAGGAGACCCGGCCGCGGCCGCCGCCAGAAGGGATCGCTCGACGGGTGATCGAGGTCCGCCGAGAAGAGCACCTGGGTTCCGTCGCGCAGCTCCAGGACGAGCGAATCCGTGTCGTCGGGCTTGATGGGGGCCGGCGGATGGAACGCGGCCGCCAGGTTGAACACCCCGGAGGTCGTCCCCCGGACGTCTCGCTTCAGCTTGAGCGCGTGCACGTCGAGCGACGTCGGCCCGCCCGACGCCTCACACACGCCGGCCTGGCAGACCCTGAGCCCGTCGCACGCATCGGCGCTCGGGCAGGCCGTGCCGTCGGGCACGAGCGCGCCCAGCACGCACGCCCCGTTCTGGCAGGAACCCTGGGCCCGGCACGGATCACTCGTGTCGCAGGCCGTTCCGTCCGCTGCTCGCCCGCTGTGTCGGCAGATGCCGCCCTGGCAGGTCTCCTCGCCGTTGCAGGCATCGCCGTCGTCGCACGACGTGCCGTCGGGCTGTCCCGGGCAGGGACCACCGGGCGGCAGGCACTGCGCGCGCAGGAAGGGATTCTCGTATGCGTAGGGCGGAACGCCCGTGCCGCCCCCGGAGTACACGCCGTCCGTGAAGCACGAGTCGGGAACCCGCCCCGCCGGTCCCGTGTAGGGCGTGAACTCGGTCGCGTACTCGATGCGGAAGATGACGCTGTCCTCGTTCAGCGCGCTGCTGTTGCCCTGCTTGCCCGCCACGTACAGCACCTGCTGCCCGAGGGGATTCGGTGCCTGGACGATCGCGACCAGGGTCGTGAGAGAGACCTGGTCGAACTGGCCGTCGCCGTTGATGTCGTAGAAGACCGTGAAGTCGCCGTTGTCGTTTGAATCGTGGAAGGGAATGGCCGTCACGCCGTTCGGGTGCGGCAGGAAGCACGGCGGATCGAGGTCGATGCGATAGATGCGCGCACCGTCGCGGAGCAGGTAGAAGACGTCGCCGTAGTACTCCGCGGGGTAGCCGAGACCCGTGTACACGCCGACACCGCTCACCGCGGGATTGCCCGTGGGCGTGACCAGCGGCCGGCGCCAGTCGGGGTGCTGGGCGTAGACCTCGTCCGGAGTGTGGCCGACGAGACATGCCGCCGCACCGGACGACGCCACCAGCCCGCCTTCGAGGCAGGGCCAGCCGAGGTTGCTGCCCTCGTCGACCACGTCCACCTCGGGAGTCTGCCCGTCGCTCTTGTCGTTCGCGTACAGCTGACCCGTGAGCGGGTGCACGGCCAGGCCGATCGGGTTGCGGAGGCCTGCGCCGAAGACGAACGGCTGCGCCGCGATGGGCGGCTCCGGGCCCGCTTGCGCCGTGGAGGCGCCCTCGACGTCCAGCCGGAGCACCTTCCCCGCCTGATTCAGGGCGCCGTCGTTGGGAATGGTTCGCGCCGGATAGAGGTCCGGTCCGAGACAGACGTCCGTGCAGAGGGCGCTCGACTCCGAGCCCTGGATCGGGTCGGTGCCGATCAGCAGCTGCGCGTCCCAGCGGTTGGACGACCCGTTGTCGCCCACCCCCACGTAGAGGCAGCCATCCACGCCGAAGACGACCGGACCGCCGCTGCGCGCCGTCTGCTCCGTGGGTGGCTCGAGCGAGGTCGCGACCGTCCCGAGGTACACCCCCACACCTTCGGTGTTCTCGCGGTAGACGCGCACGTGCTGGTTCACGCTCTCGTCGGTCGTGGTGAGATAGACGTAGACGAGCTTCGAGGTCGCGAAGTCGGGCGCGAGCGCGATGCCGAGCAACCCCTCGTCGGTCGTCGTGGCGCGCACGTTGTCGACCGTCGCCCACACCGTGCCCTCGTCGAGCGTCGAGCCGTCGCCCGTGGAATAGGTCGAATAGACGCGGATCTCCGCCGTACCCGGCGTCGTTCCGATCGTCTGGCCGAGCGCCTGCACGGTGGCGAAGAGCCTCCCGTCGGGCGCAAGCGCGAGCGACGAGATCGGGTAGGCAGAGTGTGCCACCCCGACCGCGCGGAAGCCGGGAGTGCTGAGCATCGCCGACGCGGGACGCGGAGCCACCGCGACCCCGACCGCGACCACGGCCGCGAGGACCGCCCACATCCCTCTACCCATCATCCCCCCCAAGGTCCCGGTCCCGGAGCCGACCGCCCTCACCCGATCATGGCCGTGAACGGCCGCACCGAAGGCAGGTAGTCGTTCGAGTTGGCACCGATCAGCGTGAGGATCCCGGCCACCATGTTCTGCACGTCGATCACCAGGCTGGTGTCGTCCGGCTGACCGGTGTCGAAGTTCGTCTTGACGCCTTCCTGGTTCCCGTCCGTCTTGCCCACCGTGACGCCGCCGCGCACGCGCTTGCCGAGCATCAGCATCGAGGTCCAGGGATGGTGGTCCTTACCGCTGGCACCGTTCAGCTCGGGGGTGCGGGCGAACTCCGAGCAGTAGACGATCGTCGTTTCGTCGAGCAGGCTCGCCGCGACGACGCCCGGTGTGTTCGCCAGCCCGCTCACGAAGTCGTTGAGGAACGTGAACAGGTCCTGCCAGGGGCCGTTCTGCTGCGTGTTGTCGCTGTGGGTGTCGAATCCCCCGACGTTGCTCAGGGTGACGCTGGTCGTCATGCCGGCCTTGAAGGCGTTCGCGAGCGACGTCGCCAGCTGGCCGCCCGTCCCGCCGTCGTTCGGCAACGAGGAGGCGAGGCTGACGAGCTTCTCGCCCCGCACGTTGGCATCGCGGAGCTCGTCGACCCGTGCGCCCACGGCGCTCGCCGCATCAAGCAGCCGCTGCTGCTCGACCGTCTGCTGGATGTACGTCTCGCCCACGTCGGAGACGACGAGCTCGTGCCGATCGGGATCCGCCGGCCGCGGGACCCGACGGTAGTCGAGCGCATCGCCGAGCTGTCCTCCGACCCGGCCGCTCAGCCCCGCGAACGGACCGCCGAAGCTCGCGCCGCTCAGGAGGAGATGCGGCAGCGGCAGGTCGATGCCGTTGTGGTGCGCCGCCATCACCGCGAAATCGGCCCGCGTGGGGTCGAGGTAGCCGGTGAGGACGAGCTGCCGGCTCTGATCGTGTGACGTCGAGCGGGTGTCGATGCCGTTGACGACGGCGCTGCGGGCGCCCCAGTTGCTGAAGAACGTGTCGACGGCAGGCCGCGTCGTCGGGTTGGAGATGTGGGTGATGCCGCCCGCGGTCGCGATCTGCGACGGCGGCAGGCCCGAGACCGCCTGCGGCACGTCCACGTCGATGCCGTCGGTCGGATCGGCGGGATCGTGGACGTCGAACACCTGCGTCACGTCCCAGCCGCCGTCGCCGATGAAGGTGACGAGGAAGT
>DATILR010000449.1:0-3878 GCA_035476275.1 Binatus sp. (SeqCode) | reverse complement strand
CTCCCGCCGCCGCACGCGGGCGGCCGCCTCGACGACGGACAGCTCGTGGAGGGCGCTCACTCGATGATGCGCGGCACGCGGAAGAGCCGCCCCCGGGTCGCGGGGGCGTTCGCCAGCGGCTCGTCGCCGGCGGGCGGATTGCTCGCCACGTCGTCGCGCAGGTAGGCGCCGAAATCGTCGACGTGGGCCGTCGGCTCGACCGTCCGGGTGTCGACTGTGCTCAGGCGGGCGAACGCCTCGAGGATGTGATCGAGATCCGCCGTGAGACGCTCCTCCTCCGCGGGCTCGAGCCGGAGGCGCGCGAGGGCCGCGACCCGCCGCACCTCCTCGCGCGTGATGGCCACGACACGTGTCCTAGCGCACGCCCCACGGAGGCGCAACGCACGCGGGGCGTGCGCCGCCGTGCGGCGGTTGCGACGGCGGAAGGCCACGAGTACTCTCGCCCGCCGTGGACGGGCGGGGCGAGCTCGGGCGGCGGGGCGAGGCGATGGCGGAGGCGTTCCTCCGGACACGCCACTACACGATCGTGGCGCGCAACTACCGCTGCCGCGCGGGGGAGATCGACCTGGTGGCGCTCGACGGCGCCACGGTGGTCTTCGTCGAGGTGCGGAGCCGCCGCGGGGTGACCTTCGGCACGCCCCTCGAGTCGGTCGACGCGCGCAAGCAGGCGCGCGTGGCGCGTGTCGCCCGGCAGTTCGTGGCGGCGCACGGCTGGGGGGAGCGGGACGCGCGCTTCGACGTCATCGGCGTGCGCTTCGACGCCGAGCCGCCGGCCCTCGAGCACGTGCGGGGCGCGTTCGAGCTGGCGGGGTAGGGCGCGCGATGCTCGACATCCGCCTGGTCCGCACCGAGCCCGAGCGCGTGAAGGCCGAGCTCGCCAAGGTGGGGTACCCGGCCGCCGAGATGGACGCGCTCCTCGACGCCGACCGTCGGCGGCGGGAGGCGGTGCACGCGCTCGAGGGGCTGCGTGCCGAGCGTACGAGCTCCTCGAAGGCGATCCGCACCATCGCCGACCCGGCCGAGCGCGAGCGGGCGATCGCGTTGCAGCGCACCGTGGGCGAGCGCATCGCCGCCGCGGAGCGGGCGGCGGGCGCCGCCGAGGAGGAGTTCGAGCGCCGGATGCTCGAGGTGCCGAACCTCCCCGACCCGGACGTCCCCGTCGGCCCGGACGAGTCGGCCAACGTGGTGGTCCGGACGGAAGGCGAGATCCCCCGCTTCGACTTCAAGCCCGTGCCGCACTGGGAGCTCGGTCCGCAGCTCGGGATCATCGACTTCGAGCGGGGCGTGAAGATCTCGGGGTCGCGCTTCTACGTGCTGCGCGGCGCCGGGGCGCGCCTGCAGCGCGCGCTCATCGCCTGGATGCTCGACCTCCACACGCGCGAGCACGGCTACGTCGAGATCTACCCGCCGGCGCTGGTGAAGGGCGAGTGCCTGGTCGGCACCGGCAACCTCCCGAAGTTCGGCGAGAACCTCTACCGTGACGTCGAGGAGGACCTCTGGCTCGTGCCCACGGCCGAGGTGCCGGTGACGAACCTCTACCGGGACGAGATCCTCGACGCCGGGGCCCTGCCGGTCGCCCACGTCGCGTACACGCCCTGCTTCCGGCGCGAGAAGATGTCGGCCGGCCGTGACGTGCGCGGCATCAAGCGCGGGCACCAGTTCGACAAGGTTGAGCTGGTGCGGTTCGTCCGGCCGGAGACCTCGGACGACGAGCTCCGCCGGCTGCTGGGCGACGCGGAGGACGTCTGCCGGCGACTCGGGCTCGCCCACCGGATCGTCCAGATGTGTACCGGCGACCTGTCCTTCGTGGCCGCCAAGAAGTTCGACATCGAGGTGTGGGCGCCCGGCTGCGGCGAGTGGCTCGAGGTGAGCTCCTGCTCCAACTTCCGCGACTTCCAGGCCCGGCGCGCCCGCATCCGCTACCGGCCGGCTCCCGGCGCCAAGCCCGAGCTCGTCCACACCCTGAACGGATCGGGCCTGGCGCTTCCGCGTGTGCTGATCGCCGTGCTCGAGACCTACCAGGGGCCGGACGGCAGCGTCACGGTCCCTGCGGTGCTCCGGCCCTACGTCGGTGCAGACGTCATCGCCGCCGGCAACCCTACATGAGGTTTCGCAGACGCGGCTCGTGGATGCGCTTGATGCGCTCGGCCATGAGCACGTCGTAGAGCACCTGATTCCCCACGCGCGTTTCCGGGACGAGGAGGCCCTTCACGCGCACCCAGTCGCCGGTGGCAGCGTCGGGTGGGGTGGTCGCGTGCACGAGGACGCGGGAACCGTGGGCGTCGGCGATCTCGAGAAGCATCTCGCCCGCGAGATCCTGCGTCCGCAGGATCTGGCCGCGGACCTCGATCTTCTTCTGGTAGTACTTCTGCGGCCGGGCGTTGAGCCCCGAGATGGTCGGGTTACAGGACGAGAGCGCGACGACGAGCGCGCACGCGACGAGGGTGCGAATGAGCCGCATGCCGGCTGCGCGCGGGTACCACGCGCCCAGTGGAAAAGCAAAACGAACGCGGCTTGACGCCGCGTGCCTCGGCCCGTAGCCTCGGCCCTTTCCACAGGGAGGTCTCATGCGGATCGTTCGAGCGTTCGTCGCGGGGGTACTGGCATGTGGCCTGCTGGGCGCTGCCGGTGCCGCCGAGGCGCCGGTCGCCACGGTGGGCGGGCGCGCCATCACCCGCGCCGAGCTGGAAGAGCACGTCCGCCCGAAGCTGATCGAGCTCGAGGGCGAGCGGTACGAGGCGCTCCGGGTGGGCCTCGACGAGATGGTGGCCGACGAGCTGGTGAAGCAGGAGGCGAAGGCGCGCAACGTGACGCCCGAGGCCCTCGAGAAGCAGGAGGTCGACGACAAGGTCGCCGCCCCGACGGACGCCGAGATCCAGAAGGTCTACGACGACAACAAGGACCAGCTGAAGGGGCAGACGCTGGAGCAGCTGAAGCCCCGCATCGTCGAGTACCTGAAGGGGCAGCGGACGCAGGAGCGCCGCAACGCCTTCGTCAACGAGCTCCGCGCCAAGCACAAGACGACGATCGCGCTGCGGCCACCGGTGATCCAGGTGGACACCGCCGGACGGCCGGAGCGGGGCGGGGGCGTCAAGGCGCCGATCACGATCGTCGAGTTCTCGGACTACGAGTGCCCGTTCTGCGGCCGGGCCGAGAAGATCGTGAACCAGGTGATGACCACCTACGGCGATCGCGTGCGCCTCGTGTACCGGGACTTCCCCCTCGAGATGCACCAGCACGCCCGCCTCGCCTCGGAGGCAGCCAACTGCGCCAACGCGCAGGGCAAGTTCTGGGAGTACCACGCCAAGCTGTTCGACAATCAGACCGCGCTCGGCGAGGACCAGCTGAAGACCTACGCGGGTGACCTCGGCCTCGACAAGGCAAAGTTCGACAGCTGCCTGAAGGAGAAGCCGTTCAAGGCGGCGATCGACAAGGACATGGCCGACGGGGCCAAGGTCGGCGTGAACGGGACGCCCGCCTTCTTCATCAACGGCCGCATGCTGTCGGGGGCGCAGCCGTTCGACAAGTTCAAGGAAGTGATCGACGACGAGCTGGCGAACGCGAAGAAGTCGTAGGTAGTCCCGCCCCCGCGCGTCGCGGGCGCCGGCCGTCGCCGTCGGTCAGTGGGGGCGGTTTTGGCGGTTGTCGCTGGCGCGGGCCCAGCCTTTGCCTTTGGCCCAGCCCCTGGCGCTGGCGGTGCGCTGGGCTGGGGAGGATGCGGTCGGGCGGGTCTTGAAGCCGCCCGTGGCGTGCGTGCGGGTGTCGTTGCCTTTGCCCCAGGGGTCGCCGCCGGCGCCCTTCGGCTGTGGGAGGTGGCGCATGATCGTGTCGCGCGCACCTAGGGCGCTGGAAGTGCCGCTGGTCGCCAGGTCGTGGTG
>DATILR010000448.1:0-2306 GCA_035476275.1 Binatus sp. (SeqCode) | reverse complement strand
GACATGGTCGGGAACGACGTGGCCTTCGCGCCGGACGGCGAGATCGTCGTCTCGAACTTCGTTCCCAGCCTGGACGGTCTCCCGGGTCTCTACTACATGGTCAAGGGTGGCCTCGGGTGGCCGACGGGCGACCTGATCGCCTGGGAGCCGGACAATGGTTGGCGGCACATCCCGGGGACGACGGCCCCGACGCCGAACGGGGTCGCGGTGTCCGCCGAGGGAGGGACGGTCTTCTATGCCGAGACCGGGGCGGGAAAGGTCGCCCGGGTGTCGCGCGCGGGCGGAAACCCGCAGCAGGGGGACGTGCGCGGCAGCCCCGACAACCTGTCGTGGAGCCGGCGCGGTACCCTGCTCGCCGCCACCCACACGGACAGCGGCGCCCTGGCCCTGTGCACCTTCGGCCGGCACCCGTGCCGGGCGGGGTGGTCGCTCCTCGAGATCGACCCGCAGACCCTGCAGGTCACCGAGCGGCTCCACCACGACGGGAGCGCGCTGGGTGGCGTCGCCTCGGTGACCGAGGTCGCGGGGCGCTACTACTTCGGGTCGTTCGTCGACGACCGCATCGGGATCTGGCGGCCGGTCACGACCGCCCCCGCGTCCCAGCCCTGAGGTCGGGCGTTCCGCTCGCCTCGCCCGTCGCGTCGCCGGTCAGACGGATCTCGATCCCGAAGCTCTCGCCGAGGGTGCGGGCGAGGGTCGCCTCCCGCTCGTAGGCGTCAGGGCTGGAAATCCCCTTCAGCAGGACCAATGTCTGGCTGATGACGGCGAAGCAGAGCAGATCGTCGGGGTGGTTCTGCAGGAACGCGTCGTGCATGCGGGACGGGTCGGGGAAACGCGTCCGGAACATCGGGCCGAGCTGGATCGCGGTCACGTAGTCGAAGTAGTCGGCGTAGACTCCGCGGAAGTCTCGCGGGTGGGCGTGGACGAAGACGTCGTTGGTCGCGCCCGCGTTCGCGTCCCCCTGGTAGGCGGACAGGTTCGGCATGACCATGGGGGCGATGTCCGAGTCCTGGGGCTGGAAGGGCAGGGGCAGCGTGAGCGCCGGTAAGCGACGACGTCGACCGGGTTGTGCCGCGGAGAGGGTGTCGAGCGCGTAGAGCGCGCCCTCGGCGATCGGCGGGTAGACGGCCGCGTGCGGCGCGGCGAGAGCGCGGGCGCGGTCCAGCCGGGCGACCCGCTCGTAGGCCGCGGCGGCGGCGCGCGCATCCCCGAGGTCGTAGCGCTCGATGTCGGCCACCGCCGTCCATTCGACGGCCGCCACGTTGAAGTATCGCCGTCGCTCGGCCAGCCGCGCCAGGCGGCGCTCGCCGTCACGGGCGGCCGCGGGGTCGTGCAGGTGATAGCGACGGATGTCGCTCGCGAGCACGACCGACGCGAGGTAACGCCGCCACTCCGGGTTCGTCCCCGACGGGACGAGCGTTCCGGCCCGGAAGAGCCGCTCGCCGGTCTCGGTCACGCGCTCGAGGCCGGCCAGCGCCTCGCGCATCTTTCCCGCCCTGAAGTCCGACTCGGCCTGCGTGAACGTGTCCGCCAGGGCGGTGAGGGGGCGCAGTGCCTCGGCGGGATCGGGTGGGACGGGCGCGAGCGCCACACGGCGGTCCGCCTGGCTGAGGAAGACCGTCAGGTCGTGACTCCCCAGGTTCGCGACCACGATGTCGTCGAG
This sequence comes from Binatus sp. (SeqCode), assembly GCA_035476275.1. Lineage (GTDB taxonomy): Bacteria > Desulfobacterota > Binatia > DP-6 > DP-6 > DP-23. The sequence goes on along the minus strand of DATILR010000448.1, from coordinate 643 downwards.
GCCGTCGCCGTTCAGATCGCCCAGCGCGGCGGAACGCGGACGCGCTCCCGGCTTCAGCGCCTGGGGGCCGAGGAACCCGCCCCGCCCGTCGCCGTAAAAGAGCCGGATCTCGGCCGCCTCGGTGCTGGTGCTGACCAGATCCGTCAGCGCATCCTCGTTCAGCCGCCCCGCCACGACGTCGCGCACGCCCGGCCCGACCTCCAGGTTGCGTCCGTGGCGGAACGAGCCGTCTCCGGCTCCGAACAGCAGCTCGACCTTGGCCTCGTCGAGCAGGGTGACGGCGAGGTCGGCGTGGCCGTCCTGATCGAAGTCGCCGGCGGCGACGCCGAAGGAGGCCTTACCTGCATAGGGAACCGCCTGCACCGGATAGATCTGCCGGCGGCCGAGGTTGCGGAGGATCGCGAGCTTACCTTCCCGCCAGTTCGGCACCACGAAGTCGCGGTGACCCTTGCCGAAGATGTCGGCAGCGATGACGTTCGCCGGGCCGTAGGGCTGCTCGAAGTAGCGCCAGGTCGCGAACGTCAGGCCGCCCTGGTTGTACGCGATCGCGATGAGCCCCCCCTCGCTGACGGCGACGATGTCGCGGCGGCCATCGCCGTCGACGTCCTCGAGGACCACCGCGAAGGGGTTGCGGAGGAGCTGG
>DATILR010000447.1:0-8659 GCA_035476275.1 Binatus sp. (SeqCode) | reverse complement strand
GGCGGCGAGGCGATCCAGGCTGCTCGCCCAGCCGTCCTGATGCCCATCGCGCGCGGTGACCGACTCGAAGATCGCCTGATGCAACGTGAGCTTCGTCTTCCCACCCTGCTCGGCGAAGTGCACCGTCAGGAGCGTCTCGTGCCCGGGCTTGCCCTCCGCGTCCACCCAGGTCCAGGTGCAGACGAGGCGCTCCGGCTCCACGATCTCCCGATACACGCCCTGCAGACGATGGTCCGTCCCGTCGGGACCGCGCATGCGGAAGCGAAACGCACCGCCGGGGCGGACGTCCATCTCGCAGGCGGGCATGGTGAAGCCCTGCGGGCCCCACCAGCGGATCAGGCGCTCGGGCTCGGTCCAGGCCTTGAAGACGAGACGGGGCGGGGCATCGAAGACGCGCGTGATGACGAGCTCGCGCTCTGCCGATTTGGCGGCGGCGCTATCTCTTGCGACCATGTCTCCTCCTTTTCGCTTCGAGGTCCTTCAGGTAGCCGTCCAGCCGGTCGAGGCTCTCCTCCCAGAACCGGCGATAGTGCTCCAGCCAGTCGCGCGCTTCTTTGAGCGGACGGGCGCGGAGCCGGCAGGGGCGCCACTGCGCCGCGCGCTCGCGCACGATCAGGCCGGCGCGTTCCAGCACCTTCAGATGCTTGGACACGGCGGGAAGGCTCATGGCGAACGGCTCGGCCAGCGCGGTCACCGAGGTCGTGCCCGCGGCGAGCCGCGCCAGGATGGCCCGCCGCGTGGGGTCGGAGAGGGCGGCGAAGGTGGCGCTCAGATGGTCGGAGGGCATCTCGTGCTGAACCTTATGGTTAAGTAACCGAGTGGATAAATACTGTCAACGGGGTCCACGGTCAAGAGCGGGGGTCAGGCCCGTGCCCGCGGGCGGCGCGCTTTTCGCCCCCTCGCCTGCGCGGCGGTGAGCAGCTGCTGGCGGTAGCGCCCGGGCGCCATCCCGAACCAGCGGCGACACGCCCGGCCGAAGTTGGCGGGGTCCTCGTAGCCGAGGCTCGCGCTCACCTCGGCGATCCCGAAGTCCGGATTCCTGAGGAGTGCCTCGGCGCTCTCGCGCAGGTGGGCGTCGAGCAGATCGTGATACGTCGTGCCCGCTCGCCGCAGGTGTCGAATGAGCGTGCGGGTCGAGAGATGCACGCGCCTCGCCACCTCCTGGAGCGAGAGTCGCCCGCCCCGGCTCCCGGCGATCAGCTGCTCGATCCGCGACACGACGTGCTGGTCGTTCTCCAGCCGCCGAGCGAGCGTCTCGAGCTTGCGCAGGGAGGCTTCGTACATGACCGGATCGGCCAGGGGGCACTTGAGCGGCAGCCAGGCGGCCGGCAGGGCGAGCACGGTCTGCTCGCGGTCGAAGCGCAGCGTGCCGTGGAAGTGATCGGCGTAGCGGTGCACGTAGGGCGGGGGTGGGTAGGCGAACTCGTACGCAGCCTCGCTCATGGGCCGGCCGAGGATGAGCTCGATCAGCTTCTGGACGCTCAGCAGCAGCGTCTCGGTCATCGGGATCCGTTCCTCGTCGCGGAGCTCGATCCGTTCCTCGACCCGCAGCGCGAGCCAGCGCGCGTCCTTGCGGGACGCGAAGCGGAAGTGCGGCATGCGGACGTGCGCGAAGCGCGCGATCACGCCGAGGCTGTCGGCGAGCGTCGGCGCGCTCACCGCGGCGAAGCCGACGGGTCCGTGCGTGGCGGCGTCGAGAATGCTGCCCAGCGCGAGCGACCAGCCCGGCGGCTGCAGCCGGTTCACGTTTCGGATCTGGCGCAGTTGCTGCCCGAGGGTGATCTCGTCCCCCGGCTGGCTCGCCGCGATGCCGGTGCCCTCGCGCAGCGCCCTGGCGGCCTCGGGTGTCGTCCCGAACTCGCGGCAGATCAGGTCGAAGTAGGCGACGGGCACCGGAAGGCGGGAGGTCCACGTGCGCATGTGTCACCAGATGACCAGCTTTTGGCGAGCCATACCCTTCATCGGACCCCGCCCGCAATGGGATGGATGGGCTCGCAATCAACGCGGCCCTGACGGGCACGACGAGGAGGATCCCCGATGTCGACGTTCGATCGCTATGCTGCCCCGGCCGGCGCCACCGAGTGGCGGGTCGACCAGCGCTTCGCGAACACCTTCCGCTGGGAGTACGCCGACGGACGCGACAAGCTGCTCGGCCTGTACGAGAAGGGGAAGCGGCTCCAGTGGAACGCCGCCGAGCGGATCGACTGGTCGCAGGACCTCGACCCCGAGAATCCCGAGGGACTGCCCGACGAGATCATCCCGATCTTCGGCTCCGACGTCTGGGCGGCGCTCACCCCATCTGAACGGGCGCGGGTGCGGACGCACTTCCAGGCCTGGCAGCTCTCGCAGTTCTTGCACGGTGAGCAGGGCGCGCTCGTCTGCACCGCCTAGATCGTCCAGCAGGTGCCCGCGATGGACGCCAAGTTCTACGCCGCCACGCAGGTGATCGACGAGGCACGCCACGTCGAGGCGTACTCGCGGCTGCTGCACGAGAAGTTCCAGCTCGCCTACCCGATCAACCCGCACCTCCGGCAGCTGCTGGAAGACACGCTCACCGACTCGCGCTGGGACTTCACCTACCTCGGCATGCAGGTGCTGATCGAGGGCGTCGCGCTCGCGGCGTTCGGGCTCATTCGCGACCAGGCGACCAATCCGCTCGCCCAGTCCGTCACGGCCTACGTGATGCAGGACGAGGCCCGGCACGTGGCCTTCGGACGGCTGGCGCTCCGCGACTACTACCCGCAGCTCACCGACGCCGAGCGCGATGAGCGCGAGCAGTTCGTCGTCGAGGGGTGCTATCTGCTGCGGGACCGCTTCCTCGCCGAGGAGGTGTGGGAGACGCTCGGTCTGCCGGTCGAGGAGTGCAAGCGTTACGTCGACGGCTCGGACCTGATGCGGATGTACCGCACGAGCCTCTTCACCCGCATCGTGCCCACCATCAAGGACATCGGCCTCTGGGGCCCCCGGGTCCGGAAGGCGTACGCCGACATGGACATCCTCGGCTTCGCCGAGGCCGACCTCGACGCGCTGGCGGTCCGCGACGAGGAGATCGCGCAGGGCTTCGATCGCCGCCGCCAGGAGATCGAGCGGGTGGCGGCGCTGGGGACGGCGGCCTAGGCGGGCGGTTCGGGGCCGAGATCGTCGGCGAGGGCGCGGCGCTGCTCGTCCGTGAGACGGATCTCGACGACGAGTCCCGGAAGGTCGCAGCCCACGGCCACCGGCGCGGCCCCTCCGACGGCGAACTTGAGGTAGTGCACCGACGAGATGCGCTCGTCGTCTCGCTGTCGCTCGTCGACGCGTGGGCGGACGCGCCGGCCGTCGGGGAGCACCAGGTAGAGATGCTCGGGGAGGCCGAACCAGGCGCGCAGCTTGACGGCGCGCTCGGCGGGGTCGTCGATCTCGATCATGAGCGTGCAGCCGAGCTCGCCGTCCCCGCCGAGGAGCTCGTTGTAGGTGTCGATCTCGTGGCGGATGTCGGCCTCGCGGACGATTCGCTCCACCCGGATCATCTCCTGGATCTGGTAGCGGACCGTCAGCGCGTTCTCGAAGAGGAGCATCAGGTAGTCGCCCAGGTGCACGCGGCGCACCCGCTTGGCGGCGAGGACGCGATCGCGGAACGCCTCACGGCCGTCCTCGTAGGTCGCGTAGTCGACGATCTCCTCGCGCGCGACGGGCTGCATCACGTCTCCTCGGTCCTGACGGGAGTGGGGAACCCGTTCGGACGATAGGCGCGCGCCAGGATCGACATCGGATGCATCGGCTTCACGCCCGCGTGCTGCTGGAACTGGAGCGCGGCGAGCGGGCAATCGGTGGCCCAGATCTGCGCGCCGGCGTCCTTCATGCCCTCGAAGGCGCGGGCTCCGATGCGGGCCGACGGGCCGAAGCCCTCGACGGTCATGGCATAGGTGCCGTCGTGGCCGCAGCATTCGAGCACGGTCGACGCCGACACGCCCGGGATGCGGCGGAGCAGGTCGCGTCCCTTGAAGCCGACGCCCTGCGCGCGGAGGTGGCAGGGGGCGTGGTAGGCGACGGTGTCGCCGGGCGTGCTCCGGAACGGCACCGCACAGCGCGGCTCGTTGCGGATCGACCAGAGGAACTCGCCTGTATCCATCACCGCTGCGGCAACCTTCTCGGCGGCCGGCCGGTCGGCTGGCTCGACGAGCGCAGGGTGCTCGCGCCGCATCATCATCGAGCAGGTGGGGTTGATGGCGAGCACCTTGGCGCCGCGCTCGACGAAGGGCAGCAGGATCTCGAGGTTGCGGTGCGCCTGCTCCCGCATGGACGCGAGGTCGCCGCGCTCCCACGCCGGCATGCCGCAGCAGCGGAAGCCCGCCGCGCAGCGGACGTCGACCTGGTTCGTCTCGAGCACGGCCACGGTGTCCCGGCCGAGCGCGGGCTCGTTGTGCTCGACGTAGCAGGTCTGGAAGAGCACCGCCTCGCCTCCGGGTGTGGCCCGGATGCGCCCCGTGCGTCGTGCCCAGCGTTCGAACGTCGCACGGGGGAAGGCGGGCAGGAGCTTGTCGCGATGGATGCCCAGCACCTTTTCCAGGAACCAGCGTGGCAGCCGCGCCCGATTGGCCAGGTTGGCGAGGCCGAGGCTCGCGCGGGCGAGCCGGCCCGTGCGATCGGGGTTGCCGAGCACCCGGTCGCGGAACGTGAGTCCCGCCCGTGCCGCCTTCTGCGCGCTATGACGGTGGACGAGGGCGGGGAAGTCGAGCTGGAACTCGTGGTGCTCGCGCCGCGTGTACGGGCACTGGACCTCGCACAGCTTGCACTGGAAGCAGAGGTCCATGACGCGGTCGTTCTCCGCCGCGGTCAAGCGACGCACGTCGCCCTCGTGCTGCTCGTCGATCAGGCCGAAGAGGGTCGGGAAGGCGTCGCAGTACTTGAAGCAGAGACGACACCCGTGACAGATCTCGAAGGTGCGCTCCACCTCCTTGGCGAGGGCGGACGCGTCCCAGTACTTGGCTTCCGACGGGTCGTAGGAGAGGCCGTCGGTCGGCCGGTAGGAGATGGGGGATTCGTCGGCCATGTCGACGATGGCCCGGGGGCACGGCACGCGGCCGCGCCCCCGGGAGCGGCCTACTTCACGGAGTCGAGGAGCTTCGAGAACCGGCCCGCGTGCGATTTCTCGGCCTTGGCGAGCGTCTCGAACCAGTCGGCGATCTCGCCGAATCCTTCCTGGCGGGCCGTCTTGGCCATGCCGGGATACATGTCGGTGTACTCGTGGGTCTCGCCCGCGACCGCGGAGGCGAGGTTCCGCGTCGTGTCGCCGATCGGCTTGTCGGTGGCCGGGTCCCCGACCTTCTTCAGGTAGTCGAGGTGGCCGTGCGCGTGCCCGGTCTCGCCATCGGCGGTGTCGCGGAAGTTGCCGGCGATCTCGGGGTATCCCTCGACGTCGGCGACCTTCGCGAAGTAGAGGTAACGGCGGTTCGCCATCGATTCGCCGGCGAAAGCCGCCTTCAGATTCTCGTGGGTCTTCGATCCCTTCAACTCGGCCATCCGTCTTCCCTCCTTGAGCTCAGTGTGAACGCCTGCAGCTGGCGCAGCGCCCGACGATGCGGATGTCGAGCCCCTCGATGATGAACCCCGGTACGGCCCCCTCGCGCAGGGTGAGTGCGGTGAGGGCAGGCATCTGCACGTCGGTCATCCGCCCGCAGCGGTGGCAGATGACGTGCTGGTGCGGCTCCAGGTTGGCGTCGTAGCGTGCGACGCCGCCCGTGGTGCCGACCCGCCGGATCAGGTGCTCTCGCTCCAGCGAGTCGAGGATGCGGTACACCGTGGCGGGCGAGAGCGAGGGGAGGCGCGGGCGGAGCCGCTCATAGACCAGCTCCGCCGTCGGATGCGAGGTGTCCTTTGCCAGCGCTCGATAGACCGCCACCCGCTGTGTCGTGACGCGCACGCCGCGCTGCCGGCAGGTGCGTTCGAACTCGGCACACCACCGCTCGACGTGGGCGTCCCCCCGCGGCCTCTCCTTAACGCGATTCATTACCAGGTGATACCTGCTAGCGTGTGAGGAGTGCCCTGTCAACTGGGCAGCGGTCGGCTCAGCGGCCGACCGCGCGGCGCGGTTCTCGCCAGCTCGCCGGGCCACCCCGACTGTCGTCCGGGGCGAGAAGCGCCGCATCGAGCGACCGGGGCCCCGGGCCGGAGAGGAGGAGGAAGAGACAACACATCAGCTGCGCGTACTCCGAGCGGATCTCGTGCAGGACCGCCCAGATGCCCACCTGGGGTGGCACCGGGGGCGGAGGGAGCGGCAGGGTGCCGAGGAAGAGCCGTGGCTTGGTCGACAGCATCGCCACGAGCATCTCGATGATCAGCGGAACCGCCATCAGCCGCGTGCCGAGACCGAGCATCAGCAGGAGTCCTCCGATGATCTCCAGCCACCCGACGAACGGCGCCGTGACGAGCGGAAACGGGATCCCGAGCTTGGTGAATCGCCCGACGCCCTGATTGACGTAGACGAACTTGAGGATGCCCTCCCAGAAGAAGACCGCACCCGCCATCAGGCGGATGAGTATCGTGGCAGCCGGCCCGTCGACCGGCGGGTGAAGAAGACGTGACCAGAGTCGCTGGATCATTTCCTCGCTCCTTTCAAAGCGTCCGTGGATCATTTTTCGCACGCGAAGTCGGAACACCCGTTCACCGGCAGCGCCAGCGGGCTGGCCCGCGCCGGCGTCGTGCGTTCGTGGGAACTACAGGTCATCGCGGGCCGGGGGGTGCCGTCGACGAGGCGGGAGCCCGGCGAACGCCCGCCGCGGTGATCCCTCAGTGTGGCAGCGCCGGGCTTAAGGCCCCGCCGAGGAGATGGCACCCCCCGGGCCCGCGCACGAAATCCTCGACGTTCCCCTGCTGTCCTCCCGCTCGTGATGAGTAGTACCCCGCCCGCCAGCCTCCGGATGGGGTAGCCCGCGCGGCCGGCCCTCGACTGCGGATGCAATCCAGATCGCCTCTCGCGGTGTAGCAAGGAGTAGCGATGCAGCAGCCGGACGGCCCGCTCGCGCCCCCAGCGTCCGACATGTACGCTCACGGCAACGGACGGCGACGGATGTCATCGAGGGATCACGGCCCCCGCGATGAAGAGCTGATGCACCAGGTTGCCGGGGGCTCCGCGGAGGCCCTCGGGCTGCTCCACCGCCGCTACGCCCGGGTGATCCTCGGCCTGGCCGTCCAGACGCTCGACCGCGCCGGTGCCGAGGACCTCGTGCAGGACGTTTTCCTCGCCGTGTGGCGGAACGCCGGGCGCTTCGACCCCGCGCGGGGCACCGTCCGCGGGTGGGTGCTGCAGATCGCGCACTTCCGGCTCCTGAACGAGCTCCGCCGCCAGAGCCGCCAGCCCGCGATCGCGCCCGATCCCGATGGTCTGGTGCTCGCGGGGATCGCCAGCGCCGAGCCCGGACCCGCCGAAGCGAGCTGGCAACGACAGCGCCTCGCCGTCCTCGAGTCGGCGCTGGAGGCGCTCCCTCCTGCGCAGCGCGAGGCCCTCGATCTGGCCTTCCTCGACGACCTCACGCACGAGGAGGTCGCCGCCGAGCTCGGCCTACCGTTGGGGACGGCCAAGACACGCATCCGCGCCGGCCTCCAGAAGCTTCGCGGCGCGCTCGGATCGCAGTGGGCGGCACTCGCCACCCTCTGCCTCCTGGGCACTCTCGGGGTCCGCTACTGGACGGAGCACACGACGCTGGCACGCTACGACCGCGCCCTGTCGATGGTGACCGCGAGCGACAGCGTGAACCTCCGGCTGGGACCGGTTCCCGGGACGCCGGAAGGAACCCACGCGCGCTATCGCAGCCGTCCAGGTGCCGGCATCGCCGTGGTCACCCTGTCGGCGTTCCCGCCCGCACCGACCGGCGAGACCTACCAGATGTGGGTGCAGCACGGAGCCACGTGGACCTCGCTCGGTACGATCGAGCCGGACGCTCGTGGAAGCGCCCGTCTCATCGCCGAGGACCCTGCGCTCGCCGTGCTGCCCGACCGGCTCGAGGTGACGCGCGAGCCGCGGAACGGGAGTGCCACTCCGAGCGCGCGCGTCATCGTCGCCTGGGCACCGTGAACCGCTCGACATCGCCGAGTGCTCCAACTCGGTATCGCCAGGGTGATGGGGACGGGGGCCCCGCCGACGAGCGGGGGCCCGGCGAGTGCTCGTCTCGGTGACCCACGCGACCGCCAGCGCCGGGCCTAAGGACCCGCGAGGAGGCGGGGCCCCCGTCCCCATCACCCGCCCATGCAGGAGCACGCGACTAGGCGATCCTGGGCAGCACCTCGTCGGTGAAGAGGACGAAGGATTCGTGGCTCAGCGGCGCGCACAGGAGATAGTCGAGGAACATCTCCTCGCGCAGGCGGGCGATCTCGTCGACGATCGCAGCGGGCGTTCCCCAGAGGACGACGCCGTCGAGGTAGCGTTCGACGGGATCCACGGGGGCGACTGGCCCACCGGCGACGCCGAAGCCGATCACGCCGGTCAGCGACTGGTGCTGTGGCCCGGCGTAGGAATCCACCAGCCAGCGGGCCCCGCGGCGCGCGGTTTCTTCGGCCGCGCTCCTGGTCGGGGCGATGGCGAGGAGTCGCGCCATCGGCACCTCGCGCCCGGCCATCGAGTGGCCAGCCGCCTCGAGCGCAGCGCGGTAGAGCTCGCGCTTCGCGGCGATCTCCGCGTGCG
>DATILR010000446.1:0-2280 GCA_035476275.1 Binatus sp. (SeqCode) | reverse complement strand
TGCGCGTGACGCGCGGCGTGCTCCTCAGGGGCGAACCCGCCTCGTTCGTAGCGTCGGAGATGTTACCCGTGGCGCTGTTTGCGCTGGCCGCCGGCGCCGCGGCGCTCGCGGCTTACCGACGACGGATCGATTGACCGACACTTGTGAAGACCTTCATCGAAAAGGATCTGTAGCAGGCGCAATGGGTAGGCTCGCCAAGAATTCCCCGGCCTCCGAGATCACACCGGAGGGTCTGTACATGAACCGGCGGGAGTTCATGCGGAACGCTGTCCTCTTCACGGCAACCAGCGCAGGCGTGGGCGGCAGTCTGCTCTGGTTGATGAGGGGAGGCCGGGCGGAGCCGAGGCCTTCCGAGCGCGGGGGCGGCACCGACGCCAACGAGCAGCCGCTCACGATCGCCCGCTACGGCGGCTACGCTACCGACGAGCAGTTGACGCCCTACCGCGACATCACAAGCTACAACAACTTCTACGAGTTCGGCACCGACAAGAGCGACCCGGCCGAGAACGCGCGCACGTTGCAACCGCGCCCGTGGACGGTGGCCGTCGAGGGCGAGGTGCACAGCCCGCAGGTCATCGACGTGGACCAGCTTCTCACGCGCTTCCCCCTCGAGGAGCGCGTCTACCGCATGCGCTGCGTCGAGGCATGGTCCATGGTGATCCCCTGGGTCGGCTTCCCCCTCGGCGATCTCTTGAAGTGGGTCGAACCAACGTCGCGTGCCAAGTACGTCGCCTTCACGACGCTCTTGGACCCCGAGCAGATGCCGGAGCAGCGTCGACACGTGCTCGACTGGCCCTACGGAGAGGGGTTGCGGATCGACGAGGCGATGCATCCCCTCGCGATACTCGCCGTCGGTCTCTACGGGAAGGTCCTGCCGAACCAGAACGGCGCTCCGCTCCGCCTCGTCGTCCCATGGAAATACGGCTTCAAGGGCATCAAGTCGATCGTGAAGATCCGGCTCACGGAGGAGCAGCCACCCACAACATGGAGCCTCGCGGCGCCGCACGAGTACGGCTTCTACGCAAACGTCAATCCCAGCGTGGATCACCCCCGCTGGAGCCAAGCGACCGAACGGCGCATCGGCGAGTTCCGCAGGCGCCCCACCCTTCCGTTCAATGGCTACGCCGAGCAGGTCGCGGGCCTCTATTCCGGCATGGACCTGCGCCGCTTCTTCTAGCGATGCGCCGCGCGGGACCACTGCCCTGGCTGAAACCGGGCGTGTTCGTGGGCGCGCTGGTGCCGATCGGCGCGATCCTCTGGCGTGCTTGGCGGGGCGAGCTCGGCGCGAATCCGATCGCTCAGGCGCTCAATCAGCTTGGCCTGATTGCGCTCGTCTTCCTAGTCGCAGCGCTCGCCTGCACGCCACTCAAGATCTTCTTCGGCTGGACGTGGCCGATTCGGCTTCGCCGGATGCTGGGGCTTTTCGGCTTCTTTTACGGTCTCCTGCACGTGGGAACCTACGTGGGCCTCGATCAGGTCCTGGACTGGCACGCCATCTGGGACGACGTCACGAAGCGTAAGTTCATCTTCGTCGGCTTCTCGGCCTTCGTCTTGCTCGTTCCACTCGCCGCCACGTCAACGAGCGGGTCGCTCAAACGGCTGGGTTATGCGCGCTGGAAGCGACTCCACCGCCTCGCGTATGTCGCTCCCCTCCTCGGCGTGATCCACTTCACCTGGCGGGTGAAGAAGGACGTGAGGGAGCCCGTTGCGTATGCAGTCGTACTCGGGGCGCTTCTCCTCATCCGTGTAGGCGCCTACCTGCGGGCACGTCTGTCCGCGCCGGCTCCCGTGCGATCCGAGCGGAGTCGCCTGGTCTCAGGCGGATAGTGCTCGGAGGGGCCGAAGGAGAAAGCCGCGACGAATCACGGCCCTTAGAGAGAGCGGGCGACCGGGGTCGAACCGGCGACGTCCGCTCACGGCTTCAGGCGCTGCGGCATCTCCTGGAGGATCTGGTCGCGGAGGAGTGCAACTCGCTTCGGGACTAAGCGCGCCGACGGGTAGACCAGGTGAAGGGGCGGTCCCTCCGCCGCGTGCCGCGGCAGGACGCGACGGAGCTCGGAGGCGTCGTCGCGGCCGGCGCACGCGACGATCGGGAGCAACGCGAGGCCCTGCCCCGCCGCCGCAGCCTCGCGGACCATATGGTGATCGTCCGCGCTGATCGCGCCCCGCACCTCGACCGTCTCCGCGCCGCGCGGGCCGACGAGTTTCCACACCGCCTGCCCCGACGAGCTCTGGAACAGCACACACTCGTGCTCCGCGAGCGCGGCGACCGTGCGCGGG
>DATILR010000445.1:0-1846 GCA_035476275.1 Binatus sp. (SeqCode) | reverse complement strand
CCCGAGTAGCCGAGCGAGCTGTTCTGCGCGTGCACGTGGCTCAGGACGGCGTTGCAGTCCGGGCAGGCGCCCACGTAGAAATCCGAGTCGCCCATGTTGCTCGCGTAGGAATAGGAGACGTAGCCAGGGCCGCGGGCATTGCTCACGAAGACGCCGTACATCGCCATGGGCGACGTGGGACTCTCGTAGTACATGGACGTGGCGGTCAGGTAGCTCCCCCAGTAGCTCCCCATGCCGATCGTGCCGCTGCCGTCTCCGCCGTTCCACCAGATCTCGTTGCCGCCCTCGCCGTTCGCGAGATAGTTGCAGACGGTCAGGTTCTCGACGTAGCTGCCGTCGACCTTGAACACCTCGATGCCGTTCCGCGGCGTGAAGTCCTGGAGCGCCGGGTCGGAGGGACACGGGGCCGCGGCGGTGCCGTTGCTCCCGTCGACGATGACGAGGTTCCGATCGAGGCCGCGCAGGTGCAGGTTGGGGGTCGTGATGAGGACGCCGTCCGCATCGGTCTGCTTCTCGTGGTAGACGCCTGGCCAGACGAGGATCCAGTCGCCGGCCTTGGCGCGCCCGACGGCGCGCGCGATCGTCCGGTAGTGACCCCCCCGTGGACACGCGGACGTGCTGCCATTGCAGACGCGTCGCACGCGCGGTCGATGCGCACCTGCCGGAGGGGCGAGCGCGGCGAGGAGGGCGGTGATCGCGAGCACGAGGCGTGAGGTCGTCATGCCTCGGGCTTCCCACGCCGGCGAAATCCCGGTCAACGATTCCGGGCCGGCCCCCTAGTTTATTGTCTGCCTCTCACCCGTTTCGAGATCGGATTCTGCCGCCCGTCCGGGCGTCGTCCGCTACGATGCCGACTGCGCCCCCGGGCCCTCGATCTGCAGCGCGGGCGATCGCTCGGCCATCCCGGGAAGCGTGCGGCCGTAGCGAAGGCAGATGGCGTGGATGCGCTGGTGCGGCTTCTTCGACCGGAGCCGATGCACCTTCAGGCGCGGCAGCTCGCACCCGGCGCGCGCGAAAGACCCGCAGTCGACCAGCACGGTTTGCGCGCGCGCCTGCGAGCAGAGGTACGCTGCCAGGTTGACGGGCTCGCCGATCACACCGATCTGCTTCTTCCCGGCGGGTCCGAGGAAGCCGATCGTCGCCCGCCCGAAGCTGAGCCCGACCCCGAGGCCGATACGCACCTCCGGCCGCCCGCGCGCCTTCCACTCGGCCTGCCAGCGCTCGTAGAGACCCATGAAGGTCCCGTGCAGCGTCGGGCACACCTGGTGCACGAGCCGATCGAGCAGCGGCCCGGAGCCGACGCCGGCCAGCTCGGGCAGGAACGCGGCCAGCAGGCCATCGCCCGTGTACTGGAAGACGATGCCTCCGGACCCCTCGACGACGCGGGTCAGCTCGGTGAGGTACTCCCCGATCAGGTCGGTCAAGTATTGCGTGTCGTGGAGCTGGCGCGTGAGGTGCGAGAAGTTCCGCATGTCGAGCGCCAGGATGGCGACGGAGTGCGGATGCGGAACGAGCAGGCCCGGATGGGCACGTGCGCGGAGTGAGCGCTCGATGGGCCGCGCGCTCAGGCTATCGGCGATGGCGGCGAAGGCGCCCGAATACCAGCGCACCAGGGCCGACGCCGTCGGACCGAAGCGCTGCGCGGCGAGCGCCGCGATCCCCCGCACGAGCGCGTGCGGCAGATCCGACAGCCGGACGTAGGTCGGCCGGACGCGGGTGTCGGCCCACCAGTGGACGAGCGGCTGCGGTACGCCCGGCTGGCTCGCACCGCACACCAGCACGAGCGGAAGATGACGTGGTTGATAGCGAACAGCATCGACGGCCCCCCGCGCGACCCGCAACACCA
>DATILR010000444.1:0-1984 GCA_035476275.1 Binatus sp. (SeqCode) | reverse complement strand
CCTGTTCCCCGATCGGATCGTCGAGCTCGGTACCGCCTTCTGGGGGGCGAAAACGCTGCTCAGCGCCGTCGAACTGGGGGTCTTCTCCGAGCTCGCCCAGGGGCCGCTCGACGGCGAGACGCTCCGCGCCCGGCTCGGCATCCATCCGCGTAGCGCGCGGGATTTCTTCGACGCGCTCGTCGCCCTCGGCATGCTCGTCCGCGAGCGCGACCGCTACGCGAACACTGCCGAGACTGATCTCTTCCTCGACCCCGCGAAGCCTTCCTACATGGGCGGGTTGCTCGAGATGCTGAACTCCCGGCTGTACGGGTTCTGGGCCTCGCTCACCGAGGCGCTCCGCACGGGCCAGCCACAGAACGAGGCCAAGTCGGGTGGCGGGGACCTCTTCGCGGCGCTCTATTCCGATCCCGTCCGCCTGCGCCTCTTCCTCCAGGCCATGACCGGCGTCAGCCTCGGCGCCGCACGCGCCATGGCACAGAAGTTCCCGTGGCAGAACTACCAGACGTTCATCGACGTCGGTGCGGCCCAGGGCGGGCTCCCCGTCCAGGTGGCCCTCGCCAACGCCCATCTCACCGGCGGCGGCTTCGACCTGCCGGTCGTCGGTCCGATCTTCCAGGAGTACGTCGCCTCGTTCGGGCTCTCGGATCGCCTCCACTTCCAGGCCGGCGACTTCTTCACCGACCCGCTCCCCGGCGCCGACGTCCTCGTCATGGGCCACATCCTCCACGACTGGGACCTCGACGAGAAGCGGAACCTTCTGCGGAAGGCGCACGCGGCGCTCGAGCGCGGGGGAGCGCTCATCGTCTATGAGGCGATCATCGACGACGAGCGCCGCCGGAACGCCTTCGGGCTCCTCATGAGCCTGAACATGCTGATCGAGACCCGCGGCGGCTTCGACTACACCGGGGCGGACTGCGCGGGCTGGATGCGCGAGGTCGGGTTTCGCGAGACCTCCGTCGTGCACCTGGTCGGCAACGACTCGATGGTGGTCGGCATCAAGTAGCCCGGCCGGCGGGTTGACCCAACCGGCGGGAGCGCCTAAACGCATCGATCATGGCGCACGTCCTCCCTGAACGGACGGCGACCGCGGCGCCGGGGCTGACCGGGCTGTTCGACAACTGGCGCCAGATCGTCGCGACCGGCAACCTCCCCCGCGACCGGGCCATGGATCCGGTGTCGCGCTGGCTCCTGATCACTCGCGCCTGCGTCTTCTCCATGACGCTCACCTCGGCGCTGATCGGCGGACTCCTCGCGGCCGCCACCGCACCGGCCGTCGCCTGGGGCTACTTCGCGCTCGCGGTGCTGGGCCTCGTGCTGGCGCACGCCACCAACAACATGATCAACGACTACTTCGACACGCTGGGCGGCGTCGACACGGCGGAGTACACGCGCGCGCTCTACGCGCCCCACCCGCTCCTCTCGGGGCTGATCTCCAAGCGGGGACTCGTCGCGACCATCGTCGCCTGCAACCTGGTCGATCTGGCGATCGGCCTCGTCCTGCTCCGCGGCCGCGGCTGGCCGGTGGCCGGCTTCGCGCTCGCCGGCCTCTTCGTGAGCGTCTTCTACGTCGCGCCACCCCTGAAGCTGAAGCACCACGGGCTTGGCGAGCCGGGGGTCTTCATCGTCTGGGGGCCGCTCATGGTGTGCGGCACGTACTACGTCGCTGCCGGAACCCTGCCCGCCTGGGTCTGGCTCGCTTCGGTGCCCTACGCGATCGCCGTGACGACCGTCCTCATCGGCAAGCACGTCGACAAGTACGAGCAGGACCGGGCGCGGGGGATCCACACCCTCCCCGTCCTCCTTGGGCGGGAGCCGTCCCTCCGTCTGAACCAGGCCCTGATGATCGGCTTCTATCCCGTCGTGCTCGCGCTGGTGGTGAGCGGCCACGTCGGCGTGGGGGTGCTGCTGGTCGCCGCGGCCATCCCCCGCCTCCGCCAGGTGCTCCGCGCCTACGGGCAGCCCAAGCCCGCCAGTCCGCCGCCCG
>DATILR010000443.1:0-9653 GCA_035476275.1 Binatus sp. (SeqCode) | reverse complement strand
CTTGCCGATGAGGACGGTGAACTGGTCGGTCTCGATCCCGCCACCCAATCCCGGACCGGCGATGCGGAAGATGTTCTGGCTGCAGGGGCTCCCGGTGACCGTCTGGGCGGCGCCGGGATTGCCGATCAAGCCCGCGGGCGGTGGCGGGCTCGCGGCATGGAGGAACGGGCCCACGTCGGCGGTGAGGGCGGGCGCGAACGCGGCCGCGATCCCGGTGCTGGCCGCCACGCGGGGACTATCGCGCGTGAAGTTGATGACGCCGGGAATCGCCGCGGTGGCATCGGAGGCCTGAAGGGTCTCGACGCCATAGGGATGCGTGATGGTGTAGGTGCCGCCCGGGGTGAGACCGGTGGCTCGCACGCGGACACGGGTGAAGACGACCTGGTCGCCCGCCTGCGCCACGACGCCGTTGGCGAAGGAGCCCTCCAGGGCCAGGGTGAGCAGGCCCGTCACGCCGCCAGGGCCGGTCAGCTTCGAGATCGCCCGGTGATAGAAGGTCTCGACGGGGAAGTTGTCCGGGAACCTGATCGGCTTGGTGGGGTCGGGTACGGCCAGCGCCGGGTCGCAGACGAAGTCGAGACAGGGCTGCAGCCCGAGGAGGGTCGAATCCTGGTAGTAGTCGGGGAACCCGTGCGTCGGGTTGATCGGGCCGAACTTGAGGAGGGGAACGGCGCACGACTGCGCCTGGGCCTTCACGGCGAGACACAGGAGCAGCAACAGGAAGCTCAACACCCGATTCAACTGCGATCTCATTCTTCTTCTCCGTTCCGAATGCACCCGCGGCCCAACTTTGCCGGGCCGGAGTGCGGTCTAAAGCAACTCGCAACGGAGTGTCAATTAAAAAATATCAAGCTAGATCAATGCAGTAGGGGGCGAAGTAGCAAGCGGCACTGCGTTGGGCGGATGCATGGTGGGAGGCTGCGGCGGGCGCCCAGCGCGCTCGGGAGGCGCATGGGCGCAGCGCACGGCGGACGCTATGCGGCGAAGGACGGTGCCGGCTCAGCGACCGGCCGGGCGCGCCTCACGCGCTCCGACGACGGCGGGGTCGCCTACTCGTGCGCGCAGCAGCCCGCGATCAGGTCGAGAAGCGCCCGCACGTCGAGCGGCTTCTCGACGCAATGCTGGACGCCGAGCGACGCCACGTCCTGCTCGGCCGCGTGTCCGGAGCAGACGATGACCGGGACGCCCATGAGCTTCGGGTCGGCGAGCTGTCGCTTGCGGAACTGCCAGCCATCCATCTCCGGCATCATGAGATCGAGGAGGATGAGGCACGGAGCCTGCTCGCCGCGGAGCCGGTCCAGGGCGACGTACCCGTTGGGGACCCCGAGCGCGGTGTAGCCCATCAGCCGGAGCAGTGACACCATCGCCGCGAGCAGTCGCTCGTCGTCCTCGACGACGAGGATCCGGTGGCGGTGACCGCCGTTGCGGCTGGCGACCTCTTCCACGCTTCAGGCCCCCTCCGGCGCGTGCGCGTCGCCACCGCGGCCGCGCGCCGCCGGAGTCATGCCGCTGGCGCCGACCATCTCGAGCAGGCGGGTCGGGTCGACCGGCTTCTGGAGGCACGCCGTGGCGCCGAGCGACGCCGCCTTGCGCTGCAGATCCCAGCCGCCGGAGAGCACGATGATCGGGATCTCCGCCAGGGCCGGGTCCTGCATCTGGCGTACGCGGAACTCGAAGCCGTCCATCACCGGCATCATGAGGTCGAGCAGGATGAGGGCGGGCGTTTCGCGCCGCACCTCCTCGAGCGCCTCCTGGCCGTCGGCGGCCGCGACGACGTCGTAGCCTTCGCGCCGCAGGACGCACGCCATCTCGTCGCGCGCGTCGGGGTCGTCCTCGACTAGCAGGATGTGGTCGCTGGCTCGGCCACCCATGGCACCTCCGTGCCCTACAGTTTCGACCGTGGGGGCGGTCCGCGCAATCCTCCCGATCGAGGAGATTCGCCGACCAAAGCGGCTAGGCGTCTCGGACCGAGAGCGCAGAGGTACTCGTCCTCTCGGCCGCGCCTGATCGCCCGGTCGGGCTGGCCGGGCGAGCGACCGTCGACTCCGCCGATGACGTGAGAGCGCCGCTTCCTTGCGCGGTCGCGGAGGAGTATGGCTCTCCGCGTGATCGATCCCGACTACGGGGCGGCGGGCGTGCCGGTCCGGGAAGACCTGAAGGAGGCCCATCGCTTCCTGCTCGACCACGTGCGGGCGCCGGGAACCTGGTGGACGGGGCAGGAGCGGGTCTCGATCGCCGCTGCATCTCGTGGTGCGCCGGCCTGCGGGCTCTGCCAGGCACGGAAGGAGAGCCTCTCGCCGGGTGCCATCGCGGGCCGCCACCGCGCGGCGGGTGCGTTGCGGGAGGACGTCGTCGATGCCGTCCACCGCATCCGCATCGATCCGGCCAGGCTCTCGAAGCCGTGGTTCGACGAGGTGATCGCTGGCGGTCTCGCGGAGGGGCCCTACGTCGAGATGGTCGCCGTGACGGCGCTCGTCGCGGGCCTCGACTACTTCGCGCGCGCGATCGGGATCCCACCCTTCCCGCTGTCCGCGCCGCTGCCCGGCGAGCCATCGCGCTACCGTCCCGCTGCCGCGAAGCCCGAAGGCGCATGGGTCCCGATGATCGCGCCGGAGGACGCCAGCGGACACGAGGCGGATCTCTACGGGGAGGCGGCGATCGTCCCCAACATCGTGCGCGCCCTCAGCCTGGTGCCTTCCGAGGTCCGGGCGCTCCGGCGTGCGGCCGAGACGCACTACGTTCCGGTGGCGCAGATCAGCGATCCCACCGTGCGGCGGGCGCTCGATCGCCCGCAGATGGAGCTCGTCGCCGCGCGCGTCTCGGCGCTGAACGAGTGCTTCTATTGAACGTCGGCCCACGCCACGCTGCTCCGTGCGAGCAGTCAGATCGGCGGCGGGTCCGTGAAGCTCTCGGTGGTCACCGAACGCGGGGAGGACGACGGCGGCGTCGCGCACGGCGCGCGGCTCCTTGCCTTCGTCGACGCCGTCCAGGGATGTGACGACGACGCGATCGAGCGGGAACGCGCGGCGCTGCGCAGCGTCGTGTCGCCGGAAGCGTTCGTCGATGTCTGCGCCCTGGTCGCTTCGTTCAACGTGGTCGATCGGGTCGCCGACGCGACGGGCATCCCACTCGACCCGATGCTGTACGCGATGAGCGGCGACATCCGGGAGGAGCTCCACCTCGCACGCTTCCGGTCGGCGGGGAATACGCCCGGCGCACGCTGATCCGTCGAGGATTTCAGCGACGGCCCGCGCCCCCCGCACGGTCGCCGACGCCGGGCCGCGCGCGATATGTGCCGATCAGCGGAGCGCGTCGACCACGGTGGTGCCGGAGGGGGGATCCAGGTCGACCGCCGTCGTCTCGAGGATGCGGGCGATCAGCATGTAGTACCCGACCGTCACGACCAGCTCGACGATCTCCTGCGCCGAGAGGTGCCGCGCGACCTCGGTGAAGGCCACCTCCGACGCGCGCACGTCGCACAGCACCTCGGTGGCGAAGCGGAGCACGGCGCGTTCCGTGGCGTCGAATGTGTCGGCGGTGATCTCGCCCCGCTCGAGGGCCGCGATCTGGGCGGCCGTCGCGCCCGTCGCCTGCGCGATCGGCACGTGCTGCACCCACTCGTAGCGCGCCGGAGAGAGGGCGGCGACGCGGAGGATGGCCAGCTCGCGCAGCTTCGGCGAGAGCTTCTGCCGCCCGAGGATCGCGGAGCCGAGCCCGACCAGCGGGCGGAAGTCGGTCGTCGCGTGCGCCATCATGCGGAAGACGTTGAGCTTCACGGGGAGCCGGTCGAGCAGCTCGCGCACCTGCTCTGGAGCGGTCGCGGGGTCGACGTAAGGGAGCCGGGCCATCCGTCCTCCTTCAGGCCATGTAGAGGCCGCCGTTCACATCGAGCGAGACGCCGTTGATGTAGGAGGCCTCGTCCGAGGCGAGAAAGGCGATCGCGGCGGCCTGCTCCTCGGGCGTCGAGATCCGCTTGATGGGCATGAAGTACCCGTAGGCGGCGAGCCGGGCGCTCCGCTCCTCGGCGTTCTCGCGGGCGCGCCCGGCCCGCAGGAGCGGCGTGTCGACACCGCCCGGACAGATGGCGTTCACCCGCACGCCGCGCGGACCGTAGTCGAAGGCGAGGTGGCGCGTGAGTCCGAGGACGCCTGCCTTGCTGGCGGTGTAGGCGGGCCCGCCGTTGGCGCTCTTCGAGCGTCCCGCGAGCGAGGACACGCTCACCACCGCGCCGCGGCCGCGGGCCGCCATGCCGGGCAGGAGCGCCCGGCACCAGAAGAAGGCGCCGCTCAGGTTGACGGCGAGGACCTGGTTCCAGCGCGCGTCGTCCAGCTCGGTGATGTCGGTGCCGACGGCGTCACCGATGCCCGCCACGTTGGCGAGCACGTCGACGGGACCGAGGTCGGCCACGATCGCCTGCGCGGCCGCGGCGACCTGGGCGCTGTCGGCCACGTCGCATGCGTACGCACGCGCCCGGCCGTCCCGGGCGCGGATGGCGGCTGCCGTCTCCTCGGCGCCGGCCAGATGCCGGTCGACCGCCGCGACGGCGGCGCCTTCGGCCGCCAGCCGAAGCGCCGTCGCCTTGCCGATCCCGCTGGCCGCGCCGGTCACGACGGCGATTCGGCCGGCGAAGCGCATGAAGCGGGAAGCTAGCGGAGGCGCGCCGCCGGCGTCAACGCGTGCCGCCGATCACGCGCGACCCCCGGAAGGACGATGGGAACCGGCCCGGCCGGTGCACCTTGAACCCGGCCGGGCGCCCGTGGTGAACTGCCGCTTCATGCGGCCTCCGGATTCGGACGGGCTCCGCGCGGAGGTCGAGCGCCTCCGCGACGAGCTCGCCCGCCTGCGCGCCGACGAGGCGACCTACCGGAGCATCGTCGACCGCGCGAACAGCATCGTGCTGCGCTGGGATCCCGAGGGCCGCGTGATCTTCCTCAACGAGTACGGGCAGCGCCTGTTCGGGTACACGAGCGACGAGCTCGTCGGGCATTCCGTGCTCGGACTCATCGTGCCCGACACCGAGTCCTCGGGACGCGATCTGGTCGCGATGATTCGAGACCTTCTCCGTCATCCCGAGCGCTACCTCGCCAACGAAAACGAGAACTGCCGCCGCGATGGCGAGCGGGTCTGGATCACCTGGCGGAACTTGCCGATCGTCGACGCCGAGGGGAAGCTGGTCGAGATCCTCTCCACCGGCATCGACACCACCGAACGCAAGCGAGCGGAGGACGCGCTCCGCATGAGCGAGGAACGCTTCCGCGCACTGGCCGTCCTCGACAACCTGACGGGCCTCTACAACACCCGCTACCTCTACGAGGCCCTCGACGCGCTCATCATCGCGAGCGATCGAGAGGGAGCGGCCTTCTCGGTCCTGTTCCTCGACCTCGACCACTTCAAACGGGTGGTGGACAGTCGGGGGCACCTGCACGGCAGCCGCGCGATACAGGAGGTGGCCACCACCATCCGGGGCTGTCTCGCGGCGCCGGCCTGGGCGGTGGCCTACGCGGGTGACGAGTTCGTCGTCGTCCTGCCCGGCGTTTCCCGATCGGCGGCGATCGAGAAGGCGCGCGAGATCGGGACGCTGATCCGTGAGACGGCATACCTCGCCAGCACGGGACAGCCCGTCCGCCTGACCGCCAGCTTCGGCGTCGCCACCTACCCCCACGACGCGCGCGATCTGGAGACGCTCCTCGCGCTCGGAGACCAGGCGCTGTTCGCGGTCAAGCGGAGCGGCCGGGACGGTGTCATCGCGGCCAGCGCACTGGACCGCGTCGGCAAGGCCTCCTGACGCTCACCGCGAGCGTGGATCACGCCTCCAGCCGGGCGAGCGCGCGGAGGGCCCGCCGTCGCGCCACTCCGAAGGCCAGCGCGGCGGCACCCCCGCCGGCCGCGACCGCCTCGGCGACATCGCGCGCCACGAAGCCGCCGCTCCGTGCCTGGCGCAGCAGGCGGGCCACCGGCCACGCCTCCAGCGCGACCACGAGCGCGATCAGTCCGAGACAGGCCAGCATGTAGAGGATCGCGCCGAAGCCGGTGGCGATCTGGGCGGCGTTCTGGGTGTCGAACCGCGGGTAGGCCGCGCCGAAGGCGAGGCCGAGACTCACCACCGCGGCCATGAGCGGCACCAGCGTCAGCAGGAAGAGGAGCGTGACGGGTGCGGGGACTCCCAGGAGAGTGTTCGTGGTCGCCACCAGCAGCTCGGCGAAGGCGACCAGCGGGACGTAGCCGATCCAGAACTTGCTCCACCAGAGGCCGGCGAGCGACACGGGCGCAGTGCGGAGAATCCACCACGCGCGACCCTCGAGGCTGACCATCGGGAACACGAAGCGCACCGCGACCGCCGTCGTGACGAAGGCTCCGAGGCCGAGGTTCAGGATGGTCGCCAGGTCGCGCATCGCCTGGGCGAGCGGGGTCCCGTCGTCGAGGGGTAGGGCGGAGAAGTTGTAGAGGTAGATGCCGACCAGCGCGAAGACGAGCAGCAGCTGCGACCACTGGCTCGCGTCGCGCAGGAACACGGTGACGTCCTTGGCGAGGAGGCTGCCGGTCACGCGGGGCAGGGGCCGGACGAGCAGCGCGAGCCAGCCGGTCAGCGGCCGTTCCGTGACGTCGCCCCGCACGCGCCCGCTCTGTGCCCGCGACCAGGCGGTGAGGAAGACGCGCTCGACCACGGCCGCGCTGGTGAGGAAGAGCATGGCGGCCGTGCTGACGAGCATGGCACAGTAGAAGACCGGCTCGCCCGGTCGCGCGCCCAGCAGCGGGATCAGCACCTCCACCGCCCAGGTGGTGGGAAGCCAGGGCGAGCCCGTCGCCCCGAAGCCGGCGAGGAAGCCGGCGAAGCCGACCAGGCCCGCCGGATGCGCGAGCCGCTCGGGACGGAGGAGTCGCACTCCCAGCACGAGGGCGGCCATCGTGAGCCCCACGCCGATGAGGAGGGCCTCGCGCGTCCGCCGCGCCGGGAAGAGGAGCACGAGCCCGGTCGTGACGAGCACGCCGAGGGCGGCCGGGATGACGAGGAAGGTACCCAGCACGCCGATGGCGGCCGCGTAGAAGAGGGCGCCAGCGCGGTAGACGACGCCGTACGCGAGGAGCGCGGGCAGCCCGACCAGGAGCACCATCCAGGAGGAGGCGGCGAGCGTCTCGAGAAAGCGGGCATGATGAAGCCGGCGATGCGACACGGGGGCCGTGAGTAGGGGCACGACCTCGTCCGCCAGGTAATAGCTGGTGAGGGCGGTGACGGTGTTGCTGACCAGGAGGACCCCGAAGAAGGTGAGGAAGAGGAGCGTGAGGAGCCGCTGGGTGAGGAGGGGGCCGAAGTCGCCCAGGTGGTGGAAGTAGCCGAGTACGTACGTGAAGAGCACGAAGGTCGCGATCCAGAAGGCGGCGACCAGGAGCGCGACGGTCGCCGCGCGGAAGGGACCGCGGCGGGCGACGTTGCGGAGGGCGAGCAGGCGCGGCTGGACCAGTGCGATGACCATCACGTCGACCGGTCGCCGTCCGCAGTGCTCAGGATGTCGAGGAAGACCGCCTCGAGCGACGCGGGATCGGCCTCGCCGTCGCGCCCGGCGCGCGCGCGGAGCGCCTCCAGCGTGCCCAGCGCAACCAGCCGGCCACGGTCGATGATGCCGATCCGGTGGCTCAGCTCCTCGGCAACCGCGAGGCTGTGCGTGGAGAGGAAGATGGTCACGCCCTCGGCCGCGAGCCGCCGGAGGAGGAGCCGCAGCTCGAGTGCGCCCTCCGGATCGAGGCCCACCATGGGCTCGTCGAGGATGAGCACGCGCGGTCGGTGCACGAGGGCGGCCGCGAGCGCGAGCCGCTGTCGCATGCCGTGCGAGAACGTCTCGGTCAGCTCGCTCGCCACCCGACCGAGCCCGAACTCCTCGAGGAGCTGCGCTGCCCGGCGTTTGCCCTCCGCCGCCCCCAGGCCGTAGAGGCTGCCGACGAAGCGCAGGAGCTCGAGTCCCGTCAGCTTGTCGTAGAGGAAGGGGTGGTCGGGGAGGTAGCCGGTCAGCGCCTTGGCGGCTTCCGGCGCGCGACGGATGTCGTGGCCGCCGAGCGTCACGCTGCCCCCCGTCGGCTCGAGGAGGCCCGTCATCATCCGGATCGTGGTGGTCTTGCCGGCGCCGTTCCGTCCGAGGAAGCCGAACACCGTCCCGGGCTCGACCTCGAGGCTCAGGTCGTCCACGGCGACCAGGGTGCCGTAGGTCTTGCGGAGATGCTCGACCCGGATCACGTGCCGCCCTCCGCCGTGGTGAAGGAGAGCCGACCCACCACCGTGGCGAGACCGAGGTGGCGCTCCGGGCCACCCTCGATCAGCTTCACGTGCGTGGCGTCGACCGGCATCTGGTGGAAAACCGCGTCGGCGCTCACCCAGCGACCACCCAGCCAGAGCTCGTTCCAGGCGTGGTAGAGGAACGCGCCGTCCTGGTAGACCGCTCCGGCGACCATCCGCGCCGGGACACCGGCCGCACGCGCGAGCGCCGTCAGGAGCACGGCGTGCTCGTTGCAGTCCCCGCGCAGGACGCGGAGGACCTCCCGCGCGCTCGGGACGGTGGCGCTCGGCTCGGGCGTCATGCTGGTCTCGATCCAGGCGAGGATACGCTCCGCCCGGCGCACGGGATCCTCCTCTTCGCCGGCGATGGCCCGGGCGCGGGCGACGATGGCCGGATCGTCCGACTCGATGAACGGCGAGGGTAAAAGGTCGCCGGCCTCGGGCGGAGGCGCCGCGGACGCGCCGGGCACGGGCGCCGGCTCCCGCACGATGTGGAGCACGCCCGCATCCATCCGCTGACGGGGCGGATCGTCGGGGACCTGTCGTGCCGCGGGACCGGACACCAGGAGCGTCAGCGCGGCCGTGGCGCGCGGGCTCGCGATCGTGCCGCCGTGCAGAGGAATCCGCGTGGCGCTCGTCACCTCGAGCGGCGCGTCGGTGTCGAGATCGCGCAGCGCCGTCTCGTGCGGCTCGGCGCGCAGGACGAGGCCCAGCATCGCCTCCTCGCGCACGGCGCGCCCGTCCCCGTCGAGCCAGACGTGGGCGCGGAGCCCCTGCTGCTCCTCCACCACCCGCAGCGTGTCGATGCCATCGACGGTCTCCCGGCCCTCCACGACGGTCGTGATGGTCTCGCGGTGGAGCGTGAGCGGGCTGAACGTCGTGTGGCGGTAGCGCGTCCCGGGGGGCGGCCGGGCGGCGGCGATACGCGGCCGGAGCGTGGTGGCGAGCTGGATCGGCTCGTCGAGCGGGAGCTCGAGCGCGCTCTCCCGCCCGCCGGCGCCGTAGCGGACGTCGAGCTGCCGGCCGTTGCTCGTGCCGTGGGCCGTGAAGGTCGCGGCGGGGGAGACGAGGGCGAAGTGGAAGCTCCGGAGCCCGAAGCTCGCGTCCGTCTCGGCCGAGAGCGACGTGGTCAGCTGCTGCGGGGTGCCGAGCATGGCGAGGACGAGCATCGACTCGTCTCGGACGCGGTAGCCGGCGGGGATCGGTGTGGTCGCCCGGTGAGCCCATCCGATCTTTCGCGGGCCCTGGTAGACGCCGAACCACTCCTCACCGGACCCCGCGCTGGCGTCGTCGGAGGCGGGGAGCGACGCCAGATCGGTCGTCGGAGGCGGCGCCTGCTTGCGGACGAGCAGGGTCACCATGACGAGCCACCAGACGAAGACGACGA
>DATILR010000442.1:0-6074 GCA_035476275.1 Binatus sp. (SeqCode) | reverse complement strand
CGCGAGGGGTTCGATCGGGCGCGGGCCGGTCTCGTCCTCGCCGTGCTGCTGGGCGCCGCGCTCCGCCTCTACCCGATTCGCCGACCCTACTGGCACCTGGAGCTCCAGGAGCACTACGCGCGGAACGCCGTCGTCGCCATCGCGCGGCACGACTGGCGGCCGTTCATCATCCACAACGGCGCTGCGCTCTTCGACTCGCTGCGCCTCGTCTTCACGGGGTGGTACGCGGTTGGAAGGGCGCTCGGCGCGTACCGCGACCGTCTCGACCTGCTCGCAGACTTCATCGGCGATCCGTTCCCCTTCATCGTCGTCGGGCGCCTGGCGATCTGGTGTTACGCGGTGATCGTCCTCCATCTCGTCGGCCGGCTCGGCGCGCGTCTCGCAGGACCGGGCGCGGGCGTCGCCGCGGCCGTGCTCTCCGCGGTCACCTTCGTCGACGTGCGCGCCGCGCACCATGTGTGGCCGGACGTTCCCGCGGCAGCGGCGACGCTCGCCACCGTGCTCGCGGCCGAGCGCATGCTCGAGCGGCCGTCGACCGGACGCCTCGTGCTGGCCGGGGCCCTCGCCGGGGTGGCGATGGCCTTCCGGCTCAATGCCGCCCTTGCGATGCTGGCGGTGGTCGTCGCGTATGTCGGCAGACGCAATGCCCACCTCGGGCGCGCTCCCGTCCTGTGCCTGACCGCCACCGTGGTCACGTACGCGCTCCTATCCCCGTACAGTTTCCTCGCCTACCGTGAGGCACTCAGCAACGTCGCCATGGAGTCGCTCAAGCTCGTCGGCCCGCGCGGGCTATCCCTGCCCCTCGGCACGCTCGTTCCGGTCGCCATGGGGTGGGGGATGCCGGCGCTGGCGCTCGTCGGAGCGCTGGCGGCACTCCAGCGCGCGCGGGGGCCTGCCCTCGTCGCGCTCGTTTTCCCGGTTGCCTTTCTGATCGCACTGGCTTCGAGTTCGATCCTCTACGCGCGCTACCTGGTGCTCGTGACACCGTTCGTCGCCGTCTTCGCGGGCTGCGGAGCGGTCACCGCCAGTGCCTGGTTCGGCCGCGCACCGCGCGTCGTCGGGGCTGCTCTCGTGCTCCTGGCGGCGTCAGGTCCCGCCATCCACAGCGTCCAGCTCGACCGCCTCCTGGCGCGCGAGGACACGCGCCGGCTGGCGGGTCTCTGGATCCTGCAGCACGTGCCTTCCGGCACCAGGCTGACGTTGCCCAACATCGTCCGCTACCCCAACCCGATGCTGCCGCGGAACGGCGACGACATCGGCCGCGAGTACCCCGAGTGGGCGGCCCGGCTCGCGGAGCGCGGGGTCGGGAGTCCGGCCCGCACCTACCCGGCGAGTTACCTCGGCTTCTTCGACACTCCCGCACCCGCGTGGGCGCCCAACGATCGCTTCATCGTCACGGCGTACCACCCGGTCGTTCTCAGCGGCATGAATCCGCCGCCCGCGTACATCGAGAAGCTTCGCGCCGCCGGAGCCTCGCCCGTCGCCGAGTTCGAAGGCGTGCGCGAGCCCCTGCCTCCGGGCACGATCTACGACCCGCCCGATGCCGACTACGTCCCCCTCGCGGGCTTCGGGGCCGTCACCCGGCCGGGCCCGAACATCGTCATCTGGGAGCTGCCGCCCCGCTGACGGCGAAGAGCAGATCGTCGCCGGGCCCGCTCAGGTTACCCATCTCAGGAGATCTTCGGCACGAAGCATTCGAGGCCCGCGCCCTGCGGCAGGCAGCCGGGGCCTGATACCGGTACCGTCTCGTCGTCGGGGTAGAAGAACCCGCCGACGAAGCACATCTCGTCCTCGGTCGTCACGCCGAAGTGGACCGGGTGATCGTCCGGGTTGCTCCACTCGCACGTGAAGCGGAAGCCCTCTCCGGCCGTCAGACGCAGCGCCTGCGGGAACCACTGCACGGTCGGGTGCTCCCAGTCGGGCGAGACGACCAGCTCCCCCATGTCGTTGCCCGCAGCGTCGATGCGGTGGACGCGCACCAGCGTGCCGCGATGATGCTCGTGCGTCGAGATGTTCACGATGTTGAGATCGGTGTGCGTGTGCCACTCGCCCGTGAGCGCGGCGTCGCCGCGCGCGGGGATGTCGATGTCCGGAGAGCCGACGGTGAAGGCCTGCGCGTGATGGAGGACCGTGCCTTTGCGAGCGGGAATGAAGTTGAAGACGGCCTCGGCGTGGATGGGGACGCTCGAGTAGTTGTGCAGGTGCAGGTTCCCGTAGAGGATCGCATGGGGCTCGAGGCGGACGGCTACGCCAGGCGGGAACTGGAGGCGCACGTGCCCGGACAGCATGTTGAACAGATCGGCGGTGCTCCCGAAGCCGTCCTGGGGACCGAGCCCGACGCAGCCGGGCGAGTAGCGGATGCCGCTCCAGAAGTGGGAGGGGTCGTGGTCTTTGCCGAGGTATTCCCAGGCGACGAAGTGGTGCGTGCCGGGGGTCACTTTCAGGTCGAACCCCGAGACGTCGATGGCGGCGCGATTCGGGGCGACAAGGTACTCGCAGCCTTCGCGGTCGACGCCCGGGGGAATGACGAAGGGCGTCATGCGCATCTGAAAGCCGCGTCGCGGTTTGCGGAGGTGTATGTGCCGTGCGTCGGCGGCCGTACCAAGTCCGAGACAGGCGAGCGCCAGGACCGCAAGGGTTCGCATCGCACGCGTATACGGGGGCGGTCCGGAGCTAGTCAACGAACGAGGCGAATTCGTAGCTTCCTCACGGCGTCGCCCTTCAGCCGCCAGAGGCGCAGAGGAAGGCGACGACCGTGGTTCTCGCTAGTCCCTTCACCAGCTCCCGCAGGACGTGGAGCAGCTGCGATTGATGCCGCGCAGGCGTCTTGCGGTAGAGCCGTACGAGTTCCTCGAGTTGAGGATCCGCGGCGAGCGGCAGATCGTTGAAGCCGAGCGCACCGCCGGACGGCGTGAGCGTGGTCTGGAGCTGGATCGCCGCATGCAGCTCGTCGCCGACCAGCGTGGGATCCACCTTCCCGAGTTCGCGCGCGAGGGCCGCGTTGACCTTGAGCACGACCAGCAGCGGTGTCGCCAGGCCCTTGCCCGTCTCGAGTCGACTCACGGCGCCCTGGCTCACACCGGCCAGCCGCGCGAGCTGCTCCTGCGAGAAACCGAGAAATTCGCGCAGCCCTCGCTGACGCCGCCCGAGGTCTCGCATCCACGTGCGCCACTCGGGTGCCCCAGGCCGCGGATCTCCCTCGATGGTCGCCGGCAATGCTGCCGCTTCACTCTTGGTGCCTCGCGGGGTTCTACCTCTGCCCATCGCTCCCCAACCTCACTGGCCGAACGCCCGCCGGGCAGCGGCAGCCATGCCGCGGGCGTCACCGGCGTGCAGGTCGATGCCCAGCTGCAAGCCGAGAGCAGGCGTGCGCTGGAAGACTTGACCGCCCGCCGCGATCGGTATTCGATCGCCCGCAACGCTCCTGACGGCGGCGACTGCCCGCCGCAATTCTGCGACGCTGGTGCTCGTGGTGGCCGAGAGCGCCAGCAGATCGGGCGGCCGCCGGCCTACGAGCTCCGCGAGGGTGTCGGCCGGCACGTTCGCGCCAAGGAAGTGCACGTCGAAGCCCCCCATCTCGAGGAAGTCGGCCACCACCTGCGCTCCAAGGTCGTGCAGCTCTCCCTCCACGCACGCAACCACGACCCGTCTGCCGTTGCTTGGCTCGCAGGGGAGAAGTGCGTGCAGACGAGCGAGCACCGCACGCGAGATCTCCGTTGCGAGGTGTTCCTGGGCAACGCCGATCCGCTTCGCCTGCCAGAGCCGGCCGATCTCATACTGCGCCGGCTGGACGACCTCGAGATAGAGACTCGGCACCTCGACGTCCTGCCAGAGCGCCTCCTCGATAGCGATCTCGAGGGCCTCGCGCCGGGCTCCCACTAGAAGCGCGGCCAGATACTGATCACGCAGCATGGCCAGCGTCGCCCCGCGCAGTCTGGGCACGAGCTTCGTGAGGTACGACAGGTTGTCCTGCAGGGCACCGTCCAGGATCAGCACCGGATGCGCGCGCAGGGCGTCCATCGCAGCGCCCGCACCGAACCTGGCGCGATTGTACGCGCACACGACGGGGTCGTCGTACGAGAGGAGGACGTCGTTCATCCTCGCCTCGTACTCGATGAGGGTCGCGGTGTCGCACGACGCCTCCACCGCCCATTCCATGTGCCCCACGACCCGCACGCGCGGGAAGCCCTCGGCCCGGGCCCGCTTGAGCATGCCCTCCACCAGGGCAGTCATGGCTCGCCGATCGAAAGGCCGGGTTCGCAGGTAAGTATCCCGCCAGTCCAGCACCTCGAGCTGCCCGCGTGCTTCAGCCCGCGTGACATCGATCCCGGCTGAGTTCAGGCGGGCCCGATGATCATGGCGGGCGTCGGGGTCGAGGATGTGAATCGCCTTCTCGCCTCGCTCCAGGCCCTCCTTCACAAACGGCAGAAGCACGCGGTACTCCGCGTCCGGGCCGTCGAAGAGGGCACACACGTGTCGCTGACGCCCCAGCACCCCGCCAGCCAGCGGCACGCCCTCCGGGGCTTGGATCATGCCGTCGCTTAGGCCGCGACGCAGGGAGACGTCAAGTGAGCCCTCGTCGGATCACGTTGTTGGTTGGGCCCGCGTAAATCGCATGGAGATGCGGCTCGGCCTGAGTGGATCCGACGATTACCGACTGGACCCTCCGCGCGGATCACCTCTTCCGGGCCGCCGTCTCCCGGCCTTTTTCGGGAAGGCACCTCTCGATCCGACGCTCACATCCCGGCATGACAGCAAGCTGTCGGGCCGCGTGGTCGCGTATGCTCCGCCCGTGCCGCGACGACTCACCTTCCTTGAGGCGCTCATCCTCACCTTCATCGCAGAACGTCCACGAAAGCTCACAGCGGCGGACCTCGCGAGGGAGCTGGCCGTGGATGTCGAGCTGGTCGTGCGGGTGTGCCACGACCTGGAGACGGCGGGGCTCATCTCCCAGCGCTAACCGGCGGGAAACTTTTCCGGTTGACGCAGCCTTTCCCGCCGGGAGGACACAGAGGGCCGACGGTAGGAGGCGATCGGCCGAATCGCCCGCTTGAAGGTGTCCTGGGCGTGTAGGCCGAGCGAACGGCGTGTGGCTGTGCGGGCACCAGGGGAATGACCGCCCGCCGCTGCGGAAGTGTCAATCGAGCGCGGTCATTCCCGGGCTAGCTCGCCGCCGGCCGGCACGCCCGTTCCACGGCCGCGATGAAGCCGTCGAGGTCCAGCGGCTTCCGGAAGAACGTCGTCATGCCGAGCTTGCGGGCGTCGACCTCGTTGGCCCAGCCTCCGCCCGACACGACGAGCACCGGAATGTCGGCAAGCCCCGGATCCTCCCGCTGCGTGCGGTGGAACGTGTAGCCGTCCATGTCGGGCATGGCGAGGTCGAGCATGATCACGCACGGGCGCGGACCCGTGCGGAGCGCCATCAAGGCGGCCCGCCCGTTGTCGGCGATAGTCACGTCGTAGCCGCTGTGCTCGAGGAAGGCCGCGAAACTCTCGCGCGTGTCTGCGTCGTCCTCCACGAGTACCACGCGGTGTCGATGGGGCATCTTCCCCTCCCGATCTTCCTGGGCCGAGGTGTTCGTGTCGCCCGCGTAGGCCAGATAGTGCAGACGCGTCAATCCCCGGTCGGCCGACGACGACACACCGTGGCGAACGCGCACCACGGCGACAGCGCCTTCGCTCCGAGCGGCGAAGCCCCCAGCAAGTGCTTGCCCGCCTACCGCTCGCTTGGACCGCATGGTGACCGACCTCGGCCGCGAGATCGCCAGGTACACCGAGCTTCAACGGTTGGCGATGAACGCCACATCCACGGGCGTGAAGGACAGATTCGTTGCCAGGACTCGGGTGCGTCAGCCGGGCTGACCGTGCGATGGACGCGAACCATGCCGTCGGCAGCCGCCGTGAAACACGCAAGGGCCCGACGACCTTGGGTCGTCGGGCCCCTGCGCACCTCGATGGACTCTTTGCAGACAGTGCTACTGGACGTTCGCGGTCTCGGAGCTCGCGGCGTTCAGGGTGAAGGTGCAGCTCGGGGTCTTGTTGCCCGCGCTGCTGCACACCCCCGACCAGATGAC
>DATILR010000441.1:0-4941 GCA_035476275.1 Binatus sp. (SeqCode) | reverse complement strand
GGTCGCCAGCGGGCTGTCGAAGCCGCTCACCATGACGCCGTCGATCGGCTCGGGAGGATAGGTGGCCGGCACGGTGAGCACCGCGACCCGGCGCCCGGCGGCCGAAAGCCGCGTCCAGAGCGCGGGCACGCGCCGGTAGCTCCCGTTTACGAAGCGGACGCGGTAGGTGCCCGGCACGCGCTCGGTGAAGTCGAGGACGCCGTGGCGGCCCGGGTTCACGCCGGTCACGAGCGAGGTCCAGGCCGGGAAGGTCGCGGCCGGGATGGTCGAGCGGAGCGGGCCCCACGCGCCGGCGGCCATCAGGCGTGCGAGGACCGGCAGCCGGCCGGCGGCCGCCCACGGGCGGACGAGGTCGAGGGTCGCGCCGTCGAGTCCGATCACCAGGAGACGCGGCACCGCTCCCTCACTCCTGGATGTAGCCGAGGGCCTTCAAACGGGCCTTGGTCGCCGGATCCATGCCGATCTGCTCGCTGGCGCCCCCATGCTCCCGCGCCTCGAGCACCGAGCGGCCGAGCGCGGCGCGCATCGCGTCGGCCTCGGCCGGCGTGCTCGCGATCACGTTCTGGTGCTCGCCGGGGTCGCGCGGCAGGTCGTACAGCTCCTCGGGCGCGAGGCCGCGCGGGTTCCCCGGGTTGGCGGTGACGAGCTTCCACGCGCGCGTGCGCACCGCCTGGAGGACGTTGCCCTCGAGGTCCTCCTCGGCGAACGTGCTCTCTCGGGCGGGCGCCGCCCCGCCGTCGAGCGGGAGCACGTGCCCCTGCATCGCGGCGGGCGGCTTCGCATGCGCCGCCGCGACGATGGTCGGCGCGATGTCGAGGCTGGTCGCGAGCTCGTCCCGCACCTGCGCCAGAGCGTGCCCGCCCGCCGGCTTGGCGATGAGCGGCACGTGGATCTGCTCGTCGTAGAGCGTCGTCCCGTGCCACCAGCCGCCGTGCTCGCGGAACTCCTCGCCGTGGTCCGCGGTCAGGACGACGAGCGTGCGGTCGTAGAGCCCGCGGCGCTTCAAGTCGTCGAAGAGCACGCCCAGGTGCTCGTCCAGGTACGCCACCTCGCCCTCGTAGAGGTGATGGAGCCGCTCGGCGAGCGCGGGCGGCGGGTTCGGGTGTGCGACGCGCGCATAGCCCTCGCCGTTGAAGGGGTGGACGAAGTACGGGTCGTGCGGGTCCATGTAGTGGGCGAAGAGGAAGAAGGGCTCGTCGCGCGCTCCCCGGTCGAGCCACTGCCGGACCTCGGCCGTCACCACCTCGGCCGGCTGGTAGTAATGATGCACGTCCACGTAGCGCGCGAGGAAGCGCTCGCGCACCAGGCGGAGCCCACTGTAGAGCGCGAGCTGCGCCGCCGGCTCGCTCGCCGCGAAGAAGAAGTCGGGGGCCAGGTAGTGGTACTCGTCGAACCCCTGCTGGAAGTTGAAGGCCTGCGAGATGTTCGCGTTGTCGGCGAAGCCGACGGTCCGGTAGCCGAAGCGCTGGAGGTTCTCGGCCAGCGTGTCCACCCGATCGGGCAGGATGTCCGCCTTGTGGATCGCCCCGTGCGACGAGGGGTAGAGTCCGCTCAGGATGGTGGCGATCGAGGGTCGCGTCCACGACGCCTGCGAGAACGTGCTGGCATAGCGGATGCCGTCCCCCGCCAGCCGGTCGATGTGCGGGGTGTGGATCGCGGTGTAGCCGTAGCAGGAGAGGTGGTCGGCGCGCAGCGTGTCGACCACGATGAGCACGACGTCGGGCGCCCCGGCCGGGGCCGCCGGCCGCGAGGGCGGCGGCGGGTACTTCGCGACCGGGACGAAGCGCGCCACCCCGGTCCACGCGGTGGCGAGGAGCAGGACGCCGAGTGCGGCGTACAGTGGCCGCGTGAGCGCGCGGCCGCGGCCCTCGGCTCCGGCCAGGGCCCGCCACACGACGAGGCCAAGACCGACGGCGAGCATCGCTGTCACCACCTGCACGACGAGCGGGCCACGGCCCGGCGGCAGGCGTTCGAGGAACACGTCGCGAATGATGCGGAAGCGGGCGAAGGCGAGACCGAGCACCGTGCCGACGCTGGCGAAGGCGAACGGGAACCCCTCCCCCCTCATGATCCCCGCGACCAGACCGGCACCCAGACCGAGGACAGCCCCGAACGCACCGTACGCGAGCAGCGCCCAGCCGAGCGCGGGCAGCTCCCCGATCCCGTGCGCATGCAGCCACCCGCCCAGCGCTTCCGCCGCACCCACGATCGCGCCGGCCAGGAGGCCACCCGCGATTCCTCCCCCCAGAGCCCGCATCTAGCGCTCCTCCCCGAGCAACGGTCTTCCGTGCATGTCGGACCCGACCGGCAGGCCGAAGTACGCCAGCGCCGTCGGCGCAAGGTCCAGGATGTTCGCGTCCCCCGGCGCCAGCCGGCGCGAGGCGACGAGGATGCCGGGTGTGTCGGCGACGTCCGAGGCGGCGTGATCGCCGCTCCACTTCTTCGTGTTCGGCTCGAACAGCGCCGACGGGATGCCACCCAGCGGGGTCCGCCAGGACGTCCGGTAGCCGTCGCGAAAGGCGATCTGGAGGTCCGGCGTGCGGTCGGGTGGGCCGCCCGCGAAGATCTCGGGTCCGGGGTAGACCCGCGCGACGAACCGCGCGCCCGTCGCGGGATCGATCTCCGCCTCGAGATCGCGTGCGATGGCCGCGAGGAGCGCATCGTACTCCGCGCCGGGCGCCACGATGCCGCGCCCCTCGCGGCCGCGGAGGTTCACGTAGATCTGTCCCGTGCCGAGCGCGTAGGCGCGCGTCCGGCTCCAGTCGACGCCGGGAAAGAAGTCGGCATCCTCCTGCCCGGCCGGAACGGCACCCTGGACGAGGTATCCGTGATCGCGGAGCCAGGTGTTCACGTTGAGACCCATCCGGTAGCTGTGGAAGCCATGATCCGAGATGACCAGCACGGGGGTATCGTTCCCGACCCGGTCGACGATCTCACCGACGATCGAGTCCATGCGGCGGTAGACGTCGAGTACGGCGTTGCCATAGCGTGCCGCCAGCGCCGGCTCGTAGCGCGGATGCGCGGAGTCGAGCAGACGGTAGAACATGTGGGCCACACGATCGGTCTGCGTGAAGACCGAGACGAGGAGCTGCCAGTCGGGACGGTCGAGCTCCCGCAGGGTCGTCGCCCGTACCTCGTCCATCGTCTGGTTCAGGTCGGCGAGAAAAGCGTCCTCGTCGATGCGCTCCGCGTTGAGCGCGGAGGTGTCCTCCGACCAGCCGACCGTCTTGTACGGCCCGAGCGCCACGGCCAGCTCGCCGGCGTACCCGAGCGGGCTGCTGATCGGTGCGAAGGGATGCGCCGGTGCGTAGTTGAGTGGCGACAGGTAGATGCGGAGCGGGTCGATGGACAGCACGTGAAAACGGCAGAGGCCGTCGAGCGCGATCCAGGGGAGCCCGAGGGGAGCGAACGCGGGCAGGCGGAAGGAGAGCCATGGGCTCCAGCCCCCGCGCCGGACGCGTACCTCCTGACCGGCGAAGTCGATCCCAACCGCGTCGCCCGCGCGGTCGATGTGGAAGCGCAGGTGCAGCGGGAGGGGTGGGCGTCCCTCGCCACGAGGATCAGGCGGCCCGGGAACGTCCGCAGAGCCCTCGTCGCGGGCGAGCGCCAGGGCCACGAGACGACCGCCTCCGGGATCCCGGCGCCCGGCGTCGGGAGCGAGATCCGAGGCGAAGTAGAAGAAGGTGCTGTTGGTGCCGAGCAGATCGGGAACGCCGAGACCGGACAGCATCCGTCCGCCCGGGACGGGATCCGGCGGAAACGCATACGGGACGTGCAGGATGTCGACCCGCACCCCGTGCTCGGCCGCCAGCTCCCAGAAGGGTACTCCCTGGCGGGTCGAGAAGCCCTCCGCGCTCGCGCTCCGGATGAGCCCCGCCCAGTACCGCGGCGGCTTCACACCTCCGGTGCCGACGTCCGGAAGCATCGTGCGAGGGTCGCGCTCGATGAAGTCGAAGATGCCGTGGCGTGCGGGTGGGGTGCCAGTGGCGAAGGAGGTCCACGCGACGGGCGACTGCGGCGGGTTGGTGGATGCGAGCGGCCGGAAGTCACCGCGCTCGGAGAGCTCGCGAATCCGGGGCAGCTGCCCCTCGCCCATCCACTTGGTGAGAAGTCGCGGGTCGACGCCGTCGAACCCCAGGATCACGAGGCGCTTTCCCGGCGGGCCCTGCGGCTGTCCTCCGCATCCCATCGCCAGGATCGCCAGCGCGGCGACCATCGGGCACGCCACGCGCCACCTTGACGCCGTCGTCACTCTCCCCCCCGCACCACCGTGCCCTGCCGCGTCCCGTCGACTAGTGCGGCCCCAGGTTGAGGCCCCTCACGTCGGTGCGGTCCGGCTCGCCGACCTCGCATGCGGCCAGCGCCGCTTCGATCCGGGGGCGATGTCGATCGAGCGCTCGCCCGATGAAGACTGCCTGATTCTCCCTCGGCGCTGCGTCGTCGAGCTTCAGCCAGGAGATCTCGTGCCGCCCGCAGGTGAAGCTGAACAGGCAGTGCCAGTCCCGGTCGACGAAGCGCACGATCCCCTTGGCGCGCAGGATGTCCCGTGGCAGTCGCTCGAGGAAGCGCTCGAACGCGTCCTGCGCGAGCGGGCGCGGGGACCGGTACACGAAGCTCGCGATCCCCTCGGCCTCGAGGTGACCCGTCGTCCGGCCGGCCTGCTCGCGGAAGCTGGCCACCCCGGTGGCGAACAGGAGGTCGCTGTCGAGCGCACCGCGCACCGTCCGGAAGCGCTCGGCGCGGCGATTCAGACGTGCCAGCCGGCCTTCAATGCCGACGAGGGCTTCCGGCGCGACCAGATCGAGCTTGTTCACCACCAGGAAATCCGCCGCGGCGATCTGCGCGCCGGCGATCTCGGTCTCCGCCAGATGCCGGTCCACGTTGGCCGCATCGACGACCGTGATCACCGCGTCGAGGCCGAGGCCCGCGTTCTTCACGCGG
>DATILR010000440.1:0-70702 GCA_035476275.1 Binatus sp. (SeqCode) | reverse complement strand
TCGTGAGAAGTTCGTGAAGCTCTTGGGTCCGGGAAGCGACCTACCCTCGCGCGATGCGCGATGAGCGGATGATGATGTTTCCCAGCGCTTCCATGCGAGCGGACCGCGTCAGGTATTTCTTTTCCGACTCCGAGGCTCGCGTCTGGCTCGGCGCCTGGTAATGATCGATATCGAATCTCCCCCCCTCCGCTAGCAAGTCCGCGGATCTGAACTCGACGATCATACGGGTCGCCGTCCGCGAGGGACGGGCGCGGCTAGAGCGAGTCGAGGTACGCGACGAGCGCGGCCCGCTCGAGGCCCGGGAGCGCGAGGAAGCGATCGCGTGTAGCCTGTGCCTCACCTCCGTGCGCCGTGATCGCCTCTTCGAGCGTGCCGGCGCGCCCGTCGTGCAGGTACGGTGCGCTCGCGCCCATACCCCAGAGGGGCGCCGTCCGGAACTCGCTACCAGTTGCGTCGCCCTGCGCGATCCCGTCCGCAAGCCCGGGGCCCAGGTCGTGCAGGAGGAAGTCTGAGAAGGCGCGCACGCGGCGGTTGCTGAGCGCGGAGATCGGGCTCGTTCCCGTGCGGAGCTTGTCCAGATGACAGGCACCGCACTTGATACGCCGGAAGACGGCCCGTCCGCGCCGGGTCTGCGGCGTGCGGCTCCCGGTCGGCAGTGGTGCGAGGAGGGTCATGAAGTCGGTGAAGGCCGCGATGTTCGACCCGTCGTCCTCGGGGTCGGGCACTGCGTCGCAGACCACGGGACCGCCCTGGGGATTGAGCTCGGCCGGGAAGGCGGGGCTCGTGATGCCCATCTCGTTGAGGTACGCCTCACCGGAGAAGTCGTTCAGGGTCGCGACCTGCGCCTTCCAGCCGAAGCGGCCCACGCGGCCCCCGACCATGTTCGGGCGCCCGGAGATGCCATCTCCATTCCGGTCGGCGGGATCGGCGTAGTGGAGGATCGCTTCGTCCGGAATCGCGTCGACCAGGCCGAGCCCGAAGAGCGCCGGGGTCTGGCGGTGGGCCATGACCGTCGCCTCGGCGGGGACGACTTCCCCCGGGACCGAGCACGTGGCGGTGCTGATGCCCTGCGCCTGGATGAGGGAGCCGCCCTGGTCCGTCATGGGATCGAAGCCACCGGGTCCGTAGCGGCCGAAGCGCGTGACCATGCGGGCGCTCGAGCCACCGATGCTCGGCTGGTTGTGGCACTCAGCACAACTCGTCCCGTTGAAGATGGGCCCGAGGCCGCGGTCGACCGTTTCGATGTCGGCGAACTCGTCGCGTCCGTCCTCGAAGCGCGCGAGATCGGCGGGGCTGAGCCCGTCGTAGGGCGCCGGCGTGCACACCTCGGGATGCGTCTGGTCCGGGTTCGGAAAGATCGGGCAGTTGTCGCCGGGGTCGCAGATCCCGTCGCCGTCGGTGTCGGCCTCGTTCCGGCATGCGGACGAGCAGCAATCGCCGTCGCGCGTGTTCCCGTCGTCGCACTCCTCGCCCGTATCGACGACGCCGTCGCCGCAGCGCGCGGATCGGCAGTCGGTGCGGCAGGCGTCCGGCGCGGAGTCGCTGTTGGCCGCGCCGTCGTCACACTGCTCGCACTGCGGCGTGACGACGCCGTCCCCGCACAGCGACACGCCGGGCGTGCAGAGCGAGATGACGCTCGCCCACGCCTCTCCGTGCCAGTAGAAGGCGTTGACGAAGTTGCCGTTGGCGAGTCGCGTCGTGTGAATCTCGGCGGCCAGCTGGTCCGAGACGGGGAACGCCGGGCCGAGCGGTTGGTCGTCGGGCGCGAGGGCCCGGGCGCGCGGCGGGCGCCCCTCGCCGGTCGCCTGGAGGTACTCGGACCACACCACGTAGAGGTCGCCGGCCGGATCGAGCGAGCAATCGGGTCCCGTGAACACTCCGGGATCGGCCGTCTGCACCAGGACCTCTCCGCCGAGAAGCGTGCCGTCCGGAGCGAAACGGCGCGCCCGTACGTCGGTCGCATCGCAGGGCGAGCCCTGGCAGCCGGCGCCGACGACTGCCAGGTCCCCCGCGGCGTTCACCGCGACGTGCCCCAGCCGGAACGTGCTGCTCAGAGTGAACGCGTTCGTCCGGGGCTGTCCGTCGGCGCCGTACACGCGCCCCTTCGTTGGCCCGTCCGTCCAAGCCACGACGAAGCCGCCGTCGGGCAGCGCCTTGACGTCGTTGTCCTCACCGCCGGCGCCGATGAGGAACGGGTCCCCGCGAGGATGCCCCGCCGGGTCGTAGAGGCGGCCCCGGAACCCGTTCTGCGCCCAGACGAAGACGGCTCCCGAGGGCAGACCGGCGACCGACCCCTTCACGACCGGTCCGAGGCCGTCCAGGTTCACCTCGAAGTCGGCGGGGTCCACCCCGACACCGTGCGCGTCGAGGCGGCGGGTGAAGAAGGAGTACTCCGTCGCGTTGATGATCCATCGCCACGCGGCGACGTAGCCGCCGCGCGTGTCGGGGCTGATGGCGGGGTCGAAGACGTGGGCGCTGGTATCGACCTGCGTACGCGCGTGGAGGAGCGTGCCGTCCGACGAGAACTGGGCGGTCAGCGCATGGTTGGGAGCGCCGCTCCGCGGGTTGTACTCCCCCCAGATGAAGACCATCGTGCCGTCGGGGTTGGCCGCCACGTCGATGTCTTGGAGGAAGTCGGTGTAGTCAGTGGCCGCCGCGACGGGGAACGTCGGCACGACCACGATCTGTGCCCGGGCAGGGACGGCCGCGAGGAGCCACAAGAGCGGCATCAGCAGACCGCGGGCAAGACGGGCCACGGGCGTGACATAGAAGGTTTGGCCCTCCGGGTACAAGAGATCGCCTTCTACCGGACGAAATTTTTTCTCGGCTCATGATCGCATCGTCTCAGGGAGGGAGAACGGCTTCTCCCTTCCCCCCCAAGCTGCCTCTATCGCGCCTTTTTGGCTTGACGCGGTCTGTCGCACAGAACGAGAATGGCCCGGCCCGTCCAAGGGTGTCCGACGCGCCGGACGAGCTCCCGAGCCCTTCGGCCGACCCTGTGATTCCCCATCCGGCGCTCGGCTAAAACTGCTTGTCTGGTGAGGGCTTCGCCGGTTGCTGTCCATGCGGTGCCCATGCCCGTGGCTTGGTATGATCGTGCTCCGATGACCGCGCCCGAGACCGAACGTGCGCTGAACCCGGCCAAGGAGGGCGGCATCGTCCTGACCGCCGGCGTTCGGGAGCTCGTTACGGAGCGACGGGCGGCGTGGTAGACGCGGATACGCCTATTGTGGGTCATTCTTCTTACATATGGCGTATCTGCCAGACCAAGCTGATCTAAAGGAGAGCGCGATGAGAATGGACGCAGTAAAAGCCAGTGTAGCCATACTGATGTTCGGCGCATTTAGGTTTGTTGGGTCAGTGTTGGCAAAACAGGCGATTAACGTAATTGAAGATCCACAAGGCGGAGTTAACGAAGCGTATCTTAGTTTCGACCCCAATGGCACGGTACGTCACAATCCTCTTACAGGAACATACACCGTTAAACTTGGAGATTCATTCCCGTTCAGCAACCCGTTGAGCGGCGATGGAACAGATTCAGATAGTCGAGATAGCGGAGTGTGCTTTGTGACGAGAGTGAACGCGCCTGTTCTCCCAGGTGCCACAGTACCAACGGGTGTGACCACAGAGAATGTATATGATTGCACGTGGACAAATCATTTAGCGGGTGGATCAATCATGGTTTCAGGGCCATTCCGTGATTTCTCCGAGACCAAGCTAGCGATTACAGGCGGAACTGGGAAGTACAGTAAGGCACGCGGAAGCTTAAAAGTGAGACCGGTAGACGTGAATGCCGATTTTGTGAACTTTACCTATCATTACGACTTCTCGCCGAAATAGGGCCACGCAAGAAGGGTCCCGACCAAGCTACGACCAGTCCGCTTCTTCGACTGCGGAGTTTTGATAGAGTTTCGTTACGGGGCGACGGGCGGCTCGTTAAGGTGCCCCAGACCCCCCGGCGCGGCGCGGGCCCGCTGATGGCTCCACGGCAGTGAGACGCCAAACCAATGGAGTGCTTAGATGGCTTGCCTCGCGCGGAGGCTTCGGAGTAGGCATGCGGGCAATGCCGAAACCGGAAACCTCTGGTGAGGGCCGCGCGTGAGTCCGGCACCGGCCGGGTCACTCTTCACCTCTCCCCCGGTCCACCCAGTCGTCGACTGGCCCCGGGTCCTTCCCATTCTGGTAGCGCTGCCGGCGGTGGTGATCCTCGTCTGGGGTCTCGTGCGTGGCCGCCTGCCACCCGCAGCGGGCGTCGCGGGACTGGTGCTTCCCATCGCCGCCTACGGTCTCGGCATGCTCATGCTGATGGAGGAATCGAAGGACGTCCGCTTCTGCGGCTCGTGCCACGTGATGACGCCGATCGTCGAAAGTATGCATGCCACCGACGACGCCTCGCTCGCTGCCATCCACTACACCCGCGGCCTCGTTCCCACCGCCGAGGCCTGCTTCACGTGCCACAGCGGCTACGGTATCTGGGGAACCCTCGGGGCCAAGAGGGCCGGCGTCATGCACATGCTGCGCAGCCTCACGGGGCGCTATTACCTGCCGCTCGAGCTGAACGGCACATTCGACATCAACTCCTGCCTCGGCTGCCACGCCGGCGCGGCGACCTTCCGCGCCGTCCCGGCGCATCAGGACTCCGATGTACAGCAGGCGCTCCTGAATCACGCCATGGCGTGCACCGGAGCCTGCCATCCGGCGGCGCATCCCGAGGAAGCGCTCACCGGAGGCAAGGCGCCGTCATGATGCGCATCGCCGCCCTCCTGGCGCTGATCGCCCTGGCCATCCTCATCGTGACGGCGGTACATCTTGACGGCGCCACCGCGACCATGTTCTCCCTCGTCGGGATACCGGCGCTGGCCGCCGCGCTGGGCCTCTACGTCATCCATCGTTGGCGGATGGGCGCCTTCCGGCGCGACTCCCGCGCTTCGACCAGCTGATGCGAAAGGAGCGTCTGATGCGTTACGCGATCTCCCTCATGACCGGCCTCACGCTCGCCGTCGGCAGCGTCTCCCTCGCCGCCGACGGGGAGGCGCTCTTCAAGAAGAACTGTGCCAGCTGTCACGGAGAGACGGGCAAGGCCGACACGGCGGCCGGGAAGGCCCTGAAGGTGCCCGCGCTCGCCGGCGATGCGAAGGTGGCCGCGATGGCCGACGCCGACGTGGTCGCCAAAATCAAGTCGAACGACAAGCACGCCGCGGTCCTGAAGAAGGTGACCGACGCCGATGTCGCGGCGCTGGCCACCTACGTGAAAGGCCTGGCGGCCGGGAAGTAGACCGCTCGTGCGCGCGGCGGCGCTCGCCTTCCTGGTTGTCGTCGTGGCGCCGAATGGCGTCACCGGTGCAACCGTGCCCGGTGGCGGCAATGCGCGCACCGACTGCCTGCTGCAGCTGTCGGCGGAGGGCGTGGGATTTCCTGCCGGCAAGACGCCGAAGGGCATCTCCTGTGCGGACGGCGACGTCTGCGATTTCGACGGACACCGCAACGGCGTCTGTCTGTTCGCGGTGAGCTTCTGTCTGAACCAGCCGACGCGCAGCTGTCAGCCCCGTCTGGTGAATCAAGCCACGGTGAAGCAATCCTCGTCGATCGACACCTCACCGCTGGAGGCAGCGCTGGCCGCCGTGCCGCTGCCGACCGACGCGACGGTGTGCTCGCCGACGGCGCTCCTCTCCGTCCCGCTCGCGGGACCCAACAAGAAGGGCGTCGTGCCGGCCAGGCAGGTGACGGTGAAAGCCGTCGCCAAGGCGGGCGGGACGACCGACTCGGACACCTACAAGCTCACCTGCGTCCCGACCACCGTCGCCGGCGGGCCAACGACCACGACGGTGACTACCACGACCAGCACGACGCTCACCACCATCCCGCCGGGCCCCCCCGGCGCCGGTCTGACCTCGCAGATCACGGGCGCCACGGTGAGCGCGGGGGGCGTCGTCACGATCACCTTCACCCTGACCGATGCCGAGGGAGTCCCGCTCGTCCCCTCCACGGCCTCGACCTCCGACCCGTCGCAGGCGCGCGTCCGGTTCACCATCGCGCATCTCGACGTCGATGCCACGACGACCGAGAGCAACACCGTCGCCTTCACGCGCTACCGGAACTACATCGTGCCGACGCCCGGTCAGCCCGGATACGACAGCGGCGGCTCGCTCGCCACGGTGGACGCCATGAGGGGGATCTACACGTACACCTTCGCCACCGCCCTGCCCGCCGGCTTCCCCGCCACGGCCACGCACACCGTCGGGGGCCAGATCGAGCGCAGCCTCCCAACGCGGACGCTGTACGCGAACCCGCTG
Organism: Binatus sp. (SeqCode); assembly: GCA_035476275.1. GTDB lineage: Bacteria > Desulfobacterota > Binatia > DP-6 > DP-6 > DP-23. The sequence goes on along the minus strand of DATILR010000440.1, from coordinate 64,409 downwards.
TTCCACTTCGTGCCGGCCGGCGGGGCCGTTTCTACCGTCCGCGAGGTCACCACCACGGCGCAATGCAACGGCTGCCATGACCCGCTGGCCGAGCACGGCGGGGGACGGCGCGAGGTCGGCCTCTGCCAGCTCTGTCACACCGACCAGGGCTTCGACCCCGAGAGCGGCAACTCGCTCGAGCTGCAGCAGATGATCCACCGGATCCATCACGGGAAGAACCTGCCGAGCGTCGTCAACGGAGCGCTCGGCGCCAAGTACGAGATCATCGGCCGCTCGCCGGCGGTTTTCGCCGAGAAGGTCAGCGCCTGCGCCGGCGGCGCGCTGGCCGGCGTGCCCTGCAGCACCGACGGCGACTGCCCGAACGGCACCTGCACGGGGACGACCGTCACGGGCGTCGGCTTCCCGCAGGACATCCGGACCTGCGCGGTGTGCCACGGCCAGGGCGCCACGGCCGGCGATCACCTCGCGAAGGCTTCCACCTCGGCGTGCACGGGCTGCCACGACAACGTGAATCCGAGCGAGATGTCGACGGCGGCCGGGCCTCCGGGAAAGAACCACGCCGCCGGCCCCCAGCCGGAGGCCTTCTGTGCGACGCTCTGCCACGTACCGAGCGGATCCGAGTTCGGCCTCTCCGTGGCGGGCGCGCACACGGTGCCGCAGCGCTCGATGCAGCTCACCGGCCTGGTAGGCGAGCTGCTCTCCGCGAGCGGCAGCCCGGGCGGGGCAGTCACCGTGACGTTCCGCCTGACCGATGACGCGGGGACACCGCTCACGAGCCTCGCCGGTCTGAGCACCCTGGCGCTCGCTATCAGCGGCCCATCGAGCGACTTCGGCGCTCTGATACCACCCGTGACCACCCCAGCCATCATCGGCAGCAGCGCGGACGGGACGCTCACGGGTCCCGACGGCAGCGGCGTGTTCACCTACACGACGACGGTGGCCAACGGCATTCCCGCCGGCGGCACGGGAACCTGGCGCGTCGGCATGGAAGCCCGACGCAACGTCACGATCAACGGGCAGACCGTGCAGGAGGCGATCCAGAACGTGGTGCGCGACTTCAGCGTCGACGCCTCCGCCGTCGTCCCGCGTCGTGCGGTGGTGGACCAGGCGAAATGCGCCTCGTGTCACGGGGTCTTCTCCCAGGGCTTCAGCGTTCACGGCAACCTGCGCAACCGCGTCGAGTACTGCGTGGTGTGCCACAACCCGAACATGACCGACGTCGCGCGGCGGATCGGCGTCAGCGGTGCCGACCCGGCCACGGAGCCCATCGTGCTCAAGCACCTGCTCCACAAGGTCCACACGGGCGAGATGCTGACCGAGCAGCCGTACGTCGTCTACGGATTCAACGGCTCGGTGAACAACTTCGGCGAGGTCCGCTTCCCCGGCACCCGGGCCGACTGCGAGCAGTGCCACATGCCGGAGACCCAGCTGTTGCCGTTACCGCCGGACGTGTTGCCGACCCGGCAGTCCGAGATCATGGCGGGCGTGGATACGCCGGTGGGGTCGACTCCGCCGATCCAGGATGCCTGCCTTAGCTGTCACGACGCTGCGAGCACCGCGGCCCACGCGGCAACGAACACCGCACCGGGGGGAGTCGAAGCGTGCGCCACCTGTCACGGTGAGGGTAGGACCTTCGCCGTGTCGACGGTACACGCGAACGCGTTGCCCTGAAGATCCGAGATCGCATGCCGGTCCGGGAACACAGAAGCCTGGCCGCATGGGTCAGGCTGGTCGCACTGCTCGCCGGAATGGGTGTGCCCATACCGCGCAGCGCGGCCGCCCAGACTGCGCCACCGCCCGGCGCCGGCGTGTGCGGGAGCTGCCACTACGACCTGGCGCTGGCCTACACGTTCCCTGCCGGCCACGCTGCCGCGCTCGACTGCATCGCCTGCCACGGCGATCGCCGGCCGGGCCACGTCGGCCAGCGCCACCGCACGATCCCGAACTGCGCCGACTGCCACGATGACGTCCACGGGCATCCCGCCAAGACCGCCGGTCAGCGAGGCCGCCGACAGACACGCACCTGCCTCAACTGCCACGACCCCCACGGCACCGCGAACCTCCATCTGGTGCGCAACCTGGTGCGGTGGCGGCAGCACCTCTACGACATGAGTTTCACGGTCGATGCCGGCCTGGCGCCGGGCGGGCTGGCGAGCCCGACCGATCCCGGCAGCGGCATGTGCGAGGTCTGTCACCGCAAGACCGATTTCTATCCCGCGAGCGGCCACGGCGATTCCCACTTCAGTGAAAACTGCCCTCTCTGCCACGACCACACGCAGGCGTTCGCGCCCGTCGCCACCGAAGACAACTGCATGCTCTGCCATCAGGACGAGGCGGCGAGGCACGCGATGCCGAGCGGCCACGCACCCCAGACCTGCACGACCTGTCACGCCGAACAGAATCCGACGCCGGGTCCGGGCCACCGTGCGATCGAGGCCTGCCAGACCTGTCATCCGTCGACACAGACCCACGCGCCGAACGGGGTGGCGCTGCCGTGCGTGCAGTGCCACGACCCGCATGGCTCGAGCAACATCAAGCTCGTGCGTGAGACGATCACCACGCCGAGCGGCGCCGACAAGCCGATCGTGTTCGACAACCTCACCGGCCTGGCCGACGGCAGCTTTGCCAGCGCCTCGGCGCCGGGCACCGGCGTCTGCGAGACCTGCCACACGACGACGAACCACTATCGTATGGACGGCACCGGCTCGCCGCATTTCACGTACTCCTGCCTCGGTTGTCACCGCCACGACGACGGGTTCCGCCCGTGAGGCGGGCCTGGGTTCCCATCTTCGCGGTGGCGGTGGCACTGGCTTGCGGGCTTCCGGACCTCTCGCCACGGCAGCCGGCACCCGCGCCCGGCCCGCCACCCGATCCCGCTGCGTTCGCGGGACCCGAGGTCTGCGCCGCCTGCCACGCGGAGTGGAGCGAGAGCTACGGCAAGTCACCCCACGCCCGCGCGCTCGACGACCCCGCGCGCCCACCCGACCAACGCGGCTGCGAGGCCTGCCACGGCGCGGGACAGGCCCATGTCGACGGCGGGGGGGGCAAGGCAGGGAACTTGCGTACCTTCGACCCGTCCGAGTCCGCGTCCGAGCGTGCGGCGCCGTGCCTCCGCTGTCACGGCAAGGAATCCGCCCTGCACGGCTTCGCGGCCAGCGAGCACGCGCGCGCCGACGTTTCCTGCACCGACTGCCACGATCCGCACGGGGGGAGCGCACGCCTCATGCTGAAGGTGGGCGATCCGCTGCCCCAGCCGATGCGCGGCGCGACCTGGCGTGGCGACGAGACGACGGTGGCGCTCTGCTACCGTTGCCATGCGGCCGTGCGCTCGACCTTCGCGCTGCCCGAGCATCACAAGGTGCCCGAAGGCGTGGTGTCGTGCATCGACTGCCACCAGCCCCACGGCACGTCCGAGCGATCGCTGCTGCGCGACACCGAGCAGCGGACGTGCTTCCGCTGCCACGGCGAGGTCGAGGGCCCGTTCATCTTCGAGCACATCGGGCTCACCCTCGAGGGCTGCGGGAGCTGCCACGAGCCACACGGTAGCGCGAACCGCCATCTGCTCCGCTACCAGCAGGTCGCCCAGCTCTGCTACCAGTGTCACGCCGTGACGCCGGCGAGCCACGTGCAGCCGAGCTACCGCGATTGCACGCGCTGCCACACGGCGATCCACGGCTCGAACAGCCAGGCGTTCTTCCTGGAGCCGTGATGTGGCGGTGCGGGGCCCGTCTGGTCGTTTCGCTCGCCCTGCTCGCCGTCCTTGGAGGCACCCGCGCGCCCGCCGAGGAAGCTGCCGGCGGCGAGCCGGCCGCGAGCACACCTGAAGAGACGGCTCCCCCGAGCCCGCCGGAGCGTCCCTACCGTTCGACGGCGACGGTCGCTTCGGGCTACCGACTGGTCGACATCGACGGGTCGAAGGACAAGTACCGCGAGGACTACAACCTGCGCTCTGGCGGCCGCCTCTTCCTCTTCACGCTGGACAGCGAGGCTCGCGAGCCCGGCAAGGCGCCGCTCGACCGCTTCCACCTCGAGGTGGACACCCCGGGGGACGAGCCCGCGTCCCGCTTCGTGCTCAACGCCGAGGACCGGGCGCTGTGGGACCTGCGCGTCGACTTCATCCGCTCGAAGTACTTCTACGAGGTCCCACGCCTCTTCGATGCGACGGTGCCGGGCGATCTCCGCCTGGACGACCTCCACGACTTCGACCTGATCCGCACCAACGGGATCGCCGAGCTGCGCCTCCACCCGAAGAACCTCCCGACTCTCATCCTGGGCTACCGTCTCTACCAGCTGGAGGGCGACGGGACCTCGACGGTCTTGGTCCCCGGTGGTGGCAACTTCCTCGTGCAGGCGCCGCAGCGCCAGGTGACGAACGTCGGGAGCGTCGGGACCGAGTTCACCGCGCTCGGCACCGGCTTCTTCCTCGAGCAACAGTACCGCCGCGTGAGCCGCACCTACGGCCTGCACGGTCCCACCGACCCCAACGGCCTAGACCCAGCGCAAGGCTTCACGCTCACGAGCTGGCAGAGCACCGAAGACGACCACATCGACATCCCCATCACGCGGGTGCGGGTGAGCCGGCCCGTCGGCGATCGCGTCGAGCTGACCGGCGGCTACGTCTACGCCAACGCCAGCCTCGACGAGAGTCGCACCCGCTTCCGCAACGGTACCAGCACGATCCCGTCCGACAACGGGCCCTCCACCCGCTTCGACACCGGCGACGCCTCGCTCAGCACGCAGCTGGCCGACCTCGGCGCCAGCGTGCGCCTGACCTCCATCGCCACGCTTCACCTGGACTATCGCTACGACGATCGCAGCCAGGACGGCGACCTCGACGCGCTCCTCAATCCCGGCCGCCTGCAGACGTCCACGCGCTTCCACGTGCGCCTGAATCGCGTCACCTCGGACGTCGAGGTGCGGCCGACCACGTCCCTCGCGCTCAGCGCCGGCATCCAGTACGCGCGCCGGGACGCGGCGTTCTCGCTCGCGAACCAGGACATCTCGACCGACCTCGTGGGCGCCGTCGCCGAGGGCCGCTGGCAGCCGGCGCGCTGGCTCGATCTCTTCTTCCGCTACGACAACGTCCAGATCGACGACCCGTGGACCATCCCGGGCAACTCGCAGAGCGTGCCCGCTCTCCCGTCGCGCGAGATCGCCTACACCTTCCAGAACCGCGGCAAGACGGGCTTCCACCTCCGCCCGCGCGACTGGCTCCAGCTCTCGTACGAGTTCACCGCCGACAGCTTCGAGAACTCCGACTTCCACGGGCGCGTCCAGCGGTTCGCCGATACCGTGTCGGTGAGCCTCACGCCGGCCGCCGGCCTGACCGCCGTTGCCGGTTACACGCGGCGTGACCTCGATACCAGCAACCAGATCCTGATCGCGCCACGCTACCAGCCGAGGGGCTCGGTGCAGTCCGGCAGCGAGGACGTGATCACGAGCACCCTGACGTACGACTTCACGCTCCTCGGATACCCCTGGTCGACGGGATGGAACCTCGCCTGGTTCCGCTCCGACAACAAGCTCGCACCGAGCTTCGAGCCAGGGTTGCCGCAGCGCGGATCGTACGATCTCGACCGGATCGACGCCGGCGCGTTCGTCGCCTTCCACCATCCTTTCCTCGAGCCCGGGATCGAGGCACGACGGATCTCGTATTCGCAGAATCCGCTGTCGCGGAACGACTACGACGCAACCATCCTCGAGTTCCGGGTGACGCGCCGGTTTGAGTTCTGACCGACTTGACCGCAGCACTACGTGCTGAGCGCTGCGCTCCGGCGGCTACCGCCCCGCCCCGGTGGCGCAACCACCGGGGGGGGCGCTCGACACGGCCGACGGGTCCGGCATGATGACGGACATCGATGCCGTGGCGATCGATCCTGCTCCTCGTCCTGTTCGCAGCGTGGGTTCCCGCCTACGCGCGCAGCCTCGGCGCTCCCGGGCCGGGCGACGCGCTCCTGCACCGCGCCGGCGACGGCGGCACCGTCTCCGCGAAGCTGGCCGACGTCCCGGCCGACACGGTCGGCCTGCGCTACCACCTGCGCGTCAACGCCTCCTCCGGGCACGTCAACCGGAAGCTCGTCTTCTTCGGCATCCGCACCGCAACGCCCGGCGGCTCCGGCCTCGGTACGATCGACACGGACGTCGCGACCGACTGGCTCGAGTACGCCGACGACCTCGGCCACGCCGGCTGGCCGGAGCAGGGCCTCCGCCATCCCGACGAGCCGTCGCTCTGGCTCCGGAACGTCGACTACCACGGCGTCGGGCGCGTCGGCCTCCAGCCGACGACCGCCGCGGCCCGCGGGCTCTTCCCGCGGCAGTGCGCCGGCATCGATCGCACGACGCCGGAGCACGCCGCGATCACGTCGATCGCGGCGATCCACCAGGGCTCGATCCTCGGCCGCGACCTCGAGCTGACGCTCGTCCGCCAGCCGCTCGTGACGATGGCGGCGCAGCCCGGCTGGGGCCATCACTTCACCCCGGCCGGCGTCCCGACGCCCATCCTCCCCGCCGGCCGCTACTGGCCGTGGCGGCTAACGATCCGGCCGTTTGGCGAGCCGGCGGTCGACGTTGTCTTCCTGATCGACGAGAGCCGCGGCCGCTACATCGCCCCGCCCGGCGACGTCACCATCGCGACGGAGTTCTTCTTCCGGCCCGACGTGCCCCAGAACCTCCTCGGCGTCTTCCAGCTGTTCGTATGGGACGTCGAGACGCTGCGCGACGGCGCGACGACGTGGGAGCCCCGCCCGCGCTGGGATTACACGACGGACGCGACGCCGCAGGAGCCGTCCGTCGGCTACGGGTTCCGGAAGGCGATGTACGCCGGCCACGAGGTGCTCGAGGTGAGCTACTCGGGCGATGACGTATACGCCCGCCGCGGCGCGGCCATGAAGCTCGACGACCAGCACTGAGCGGCCGTTCTCGAACCGGAGCCGATCGCGGCGGAGCGCCAGCGGGACGACGCGCACAGCGCCGGATCTCAGTGCCTGGCGATCGGAGTGAGCTGATTCGCTACCAGGCGCCACCGTCCCTGCTGATTGACCCACACGCTGAGCATGCGGTACTCGCCGCTCGCTTCCTTGCCGCTGTACTTCCCCTTCAAGGTGATCCGGCTGGCGGTCACGGCTGTATCTCCGTAGACGTGGACCGCTTCGACCTGGCGGGCGGTCGCCTCGACGGCGGTGGCGCCGGACTTGAGGTTCTCGAGGCGCTGCTTCTTGGTGAGGAGCGCTCCGTGGGGATTGATGAACGTGTAGTCGTCCGTCCAGATGTCATCGAGAGCGGCGACATCCCGATTCCTCACGGCGGCGCTGTTTGCCTCGACGCGGTCAGCCAGCCCCGCGGGCATACTCGGTGCCGTGGCTGCCGGGGCTGGCTCCTTGCCTGTGGCCAGCGACGAAACGGCGAGACCGATCGTCGCAAGCCAGAAGAGCGCTCGCTTCATGGGTGTCCCCCTTGCGCAGGAACGAGGCAGTACACCAACTCGGCCCGCGCCTTCAACATCGAGCTGCTGATTCATTCCGTTCCGCCCTGTCGGAGGCAAGGAGGCGAACGTCCGACTTGACGATTCTGTCAACTTCGGGCCGTGGTGGGGCTATGCCCCCACGAAGAAGCTGGGGCGATGCCGCCACCCGCGCCGCAAGCGGCTCGTCCCCGCGGCGCCGATGACGTCGCCCAGCGACTACTGGAACCGGGTCGCCGAGACCAAGACGTTCCGCCATCCGCTCGACGTTGAGCGCGTGCCGATGATGGTGCCGCGGGACGCGCGGATCCTCGACGTCGGCTGCGGCTATGGCCGGACGCTCGAGCAGCTGGCCGCCCTCGGCTACCACCGCCTCGTCGGCGTCGACACGGCTGGCGCGATGATCGCGCGAGGGCGGCGCCTGTACCCCGACCTCGACCTGCGCGTGGTCGCGCCGGGACCATTGCCGTTCCCCGACGCGAGTTTCGAGGCCGTGTTCCTCATCGCGGTGCTCACGTGCGTTCCCGCGGACGACGACCAGCGCGCGCTCGTCGCCGAGATCCAGCGCGTGCTGCGACCGGCCGGCCTCCTGTACGTCAGCGACCTGCTGCTGGCCCCCGACGAGCGCAACGTGGCGCGCTACCGCGAGGGCGCGCGACGCTTCCCGCGATACGGCGTCTTCGAGCACCCCGAGGGCGTCGTCCTCCGCCACCACGACCCCGGGTGGATTCGCGAGCTCACGTCGGGCTTCGGCGGGTTCTTGTTTGCCGAGTTCGAGGCGACGACGATGAACGGCAACCCGGCGCGCGGATTCCAGTTCGTCGGCCGCCGGGGGTAACGCGACGACTCCTGTCACGACGAGGGGTCGTTCATGTGCCGCGCAACCTCCACGTGCCGCTGGTACCCCAGCTCGGACCTTTCCCCAGACCCCCCGGCGCGGCGCAGTTCGGCGTCCTGAGCCATTCCAGCGGCTTATCATGAAGAGGCGGAGGAGGAGCCCAACGCGACGGGGCGCGCTCGGGGACTCGAGGACCCGGCGAAGGCGCGCGAGCCAGTGGATGAGCACCAGCATCCCCACGCTCTGGACGATCACGCAAGTTGCCAGGAGCGCGAAGGCTTACGGCGAGACCCATGAGGCGGCCTCCTCAGGCGCGGGCCCGGGAGACGCTCGGAGGCGTCCCTCTGCGAGGGCACCACGTACTTCGTCGACGAGGAGTCGGAAGTTGGTGCCCTCGGCGGCGAGGTGACGGTGCAGCGTGCGCGTGGCCATGCCGGCAGAGACGCGCCGTTTGCTCGTTCCCTTGCGGGAGGAAGCGATCCGCCCAGCCGGCATTCGCGAAGCTGCTAGTTGTCTTCATCTCCAATATGGGCAATGCGCTCAAGGTATACGACCCCGAGGCAGGTAGACCAATGCCTCAGACAAGGAGCGGGTTCATGAAAGACGTCGCCGTCGTCGCCTACTGTCGCACCGGTATCGCGCGCGCCACGCGGGGCGCACTCAACCAGACCCACGGCATCCCCTTGACGGCGCACGTGCTCCGTCAGGCGGTCAAGCGCGCCGGCATCGAGCCCGGCGAGGTCGAAGATGTCGTCGTCGGTTGCGGCTTGCCGGAGGGCGCCACCGGCCACAACATCGCGCGCAACGCCGCACTCGAGGCCGGGTTTGGAGTCGCGGTGCCGGGAATGACCGTCAATCGCTACTGCGGCTCGGGGCTGAGCGCGGCATCCATCGTCGCGAATCGGATCGCCGCCGGGGAGGCCACGATCGAGATCGCGGCGGGCGTCGAGAGCATCAGTCTGGTCCAGTTCACCCTCAACATGAACGGCTTCTTCTACCCGCCGCTCCAGCAACGCATGCCGGCGGTGTGGTGGACGATGAACCAGACAGCCGATTTGGTCGCGAAGAAATACGGCATCAGCCGCGAGGCGCAGGATGCGTACGTCGTGCAGAGCCAGACGCGCGTCGCCGCGGCGGCGGCCGCCGGAAAGTTCGCCGAGGAGATCGTCCCGTTCACGACGACGATGAAGGTCACCGACAAGGCCACTGGGGCCAGTCACGAACAAGAGGTCACCCTCGACCACGACGAGGGCCCGCGCCCCGACACGACCCTCGCCAAGCTCGCCGCGCTCAAGCCGGTGTACCCGGGCGGCACGACGACGGCAGGCAACGCCTCGCAGCTGTCGGACGGTGCGGGGGCCGTCGTGATGATGGACGCCGAGGTCGCCGCGCGCCGGGGATTGCCGATCCTCGGACTGTTTCGGGGCATGCAGCTGGCCGCGGTCGCGCCCGAGGAGATGAGCATCGCGATCGCGCCCGCAATCCGGAAGGTCATGAAGCATCACCAGCTCGCGATGTCGGATGTCGATCTGTGGGAGCTCCACGAGGCCTACGCGGTCACCACGCTCTACAACCAGGCGCAGCTCGAGACGCCGTGGGAGATCACGAACGTCAACGGTGGGGCGGTACCGCTCGGGCACCCGTACGGCATGTCGGGCATCCGATACCTGGGATCGACGCTGCTGGAGCTCGCCCGGCGCAGCCGTCACCGCGCGATCGTCGGCGTCTGCACGGCTGGAGGTATGTCGACCGCCGCCTATCTCGAGCGCCCATAGCTCACTGGGTCACGTCGCGTGATCCGCGAAGAGGCGCCGTTCCTTGATGATGGTCGCCACGCGCTCCGGAACCGCCGACTCCCAGCCACCATCGCCGCGTTGCAAGCGAGCCAACACGTCGCGGGTATTGATCCGAAGAATCGATGGCTCGTAGTTCTCGAGGGCCTCGATGTGCCGATTGTCGAGGAGGTGTCGGTACAGGTATCGCATCGACTCCGGGACTGGCATCGTCTCGGCGGTGACGAGCGCCCCGGACTCGGGGTCGATCGTCGGGTAGACATAGACCTTCACGGCCTTCTGGAAGCGATGGATGTCGGTAGCTTGCACACCGCATCGATCTATGTCAATATCTACGCATGTCGATCAAGGAGGACGCGCCCCGCTGCTGCGCCCCCGTGCTGCGCGCCCGCCTTGGACGCAACGATGCCGAGGCGCTCGCGACGGCGTTCAAGGCGATCGCCGACCCTGGACGCTTGCGGCTGCTCAGTTACATCGCCGCACAGAGCGGTTCGGAGGCGTGCGTTTGCAATCTCGTCGGCCCGCTCGGGCTGGCGCAGCCGACCGTGAGCCACCATCTCAGGGTCCTGACGGAGGCCGGGCTTCTTGCGCGCGAGCGCCGGGGAACGTGGATGTTCTACCGGTTGGTCCCGGAACGCGTCGAAGCACTCCGGCAAGCGCTCGCGCTGCCCGCTGACAAGGTCGCCACGAAGCGCTCCGCGTGACCCCGTCGATGACCCTGGCCCGCCGGCTCCTCGCCGAAGGCGTCGGGTCCGGGATGCTGCTCGCCGCCGTCGTCGGCTCGGGCATCATGGGCGAGCGGCTCGCTGGCGGGAACGTGGCAGTGGCGCTGCTCGCGAACACGCTCGCAACCGGTGCCGCGCTCGTGGCCCTCATCTTGACGTTCGGGCCAATCTCGGGCGCCCACTTCAACCCAGCCGTGACGTTCGCCGACGCCTCGCAGGCAGGGCTCCCGTGGCGGGAAGCGGCCGGGTATGTTGCGGCCCAGATAATCGGCGCCGTTGTCGGCGTCGCGGTCGCTGACCTGATGTTCGAGCTGCCCGCGTTCTCGCTCTCGCAGCACGTGCGCCACGGGCCGGCGCAGCTCCTCAGCGAGTTCATCGCGACATTCGGCCTGCTCAGCGTCATCTGGGGCTGCTCGCGGCTTCGCTCCTCGACGGCCGTCGCGTTCGCCGTCGGGGCGTACATCACGGCGGCCTACTGGTTCACGGCGTCCACGTCGTTCGCCAATCCCGCCGTCACGATGGCTCGCGCCTTGACCGACACCTTCGCCGGCATCCGTCCGGCTGACGTGCCGGGCTTCATTGCGGCAGAGCTTCTCGGAGCGGCGGCTGCCACGGGACTCTTTCGGTGGCTTCTGGTGCATCCAGGTGTCGTGCCGCGCGTTGTCTGCAAAGAGGCCGAGCCTGTGATTCAGGCGGGCGATCGGGTGTGATGACGGTTCTTTTCGCCTGCGTTCACAACGCGGGCCGCTCACAGATGGCAGCAGCCTTCTTCAATGCGCTGGCTGACCCTACCAAGGTTAGCGCCATCTCAGCCGGGACCGAGCCTGCGGAAGCCGTCCATCCGGAAGTCGTCCACGCGATGCGAGAAGTCGGCCTGGACCTCAGCCACGTCCACCCTCGTCGCCTGACGCCCGAGCTTGGGTCCCAGGCGACGCTCCTTGTGACGATGGGGTGCGGCGAAACGTGCCCGGTGGTCCGGGGTGTGCAACGTGAGGATTGGGAACTCCCGGATCCGAAGGGCCAGTCACCCGAGCGGGTGCGTGCGATCCGCGACGAGATTCGAGCGCGGGTCGAACTGCTGGTCGCCGCCCAGCGATGGCAAGGCAGCGAGCGATGACACAGGGCGATCCGCACGGATCGCGCCGCCCGTACGGCCGCACGCTCACCGCCGCCGAAGCCCGAGTGTTCTATGATCGCTTCGGTGCCAAGCAGGACGCGCAGGCGTTCTACGAGGATCGCGCCCTTGCCCCGCTCATCGCCCACTCCGACTTCCAGCACGCACAGTCGATCTTCGAGTTCGGGTGTGGCACGGGACGGCTCGCCGCGCGGCTGTTGACGAGCCTCATGCCCGACAACTGCCGCTATCTCGGGGTGGACATTTCTACCACCATGGTAGCGCTCACCCGCGAGCGGTTGCAGTCGTGGGCGAACCGAGCGGAGGTTGTTTGCTCCGAAGGGGTGACCCCGCCGCAGTGCTGTTCCGGTGCCTACGACCGCTTCGTCTCGACCTATGTCCTCGATCTCATGAGCGAGGCAGCCATCACGGCCATACTGGGCGACGCGCATCGCCTCCTTTGGCGGGAGGGGCTGCTCTGCCTGGTGAGCCTCACGCGCGGCCACGGCTTCCTGACGAAGCTCGTCTCGGCGGCATGGGAGACGGTTCACCGCTTCAACCCGAAGTTGGTGGGTGGCTGTCGGCCGATCGAGCTACGGGAGTTCCTCGGTGAGGACCTTTGGCGGGTTCGGCATCACGAAGTCGTCTCAGCGTGGGGACTCACGTCCGAGGTGATTGTCGCCTCACGGATCGGAACGTGATGTGACGCCGCCGCAAGGGCACACCTCGCTGCTTTAGCCTGTCGGCCGTCAAAAGGGCGCGGCGGTAGTTTCCCACCTGCTTCGCGAGCTGTCGTCGGAACCTGGCTCAGCGTGTCGGCATCCCGTCCCGCGCCTCGACGAACCTGACGAAGCTTGCCTCCAGCTCGTCCACCGGGGGCTCGCACTCGGTGTATTGTGCCTTCGGGCCGGTGACGTTCCGCCAGCGGTCGCCGCGGGCCGGCACGTGGTCCACGAAGGCCCGGACCCGGTCGGTGCAGCCGGCGGCGAACACGATGACGTCGACGTCCGGCACCGTCGTGCTCGGGACCCGGTGGATCACGAACGCGGCGTCGCGCGTGTCGCCCGGGCCGTCGGTCGTGATCAGCGTGTCGGTGTCCTGTCGGATGGGCCAGCGCGAGTGCGCCGCGACCCAGTCGTGGACGCGTTGCCACTTCGTCTCGCAGTCCGGGCCGCGCCGGCACAGAACCGGTTCCGGCGCCTCCTCGATGACGACCGGACCGCGTGCGCAGGCAGCGAGTAGGAGCAGGGCGATCAAACTCGCGCTCTTGGCGCCTGCCTGGCATCGTCGCGCATCTGGCGGCAGTGCAGCGCGCTCCGCGGTTCTTGCGCGAAATCCTTCCGTCCGATACGCGCAGGCGCAAGGGAGGGGCCATGCTGAAAGTCCACCATCTGAACAACTCGCGTTCGCAGCGCATCCTCTGGCTGCTCGAGGAGCTGGGTACGCCATACGAGATCGTGAAGTACCAGCGGATGTCCCCGTTGCCTATGGCGCCACCGGAGCTGAAGGAGGTCCACCCGCTCGGCAAGTCCCCGGTCATCACCGACGGTGCCAGGACGATCGCGGAATCGGGCGCCATCGTCGAGTACGTCATCGACACCTACGGCAAGGGACGGCTGAAGCCGGAGCGCGGGACCGAGGACTACTGGAAGTACATCGAGTGGATGCACTACGCCGAGGGCTCGGCGATGATGCCCCTCCTGATGGCGCTCTTCATGGGCTTCCTCGGCGACGGGGGAGCGCCGTTGCAGCCGCACATCGACGGTCAGATCGCGAACCACCTCTCCTACATGGAGAACGGGCTCGCGGGTCGCGACTTCTTCGTCGGGAACGACCTGACGGGTGCCGACATCCAGCTCCTGTTCGTCCTCGAAGCGGCCGGGAGCCGGCTGACGCCCAACCCGGGGCTGGTCGCGTATCGCGACCGCATGCACGCGCGGCCGGGGTACCGGCGCGGGGTCGAGAAGGGTGGGCCCTACCAGCTGATGAGCCGGTAGGCGCGGCGGAGCGCCGGAATCCCACCGCGATGCCGACGTCGGCGTGGCACTACGTCTCCCCCATACTGCAGGAGGTCGCCATCCTGCACGCGGAGGAGCCGGTACGGTCGGTCCTGGATATCGGCTGTGGAGCCGGCAAGTGGGGCTTCCTCCTGCGGGATCTGCTCGATTTCTATCACCGCGGTGTCTACTACCGGAGGGACTGGGTGACGAGGATCGACGGGGTGGAGGCCTTCAGGGGCTACGAGAACCCGGTTCACGCCTTCGTCTACGACCGTGTCCACTGGGGCGACGTCGTCGAGGTCATCGACCAGCTCGGCGAGTACGACGTCATCTTCGCGATGGAAGTCATCGAGCACATCCCGAAGGAGCAGGGGCTTCGCCTGGTGGAGACGCTCGTCCACAAGTGCAATCGGGTCGTCATTCTGAGCTTCCCGCCCGAGTTCGACGACTTCGGCCGGCACGTGCTGGAGCAGAAGGACGCGCACGAGAATCGGCACGAGGAACATGTTGCGGTATGGGCGGAAGACGACATCCGGGCGTACGGCTTCCGGTGCATCTCGCCCTGCGCCTACGTGTTGCCCAGCCGGCTGTGGGCGGCGCCGAGACTCGTCTCGTCCCACAACGTCCTGAGCAAGGACGACGGGGCGCTCGTGCTGACGGCGAACGATTCATCCCTGGAGTATGAATTCTCGAGCCCGCCCGACGCCCTGGAGATGCGAGTCCTCCGGCATCCATGGAGCTCGACGCTGGTGATGTGCGATGGCGCCGGCGGTGTGTTGCATCGCGAGAACCTTCATGCGCCAGAGGGACACGAGGTGTGGGTGTCGCTTCCGGTGGATCGCTGCGGGGAGCGGGTCCGCTTCGGCGTCGAGTCCAATCCGGCGTCGCGGGGGAACGAAGCATGGGTCAAGGGCCTGCGAGCGAAGCGCCGGCGCGCGAAGGCTCGGTAGCCCTCAGTCCTTCCACAGCACCCGGAACCACCCCACGTCGGTGTGCTGCGAGTAGACCTCGGTGAGCGTCGCGTAGAGCTCGTGCGACACGGGCTGTGAGAACTCCGGCCGGGAATTCAGAACGACGACGCGGACCCCTTTCGTCGTCAGCTGCTCCAGCAGCTGTCGCGGTGTGGGCTTCACGGGGTCGAGGAACTCGTGCAGCACCCGGGTCGGGTTTTTTCGCCGCGACAGGAAGTAGACCTCCGGACAATCGGGGGTCGCCATGATGTAGGGATCGCCGCCGGCCAGCCGGTCGATCACGTGCACCAGGGTCTCGTAGACCTCCTTGTCGGACCCGCGCACCCGCAGATTCGCTCGCTCGGGCAGGAGGAGCTGGTCGGCGTCGGAGTGGAGGTAGAGCACGCCCGTGGTGCGCACGTTCCCCGTGTTCAACCAGAGGACGCCGAAGGCGAGATAGAACAGCAGCAAGCAGAGGTGGATCCTCGACCACGATGTGGGGTGTGCGTACGTCGTCGCGAACAGGATCGCCAGGGCGATGGGTGGAGCGGCGTACCAGAAGTAGACCCCGAAGGAGTAGGGAAACTGGACCACGCTCACGAATGCCGCCATCGCGCCCATGAGGAACAGCAGCTGGCGTTGCGCCATGGTGGGTGCGGGCTCCCTGCGTCCGAGCAGGGGGAGCGCGCACGTCAGCATGGCCGCGAAGGGTCCGAGGGGCCGCACCGAGTACCAGACCCAACGGTAGATCGGCTGCTCGAAGCCGAAGCTCACCACGGCTGCCATCGGGACGATGACCGCGCCCACGACGACCCAGCTCGCGCGGGGGCGCCAGACGATCGGCAGACAGACGATGGCCGCGATCGGCAGCGTGGCGAGAAGAGCCCATGGGGGTGGCAGGGGGTAGAAGGCGAAGTCGTATCGGCGCTGCGGGAGCACGAAGAGGCCCCGGTAGAGCGAATGGAGATCGTTCCTGAGGAGATACGGAACCAGGAACACGAGGACCGGCGCGGCGGCTCCGAGTCCCACATGCAGGAACGCGCGCGCGGTTCTGCGGAGTCGCTGGTGCCCGGCGTCGTTCGATCGCAACTCGTTCCACGCCAGGAAGAGGCAGACGGCGGTTCCGGGGAGCACGAAGTAGATCGCCTCCATCGCATCGAGTCTCGCCCAGGTCAGTCCCAGCAGAAGGATCACCGGGCAGGCGAGCACGAGAAGGACGGACAGGGACGTCGCGAGCGAGCGCGACCGCGCAACGCCGGCGCCCTCGGCCCGGAGCTGCTCCCGGTAGACGAGAAAGAGCAGGAGCGCCAGCAGATAGTAGACCCCTGCCACCTTGAAGAGGCAGGACACCCCTCCGACGAAGCCCGCCAGGACCACCCATCCCTCGCGCTCCGTCTCGACGTATCTGACGGTGGCATGCGTGCCGTAGATGGCGAACATCAGGAGGTACCAGGACGGCAGTGCCGCGAAGTAGTTCGGTAAGCCCCAGCTCAGGCAGAGGAGGGTGAAGAGGGCGGCCACGGGAGGTCGCGCCGCGCGCGTGGCGATGGAGAACAGGGATGCGAGGAAGCCCAGATGGAACACGAAGAGGGTGATACGCATCGAGGAGAGGCGCGCGCCGAAGAGGACGAAGCTCAGCGCGTTCAAGAAG
Source organism: Binatus sp. (SeqCode) (assembly GCA_035476275.1). Lineage (GTDB taxonomy): Bacteria > Desulfobacterota > Binatia > DP-6 > DP-6 > DP-23. Next base: position 47,879 of record DATILR010000440.1, on the reverse strand, counting down.
GTCAGTCCGCCCGAATAGATCTCGTCGAAGTCGGCGTGCGGCAGCTCTCCGGACAGCGCTCGTTCGGCCATCTGTGCGAGCACGCCCTCATCGTGTGGAATCCAGCGCGTGAAGGTGTGCAGGGCGGAATAGACCCCCGACACGAGCAGGACGGCTGCCAGCCAGTTCCAGAAACGAGGGTCGCCCTTACGCACGAGGAGGGCCGGAAGATAGCAGACTGTCCGGGCCTCGGGTGGGTCGAGCGGGTGGCGGGCGGCTCGCGCCGTCTCACATCGGGCGGAGCGTCAGCCGGGAAGGCGTTCGAACGCGGGGACGCTGTCCGGGACGTGGTGGAAGCTCTGCTTGTCGATGGTGAAGATCACCATCTGAGGCCCGCCGAACACGCCAGGGTCGTCCAGCGTGCCGACCTTGATGAGGACGGCGCCCGGCAGGCGTCCCGACCTGGTCAGGAGGTGTGTCCCGCAGTCGGGGCAGAACTCGCGCGTCGCGGGATCGGCGATGTCGGTGCGGCGAAACGCCTTGGGCGAGCCCTTGGTATAGGAGAAGCCCGGCTCGGGCATGCCCATCACCACGTTCGGATGCCCGCCCGAGATGTACTGGCATTCCCGGCAATGGCACTGTCCGCGGAAGATCGGTTCGCCCTCGGCGCGATAGCGGACCGCGCCGCAATAGCACCTGCCCTTGAGCTCCATGGGCCGTGACCTACGCCGTGGCCGAGGTGCGGGTCAAGGGCGCCGGAGCGGGCTCGAGGCAGTGCGCCTGGGGCACTTCCTCGAACGCCTCGATGAGGATACGCCGACATCGTGGTCATGGACGCTGACCCGCGGTCGACCGGCGAAGGCGGCGGCCGCCGCGTGACCGACGCCGCGCACGATCGCCGCGTGGGCGCCGTCGCGGAGACCGTGCGGGCCCTCGTCGGCGCGCGCGGACCGGTGCACATCGACAAGGGCGGCGTGCATCACGTCGTGCCGCTCGCCAGCGGCGACTCCCGCTTCACGGGCCGTCGCATCGACGTCTCCACCCTGCGCCACGTCCTCGAGGTGGACGTCGAGCGCCGGCTGTGCGTCGCGGAGCCAGGCGTCACGTTCCGCGCGGTGGTCGACGCGACCCTGCGACACGGGCTCGTGCCGGCGGTCGTGCCCGAGCTCGAGGGCATCACGCTCGGCGGCGCCGTCGCGGGATGCTCGGTCGAGTCGAGCTCGTTCCGCTACGGTGGCTTTCACGACTCCTGCCTCGACTACGAGGTCGTGACGGGCACCGGCGAGGTGCTGGGCTGTTCGCCCGAGCACGAGCCGCTCGTCTTCGGCATGATCCACGGCTCGTACGGCACGCTCGCCATCCTCACGCGCGTGCGCTTCGCCCTCGTCGCCGCCAAGCCGTACGTGCACGTCGAGTACCGGCGATTCCGCGATCCCGCCTCCTTGCACGCGGCCATGCTGGCACGGTGCGAGGCGGCGGACGTCGACTTCATCGACGGGATCGTGCACGCCCCCGACCACTGGACCCTGTGCCTGGGCCGCTTCGTCGAGCGGGCGCGGCGCGCCAGCTCCTACCGCTGGCTCGACGTCTACTACAAGAGCACTCGCGTGCTCGACGAGGACGTGCTCACCACCCCGGACTACTTCTTCCGCTACGACACGGAGGCGCACTGGCTCAGCCGGACGGTGCCGCCGCTCGAGTGGAAGCCGGTCCGCTTCCTCCTCGGCCGGCTCTTCCTCGGCTCCACCAACATGATTCGCTGGTCGGGGCGGCTGCGGCCGATCTTCCGCCTGAAGCGGCGGCCCGACGTGGTCTGCGACTACTTCATCCCCGCCGGCCGCGTGCCGGAGTTCTACGACTGGTACCTGCGCGAGCTGCGCTACTTCCCCCTCTGGGTCGTCCCGTACCGCGTGCCGAAGCCCTACCCCTGGCTCTCGGCCGGGCACCGCGCGCGCGCGGGCGACCTCTACGTCGACCTCGCGGTCTACGGGATGCCGAACGGCGATCCGGGCGTGGATCGCTCCGAGCAGCTCGAGGAGAAGACGTACGAGCTCGGCGGCCTGAAGACGCTGATCTCCCGCAATCACTACAGCGCCGAGCGCTTCTGGAGCATCTACGACGAGGCGACCGTCCGGCAGGTGAAGGCCCGTCTCGATCCGCGCGGGATGTTCCGGGATCTCTACGAGAAGCTGCACCGCGTGGGGTGATTTCCCCGACGGAATTCCGTGGTGGCGCAGCGACGCCTTGCTCCCCGGCCTTCATGAGGGTAGGGACGTGATGGCAGGACGATGGCCTCGATCGCGGGGGACGTGGGACACGACGCGCTGAGCCTGGGGTATCGGATCCTCCTCACGGCGCTCGGCGCCGGGGTGGTCTTCGGTCGCGGGCTCGTCCAGCTCGCCTCGCGCCTGGTTCCGTCGCTCGGCACCGGTGCGTCGGGCCGCCGGCATCACACCGGCAAGGTTCGCGAGCGCGTCACGGCCGCGCAGCAGGCGGCGCGGGCATCCGGTCTGCTGGCGCGACGGGGTCGTTGAGCACCACGAATCGCCCGAACGGTCGTTTCGCGTCTTGACGATCTGCCCGCCTTTTGGTTACTGGCGCCCATGCTGTCCATCGGTCGCGTGGTCGCTTCCCTCGCTGCCGTGACGCTCCTCGCCGTGCCGGGCTCGGCCGGCCGGGTGCACCTCCGGCACCCCCCGCGCGGCTTCCAGATGCGCATGGGGAAGTTCACGGTCCCCCCCGCTACCGAGCGCGAGGTCTGCGAGTACCGCACGTTCCCCAACGACAAGGCGATGGACGTGCAGCAGTTCGAGTTCAAGATGAACGCGGGGACGCACCACTTCGCCCTGTGGGCCTACTTCGGGGGCGATCGGAACGCGGCCGACTTTCCCCGGGGCATCGTCGAGGCGCCCGGCTGCATCGGCCTGGGTCCGAGGGACAGCTTCCAGCGCGCGCTCCTGGGCGGCGCCCCGAACACGCACGAGCTCACGCGCTTCCCTCCCGGCATCGCGGTCCGCCTGGAGCCGCACCAGCCCGTGTTCCTCAACTCGCACTACATCAACGCCTCGCTGACCGACTCGCTCACGCCGGACATCCTCTTCAACGTCATCCCGGCCAAGAAGGGGAGCGTGCTCCACCACGCCGAGAACCTGACCGTGGGGGCGTACGACATCCACATCCCGGCCCACTCCGCGGCCTCGACGACGGCGGAATGGGTGGTACCGTACGACCTGAACGTGATCCAGCTCTCTTCACACGAGCACAAGCGGGGCACGAAGGTCACGATCAACCTCACCGCCGGTGGCCAAAACATGGGGCAGATCTTCGAGAACGACGACTGGGATCACCCCTACGAGTACTGGACGCCGACCCCCCTTCATCTACGGCAGGGCGACGTCTTCCGGTTCACCTGCAACTGGACGAACAACGACGATCACCCGGTGACCTTCGGCGTCACGACCGACGACGAGATGTGCTTCATGACCGGCTACTACTACCGCGACGACGAGGCGACGCCGCCGCCCAGCGCGCCCGGCTGCTTCTTGCAGGATCACGGCCTCCTGTGTAGCGCGGCGCCCGTCCACTGAGCCCGGTGCCCGGACAACCCCCAAGACCGGCTTGACCTCCGCGGCCGGGCCGCGATACGGCTCGCCACGTGGAACCGTCCGCGCGGAGCCCCACGAACGGGCGCGCGGACAACGGGCGCCCGGCCCCGACCGCCCTCGCCGAGGGCGAGTATCCCGCACTCCTGCCCCGGGTGCGCACCGCGGCCCTGATCGCCCTCGCCGCGGGCCTGCTCTTCTTTCCGATCGAGTACATCAACTTTCCCGACCCCGATCGATTCTGGATGCTGGTGAGCGCCGCCTTCCACACGGCCATCGCCACGGCAGTTCTGCTGGCCAGCTTCACCGCCGTGGGCCGGCGCCAGGCCGACCGTCTGGGGCTGCTCCTGATCGCGGGCTTCGGCTTCAACACCTACCTCCGCGTCTACACGTACCAGCACCACCAGTCGCTGAACGTGGCGGGGCTCATCTGCCTCCTCGTGGGCAGCACCGTGCTCTTCTCGTGGGACACGCGACGCACGGTCGCCGTGTGCGGCATCTTCTGTCTCGCCTTCTCGATCGTCGGCCGGGCCGCCATCGGTGACGCCGATCCGTTCCTGGTGAGCCTCGGAGCGCTCGTCGCCGGCTCGATCATCGCCGTGTGGAGCGCGCACGCCCTGGGCGAGCTCCGCGTGGGTCTGGCGCGACGACAGAGCGAGCTCGCCGCCCTCTCGTCGCGCTTGATGTCCGTCCAGGAGGAAGAGCGCCGGCGGCTCTCGCGCGAGCTCCACGACGAGCTCGGGCAATCGCTCACGGCGGTGATGGCGTATCTCTGGCTCGTCGAGCGGCAGCCGCCGGGGGACGAGGCCGCGCTCCGCTCGCGCATCGGCGAGGCGCGCCATCTCGTTTCGAAGACGCTGAGCGCCATGCGCGAGCTGTCGCAGCTCCTCCGACCGTCGGTGCTCGACGACTTCGGTCTCGTGCCCTCCCTCGACGGCCACCTGAAAGCGTTCGCCGAGCGGCACCAGATCGCCATCACCTTCAGTGCCGACGATCTTCCCGAGCGCCTGCCGGCCGACGTCGAGGTGGCGCTCTACCGGATCACGCAGGAAGCCCTGACCAACGTGGCGCGTCACGCGGAGGCGAGCCGCGTGCGGGTCCGGCTGGCCTCGGTCGCCGGCGAGCTCCGCCTGGAAGTGGAGGACAACGGCGTCGGTCTCCCGCGCGGCGGTGCGAGCCGCCCGGGGACCGGGCTGGTCGGGATTCGCGAGCGGGCGCGCGCGCTTGGTGGGACGGTCGCCATCTCCTCCGAAAGCGGGACCCGCCTGACGGTTCGCGTCCCGTTTCCGTGAGCCAGAGGGACATTTTCCTTGCTTGCGAGGTGCGCCCTCTGCGATCATGCGCCCTCGACCGACCACAGAGGGAGGCTCCGGTGAAGAAGGTGCCGTTCTTGCTTGCCGCCGTGCTGGCGGTTTCCTCCGCGCGTACCGCTCTTCCCACACCCCGGGTGCTCGATCAGGTCCTGCCCGCCCACCCGACGCGCCTGATCGTGAAGTTCCGCTCGTCGGTGACGACCTGCGCCCGCTGCCTCGTCGCCGAGGGGCTCCCGTTCAAGAGCGCGACGGGCCGCGATTCGCTCGATCGGTTGAACCGCTCGTTCGGGGTACGCGAGGCGCACCCGCTCTTCCTCCGAGACCACGAGCTCGACGCGGATCGCAAGACGACCTACCGGCAGCGGATCGATGTGGTCCTTGGCAAATATCCGGCCCGCTCGGCCCGCATCCCGAAGGGAGCAGCCGTCCCCGACCTGTCGAACGTCTATGTCCTCGAGCTGCCCGCCGGGACCGACGTTGCTGCCGCGGCGGCGCGCTATGCCGCCGATCCCGAGGTGGTGTACGCCCAGCCCGACTACGTCGTGCAGACCACCTTCACGCCCAACGATCCCTACTTCTCGAGCTCCGGCACGTGGGGGCAGGGCTACGGGGATCTGTGGGGCCTGCACGCGAGCAATGCCGATCAGGGATGGGACCTCGCGCACGGCAGCGGCACGGTGGTGGCGGTGATCGACACCGGCGTCGATCCGAATCATCCCGACCTCGCCGCCAACATCTGGACCAACCCCGGAGAGATCCCCGGCAACGGCATCGACGACGACGGCAACGGCTTCATCGACGACGTCGCGGGCTGGGACTTCGTGCAGGACGATGCGAACCCGATGGATCTCCATGGACACGGGACGCACGTGGCCGGCACGGCCGCCGCCGTCGGCAGCAACAACGTGGGGGTGGTCGGGATGGCCTGGGGGGCGAAGATCATGCCCGTCCGGGGCCTCGATGCGAACGGCAGCGGCTTCACCTCGGACCTCGCTCAGGCGATCGAGTACGCGGCGGAGAACGGGGCCGACGTCCTCAACAACAGCTGGGGCGGCTTCGGCATCAGCCAGGTGCTCGTTGACGCGGTCGCCATGGCCAACGGCCTCGGCGCCGTGGTGGTGGCCGCGGCCGGGAACTCGGCCGCCAGCGTGGACAATTTCGAGCCCGCGGGGATCGAGGGCGTGATCGCCGTCGGGGCGATCAGTCCGAACGGGCAGATCGCCTCCTTCTCGAACCACGGCAACGCGCTGTCGGTTGCGGCGCCCGGTGTCGACGTGCTCTCGACGCGGAGCTCCGTGTCCCCCGTCGATCAGTTCGGGGCGCGGGTGGGGCAGAGCTACCTCCGGCTGTCGGGCACGAGCATGGCATCGCCGCACGCCGCGGGCCTGAGCGCGCTCATCCTCTCCGGGCTCCCCGGCCTCACGCCCGAGGAGGTGCGCTGGCAACTCGAGCTGAACGCCACGCAGCCGGGCTACCCGGGATACGTGGGTCAGCCGTGGAATCCCTACTTCGGATGGGGACAGATCGACGCCTCCCACGTCCTCGATCCGGTGCCGGTGACGACGCGCTTCCGGACGCATCAGATCGACCTGCACGGGTTCGTCGGCGAGACGCGGCCGTCCGCTGCGGCGGCCGACTTCGCGTTCACCAGCAACGGGTCCGTTCCCTGGACGCTCGCGAGCCCGTCCTGGCTCGTCCCCGACAGCACGAGCGGCACCACGTCGGCGAAGGTGCCGATCGCGCTCGACACGACGGGACTCCCGGTGGGCGGCCTGTCGGGTTCCGTCGACCTGTCGGCGCCCTCCGCCGTCGACGGCGGCGGCAGCATCCCCGCCGCGCTGCAGGTACACAGCGACCAGCGCGTGGGCGGCGAGATCATGGTCGTGCAGGACTTCGGCTACCTCGAGAGCGGTCCGCGGGTCATCCAGAGTTCGCTCGGCTCGCTCGTCTTCTGGAGCGGGGGGCAAGGCCTCCAGAGCGCGCGCATCGACGACACGGGGACGGTGACCGGGCCTTTCCAGCTCGCCGACTCCTATCCGCTCGCGTACTCGGTCTCCGTCGCGGGTGACGGGCAGAACTTCCTCGTCGCGTGGGTCGCGTGGACCGAGGTCGATATCGGGCGGCGCTTCGCCAACTACTACGACGTGAAGGTGATGCGCATCGGACCGGACGGCCAGCCCCTGGGAGCGGCCGTGACGGTCGAGTCCAAGAAGCTTCCCGACCGGCGCGGGCTCTACGGCGTCCGGGTCGGCTTCGACGGCAGCGGCTACACGGTCCTCTGGGGCGACGTCAACGTCTTCACGGACCGGAGCAAGATCTACGCGCTCCGCGTCCTGCAGAACGGCCTGCCGGCAGGGAGGAAGACGCGGATCTATCCGGCGCGCGGCGGGAAGTTCCCGCAGTTCGTCGAGCCCGATATCGCCTGCATCACGGGTGAGTGCCTGGTCGTCTGGCAGGAGGCCGACGGCGAGACCTCGTCGGTCGGCAAGTACATCGACAAGATCGCCGGCATCCGGCTGGCGGGCACCACCGTGATGGACGCGCCGCCGCTGCACCTCCTGCGCGACGCCGACGAGCTCGTCCGCGTCGCCACCGACGGCTCCGGGTACCTCGTGCTGGTGGAACGGATCAATCTCTGCGCGGGGCCCGTGCTCTGCGGCTACGACGCGATCGCGGCGCGGGTGGCGGGCGGGACGTCGCTCGACCCCGACGGCATCCGCCTCAACACCAACCTGGCGCCGCTCAACTACCTCGCGCCGACCGACGTCGCCTTCGACGGCACCGACTGGGTGGTGCCGTTCCTCGCCGTCACCTCGCCCGAGGGGACGCCGGTCGTCTCCTTCGTCGCGCGCCTGAGCCCGAACGGGACGGTCGTCGACAGCGAGACGCCGGGATTGCTTCTCAGCGCGACCGGCACCGCCGGTCCGGCGGCGATCGCCGATACCGGAACGTCCTCGATCGTGGTGTACCTGGATTCACGGTTCGACGATCTGAGCGACGGATACCTCACCTACCGGTCGCTGTTCGCGCAACGGGTCCTGCCCCATCCCTGAGCGCACGGGTCACTCCGGGATCGCGGGAAGGGCCGCGATCCCGAGGGCGTAGACCGCCAGCGCGGCGAGCATGACGGCGTCGAAGCCGAACGTCATGGAGAGGATCGTCGCGAGCACGGAGCTCACGACCGCGGCGAAGCCGTTCACCGCCCACCCCCACGCGACGATCGCCGAGCGATGTGGGGTGAGCGCCGTCGCCGTGCGCATGCCGAGGGGGAGGAAGGCCCCGAGGCAGAGGCCGAGCGGCGCCAGCAGCGCCACCGCGAGGCCGACCCGCACGGCGAAGGGCCAGCCGATCGTGGCCGCGAGGACGGGCGGCAGCCCGTACCGGTAGAAGAGCACCAGCGCGGCGAGTCCGACCCCGAGCAGCACGAGCGCCCGCCGTGGATAGCGCGTGCTGAGCGCGCTACCCACCCCGGTCGAGACGAGGAGGGCGAAGAGCGTGACGCTCAGCGAGTGGGTGGGATAGCCGAGGAAGAGCGTGAGGCGCTGGATGAGCGTCACCTCGAGGAACATGAACCCGGCGCCGATGGCGGCGAAGAAGACGCTCAGGCGGAGCTTGTGGGGCAGCGTTTGCCAGAGCGGGCGGACGAGGACGAAGGGCGCGAGGAGGACGACGGCGGCGAAGCCGGTCACCATGACGAGGAGGACGAGGAGGAGTCGCTCGCCCAGGCCCTGCTCCCAGTTGTAGATCGGACTCGGCGAGCTCCCCGCGAGGACGTCGCGCAGGCGGGCGAAGTGCCAGAAGAAGGGCGCGTCGTCGGTGACGGGATGGACGTCGTAAGGGTAGCGCTCGTACCAGGCGGCGAGCGTCTCGGGTGAGGCCGCGACCACCGTGGCGATCGCCTCGTTGGCGCCCTCGCCGCCGGCGGGAAAGTGCACCCGGGAACCCTCCACCGTTGCCGCGCGCGTGCGGAAGCGGGCCAGCTCGTCCGCGCCGAAGGGCGTCTTGCGGATGAGAATCGTGAAGGCCTCGATCTGGTAGCTCGGCGAGCTGCTCACGAGGACGTGCCGGTCGAAGTCGGGGATACCGAGGCGCTGGAAGGCGTCGCGCGCCGTGCTGAGGTAGCGCACGGTCCGGTTCGGCGTCCCGGCGAACTCGCCGAACTGGGCGCAGATGACGCCCTCGTCGGTCAGGTGGGAGAGGCTGAGGCCGATCATCTCGCGGGTGTAGAGGTAGCTCTCGGAGAGCACGTACGCGCCGGAGGTGGCGGCGTTCATCGCCGCGTAGCTGTCCGGGGCGACGAACCAGATGAGGTCGTAGTGCGTGTCGTGGCGTGCCAAGAACGACCGGCCCTCGTCGTTGACGAGCGTTACGCGCTTGTCGGTCGCCAGGTGTCCCGTGTAGTCGGCGAAGTCGGTGCGGAGGAGCCGGACCGTCACGGGGTTCAGCTCGACGGCGGTCACGTGGCGCGCCCCGAAGTAGAGCGCAGCGAGGATCTCGTTGCCACCCGCGGCGCCGATGATCGCGACGCGCGGCGCCGGCGCGAGGACGTCGAACGGATAGGCGCGCGCGTCGTGCTCGTACGCGGCGAGCGACGCGAGATTCCCGTCGAAGCGCATGAGGAGGGAGCCGAGGAGGCCGTCGTGGAGCAGGAGCCGGCGGCCCATCTGGTGCGGGAACGGCGAGCTGATGACGTCGACGCGGAAGACCGGGCTCCAGCGCGAGAAGAGAACGTTCGCACCGCGGGTCTGCTGGGGGCTCATGTTCTTCGCGCGGTCCGGCACCGGATCGGGCAGCCGGTCAGGGAAGGCCGCGCCCGCGGCGAGGACGAGGACGAGTGCCACGGCGGCGAGCCGCTGCATGTGCGAGGTGGCCGCGAGGAGGCCCGCGAGGGCGACCAGAGCGCCCGCGACGAGCACGGTGCCCGGGGGCGAGAGGCTACCGAGGAGCGGCACGCAGAGGGCGCAGCCGAGCCCGGCGCCAAAAAGGTCGACCGCGTACAGCCGGGCGAGGCGTTCGGGGTGATTGGCGAGAATCGTGGCGATCGCGAGCCCGGCGGCGAGAAACGGCGTGAAGAGGGCGAGGCAGATGAACGCGAGCTTCGTCCCCTCGACGAGCACCCCCAGGGGCTGCCGTTGCACCAGGCTCGCGACGAGGGTGAGAGTGTTCAGCTGGACCGTAGCGATGACCAGATAGCCGACCAGGATGGCCGCGGCGGCGCCGAGGGCGCAGAGCGGCACCAGGCGGGCAGCAGGGGCGCGCGGCGACCGTCCGAGGAGGACGACGAGGACGCCCGCCGCGCCGAGGCCGAGGAGCGCGATGCCGATGATGAGGTAGGTGAAGTAGTAGACGAGCTTGAAGGAGAAGATGCGCGTGTAGCTCACCTCCAGCAGGATCACCGCGAGCGAGAGGAGGAAGAGCTCGGGGAACGGTGCGGCGCGGCGCATTGCCGGAGAGAGGCGGTCGCGCGTCAGGCGGCTACCGGCACGGCTCGTAGTGAGCGTCGAAGAGGGAGAAGTTCCGGGCCTTCTTGAACGCCACCGCCGAGGACGACCCGCTTCCACATGAGCCCCACAGTAGGCGTCCCGCGCTCGTCCGATCAAGTGGCTCGTGGTCCGCCGTCGCTAGCACCCATCCCCGAGCGGCCGTATCCTCAGATCCGCGAACTTCGGTTAGAAAGGCTCTGGCGAAGCGTGAGGGGGCTATAGGCTGTCTAGAACCGTTGCCTGTAACTTCGTTTGACGGGTGCTCCGCGTGCGCGATAGGCTCCGCGCACGTGAGAATTGCGGGTCTGATCGGGGTGCTGCTGGCCCTGGCCCGTCCGCCCGTCGCCGGCGCTGCTCCCGACCTGGTGCCCGAGGTCTTCGACGTCGCGCTCGTGACCTCGGACGTCATCCAGGGCGACGTGGACGAGGGCTGCGCCGGCGGGACGACCGGGCGCCGCCTGCTCACCTTCGCGCTGCGCGCGCGGAATCTCGGTCCCGACCCGCTCGTCCTGGGCGATCCCGGTTGCCCCGACTGTCGCGTCTTCCGCGGTGCCGCATGCACCAACCCGCTGTTCGTCTGCAGCCTGTCGCACGGCCACGCTCACTTCCAGAGCTTCGCGACCGCCGAGCTGCGCGACGGCAACGGGACGGTGCTCGCCCAGGCGCGGAAGTACGGCTTCTGCCTGATCGACGTCGAGTGCGCGAATTCGCAGTTCACCAGCTGCAACTACCAGGGCATCAGCGCCGGCTGCTCCGACGTCTACGGCGGGTACCTGCCGTGCCAGTACATCGACGTGACCGACGTGAACCTGCCCCCCGCCCTGTACAGCCTGCACGTCGTGATGGATCCCGAGAACGAGATTCCCGAGGCCGACGAGACCAACAACGTCGTCGACGTGCAGGTGCGACTGGGGTGCGGGACACTCCCCGGGGGCTGCTTCGCGATCGATCCATTCCTCTGCTACTCCACCCGCACCACGGTCGGGACGGCGAGCTTCACGCCGGTGAACGGCATCCACCTCGTCACGGCCACCGAGTCGCGGCAGTTCGATGCGATCCGGCGAGGCGATCTCTGCACGCCGGCCAACGCGAACGGACAGGGGACGCTCGATCCGGCGACGCAGCTCGTCGGCTATGCGATCGATCCGGTGGCGGGCTCTCCCCCGTACCTCCCGCACACCGGCATCGCGGTGACCAACCAGCTCGAGGCGCTCGTGGTGGATGTCGTCCGGCCCGATCACCTGCTGGTCCCGACGGCATCGGATCGGGTGGTGCCCCCGGCGCCCCCCGACTTGAGCACCACCGCGGTCGACCATTACGAGTGCTACGTCGTGCGGACGAACCCGCGCTTCCCGGGGGCCAAGAAGCTCAAGGTCGCGAACCAGTTCAAGACCGCCGCCCAGCGCTTCGTGGTGCGCCGCCCGCACTACCTCTGCCTGCCCGTCGACATGAACGGCGACGGCATCAAGAGCCCGGACGATGCACTGCTCTGCTACGGTGTCCGCCAGCCGCTCGGCGACGTCGGGCACACGCCCGTGAAGGGGGTGCTGGTGAGCAACGAGCTGGGCGGGGGGACGATCGACACGCGCCGGGAAACGGAGCTCTGCCTCCCGTCGCGGCGCACCTTGCCGGGCGATCTGTGCACCGATCCGGTCGACCTGGCAGGTCTCCCCGCCAGCGTGACCCACAGTTCCGATCGGGCGAGCGTCTCGTCGGACGATCCGGACGTCCCCTGCGGCACGGGCGGCCAGCAGGGACACAGCCTGTGGTACCGCTTCGTCGCCCCGCAGAGTGGGACGATGATGGTCGACACGGCCGGGAGCAGCTTCGACACGGTGCTGAGCGCATACGAGGGCGCCTGCCCGGCGGTCAGCGCGCTCACCTGCGACGACGACGATCCGACGACGGGCGCGCTCACCTCACGCATCAGCTTCCCCGTCACCGCCGGGTCGCTGTACCTGCTCGAGGTGACCGACTACGGTGGTGGCTTGACGGGTGGCACGGTGGTATTGAACGCGAGCCTCGTGCCCTGACGCGCGATCGCGATGCGCGCCGGTCCGGGAGCCGATAGCGAGCGCGTCGCGCCCACACTCGATCTCATCGTGCAGCCTCGCGTCGTCGGCCCGGTCAGCCTGGCGGCCGACCGCTACCTGCTCGCCGAGGCGGCCAGCGGCGGGCGGGGCGCCCTCCGCGTGTTCGAGCTCCAGGGAGAAGGTCTCTCGCTCGGACGCTATCACCTGGCGCCGCCGCCGGTTGCCGACGAGACCGTGCGGCGCTGGCGGCGGCACTCGGGTGGGCGGGTGTTTCCCGCCGGCGAGGGATTCCTCGGTGTCTCGCTCACGCTCGCCCATCGTTCGGCGCTCGTCGCCGCGGATCGGCTGGCCCTCGCGCCCGAGCAGGTGATGAACCGCTACGTGCGGGGTATTCTCGCCGGTCTGCAGCGGGTCAGCGTGTCGGCCGTCTATCCGGGACGCGATCTCGTGACCGTCGACGGGCGTCCGCTCGGGATGGTGGCCTTCGAGGTCGACGGAGCCGGGGCGCTGCTCTTCGAGGCGATCATCGCCAACCGGAAGGACGCGAGCATGCTGCCGAGCCTTCTCGAGCGGGCAGATCCGGGCGGGGTGATCAGGGCGGCGATGCTCGGGCCCGACGACGTCCGCTCCGTCCAGCGGCTGCGGGGCACGGCGCTCGGCGTCGAGGAGCTGGCCGAGTGCCTCCAGCGCGGATACGAGGAGCGCCTCGCCGTGACGTTCGAACGCCGTGCGCTGCAGGTCGAGGAGACCCGCCGGCTCGAGGTCGCCGCGCAGCGGGAGTTCGCCGACGCCTCCTGGCTCGCACAGCGCGCCCCGCGGGCGGATCTCGATCGGCACGGCTCGGTCACCACGCAGCTCGGCGTCCTGGAGGTGCACTTCGCCCTCGACGGCGATCGGATCCGCGACATCGTGTTCGCCGGCGACTTCCTCGCCAACTCCCCCGCGATCGAAGCGCTCGAGCGTGACCTGCGCGGGTGCGCCGCCGAGGCGAGCGCCGTCGATGCCGTGGTGCACGCGATCTTCGACCGTGCGGAGAACTATCTCCTCGGCGTTGGCCCCCTGCGGACGGTCGCCGAGGCGGTGGTGCGAGGGTTGGCGTCGTGACCCTGGTGGAGCGCCTGCGATCACCGGTCGGGGAGGAACGCGTGGCGGCGATCGCCGAGCTGCGCGCGCAGGAGCGGGCAGGGGGCGCGGAGCTGGTGGCGCTCGCCGACTGCCTGGGACACGCCGACAAGGCCGTGCAGCGGCCGGCCGCGGAAGCCTTCGCGGCGCTCGGCGAGCGGGGCGTGGACGTGCAGGACGTCCTTCTCGCGGCGCTCGCCTCACCCGTCGCCGGCAGACGCTGGGCGGCCGCCTTCGCGCTTGCCCGGCTGCACGCACCGGCCGACCTGCTGCTGCCCGTCCTCCTCGAGACGCTGGGTGTCGACGACGGCGATCTCCGCTGGGCGGCGGCGACGATCGTCGTCGGACTCGCGGATCGCGCCCGGGTCTTCGAGGGGTTGCGACATCTCTTGCCGTCCGGGAATGCGGCGCAGCGGAAGATGGCGCTCTACTGCCTCCGGGATCTCGACCAGCGGGCGGCCGAGGTGGACGCCGCCATCGTGCGCTGCCTGGCGGACGAGGACCGCGACGTACAGCTCGCGGCCATCGCGAGCCTGGCGCGGCTCGCAACCGACCGCCCGGCCGCGGCGGCGCACCTGATCCGCGCGCTCGACGCGACCGACCCGGGAGTTGGGCGCGCTGCCGCTGCCGGTCTGGGGGCGCTCGGCGAGCGCTCGGCGGCCGTGCTCGCGGCGCTCGAGCGCGCGCGGAGCGGCACCGATGCCTCGCTGGCCCGGGCGGCAGCGCGGGCACTTCTCCAGCTCGATACGCGCTCGTCGTGAGGCGGCTCGGCGCGCATCGTCGGCGGAGCCTCCTCCCGCTCGTCAGCGCCGTGCTCGGCCTCGCATGCGCGACGGCGGGACGCGGCGCGCCGCCCGCGCGGCCGACAGCCGGGGCTGCGGGGCTCGAGCAAGCGGTCCACGACCTGGTCAACCGTCACCGCGCCGCGCGACACCTCGCCTCGCTCACCCTCGACCCGCGCATGAGCCAGCAGGCCCGCCTGCACAGCATCGCCATGGCGGCCGGCAGGACGCCCTTCGGGCATGCGGGCTTCGACGACCGGGTGAAGGCGCTGCGCGCCGCGCGGCCGTGCCCGCGAGTGGGGGAGAACGTCGCTTCGAACCTGGGACATCGCGATCCGGCTGCGGAGGCGGTGCGGGGGTGGCTGGAGAGCCCCGCGCACCGCGACAACATCGAAGGGCCGTACGATCGGACCGGCGTGGGCATCGCCCGTAGCGCCTCGGGCGAGGTCTTCTTCACCCAGCTCTTCTGTGGAGGGTGAAGGAGCGGAGGGTCAGGCGACGGCGCCGCCGTCGCTGGTGGCCGCGTCGAGCGGGATGGTGACCGTGATGCGCGCCCCGGCCTGCGGACGGGAGCGGATGTCGAGGCCACCGCGATAGTAGGCCACGCGCTCGCGCATCCCCAGGAGGCCGACGCCTGCCAGCACGGGTTTTCGCTGGAAGCGTTCTACCTCGAAGCCGACGCCGTCGTCGGCGACGCAGAGGACGGCGTGGCCGTCGCGCACGGCGAGCTCGACGTCGATGTGGTGTGCGTGGGCGTGCTTGGCCACGTTGGTGAGGGCCTCCTGCGCGACGCGGTAGAGCAGGAGCTCGATGGGTGCGGGAAGGCGCATCTCCTCGGGCGGCGTGCGCAGGGCAACGGTGATCTGTGTCCGCTCGATGTACTTCTCGACGAACCAGTGGAGCGTCGGGACGAGCCCGAAATCGAGCATCGGCGGGCGCAGCACCTGGCACATGGTGCGCACCTCCTGGAGGAGCACCGTCAGCTGATCGCGGGCGTCGCGCAGTGGGGTGCGCATCGCCGCGGCCCCTCGCTCGAGGTTCCGCTCCACCAGGCCGAGGTCCATGTTGATGACGGTGAGCACCTGGCCGAAGCCGTCGTGGAGCTCGCGCGACATGGCGCGCAGGCTCTCTTCCTGCAGCTCCGCGCGCAGCTGCGACAGCTTGCGGAGCTCGACCTCCTTCTGGCGCACCGCCTCGAAGAGCACGGCGTTGGCGAGCGCGGCGCCGGCCTGGGTGGCGAGCGCGCCGGCCATCTCGAGATCCGGCGCCGGCGCATCCTCGCCCAGACCGGCGAGGATCACGCCCAGGAGACGGCTCTTGAACACGAGCGGCAGACAGAGCACGCGCGGCGCCACGAGCCGTTCGGCGAGCGCGTCGGGGAGCGAGGAGGTGAGGGCGGAGAGGGGCGTCACGGTCGGGCGGGCTCCGGGGCAGAGCTCGGCCAGATCGACCGGCTGGCCGATCTCGAGCTGTTCGCCGGGACGGTTGGCGGTGGCCGCGTAGGCGTCGACCACGTCGACCAGTTCCGAGGGGTGCCAGAGGACGACGAGCCGCTCGAGGCCGAGCGTGGCGAGCGTCTTCTCGGCCACCAGGGTGAGCACGTCCTTGATCTCGAGGGTGGACGTGGTCGTTCGCGCCACCTCGTAGAGCGTCGCGATGTGACTCGTGGCCTCACTGATGCGCCGCTCGAGGCCGAGCCGCGCCTCGTTCAGGCGAGCGATCATCTGGTTGAAGGCGGTCGCGAGTTCGCCCACCTCGTCGTTGGTGCGGACCGGGACCGTCTCCCACGGGCCGCCGGGTGCGCGCGCGATGCGGCCGGCCATCCCGGTCACCACCTCGATCGGGCGCGTGAGGCGGCGCGAGAAGAGGAGGGCCTGGAAGAGCGCGAGGAGCAGGCTGGCGGTGAAGACCACGAGCCCGCGGCGGAGCATCGCCCCGAGCTCGCTCTCGAAGTCGCTCCGCTCGACCACCGCCACGACACGCCGCCGTCGGTCGCGGAGCGGCGCGAAGGCGATGACCCGCGGGTGGTAGATGCGATCGACCTCGTAGCCGTCGGGTGCCGCGAGAACGGTGTGCAGGACGCCAGGCCGGAAGCCCTCGTCCGCGAGCGCGTGCAGCGAGCCCTGCTGCGCCACGATGGTACCGTCGCGGTCGACCAGGTAGACGCGACCCGAGGCGCCGAGGCGCATCGCCGCTTGCTGCGCGCCCCACCACTTGGCGTCGATCGTGTGGCGCGGACCCATCGCGTCGACCTGAGCCGCCAGCTGGTTGGCCTCGGCCAGCACCCGCTCGCCGAGCTGCTCCTCGAGCACGCGCTCGCCGCGGCTGTAGAAGATGGTGCCGAGCAGGATGAGCGCGCTGAGCGTGGTGACGAGGGCACACGCGAAGACCTTCTGGTGCAGCGGCACGCGACGCCCCTCGGGCTGCACGGCGCCGCCGAGCAGCCCGAAGCGCTCGGTGAGTGGTGTCAGCAGCGACTCGAGATAGAGGAAGACGAAGAGCGCCCCCGAGAGGCCCGTCACGATGCCGAGGGAGCAGACCTTGACGACCTCGGCGACGGGCGTCTGGGCGAAGAGGCGGAGCTGGAGTGCGCCGACGCCGTAGCCGACGACCGACGTGACCACCATCACGCCGGCGACCCGGATGGGAAAGTCCAGGATGGAGCGCTCGAGGATCACGGCCTCGGCTGCATCGATCCGATGCGGTGTCGCGAAGACACGGTCCCAGCGCCGCTCGATGTCGCGGAACCAGAGGAGGGGGAAGAGCACCGGGCCGAGCGCGCCAGCGACGGGGACCTCCCACGCGTAGCAGAAGAGCACCCAGCCGAGCTGCACCGGATCGAGCGACCAGCTGAAGAGCGAATAGGGGAGGCCGACGATCGACCACGTCAGCATGGCGACCAGGGCGGTCGCCAGGACGGAGCGTCGGTAGTGGCGCGGATGCAAGGGCTCGACGGGCGGCATCACGCGCGGCTCGGCCGGCTCGACGGCAGGCGAGTGCGTCAGCCCGGCGCTTCCGGACCACCTCGGCGCCGTCGGCGGGGATCCCTTGGATGCGGAGACCAGCCGCATGTGCCGCCTCGCGGACGGAGGACCCATGGATACCTTACCAGCTGCGCTTCGCCGGTGCCCCCTGCAAACCCTCCATAGCTACGCCTGGCCAAAAGACGGCGTCAAGTCATTTCTGGCCCGGGGCAGAGGACGCGGCCCGTCGGGACGCGGCAGGCTAGGGATGCGCGTCGGCGCGGCCGTTTCCCCGCACCGGCTCGAGCGTGAGCCCGTTCCGGCCGAGATCGACGACGACCCGCTCCCCATCCCGGATCGCGCCGGTGATCAGCTTCCGGGCGAGCGCCGTCTCGACCTCGTTCTGGATGACGCGCTTCAAGGGGCGTGCCCCGTAGACGGGGTCGTAGCCGCGCTCGGCGAGGAAGTCCCGGGCCGCCGGGGTGAACTCCAGGTGGAGCGGACGGGTGCTGAGACGCGCCTCCAGCCGGGCGAGCTGGATGTCGACGATCGCGCGCAGATCGGCGCGCGTGAGCGCGTGAAAGACGACCACGTCGTCCACCCGGTTCAGGAACTCGGGACGGAAGTGCTGGCGGAGCGCCTCGAGGACATCACGGCGCATTCCCTCGTAGGCCTCGGCATCCGCGCCACCCCGATAGGCGGTGATGAGCTGACTGCCCAGATTCGAGGTCATGATGACGACGGTGTTCTTGAAGTCCACCGTGCGGCCGTGACCGTCGGTCAAGCGGCCGTCGTCGAGGATCTGGAGGAGCACGTTGAAGACGTCGTGGTGCGCCTTCTCGATCTCGTCGAAGAGGATCACGCAGTACGGGCGGCGCCGGACGGCCTCGGTCAGCTGGCCGCCCTCGTCGTAGCCGACGTAGCCCGGCGGGGCGCCGATCAGGCGCGCGACGGTGTGTTTCTCCATGTACTCGGACATGTCGAGGCGGACGAGCGCCTGCTCGGTGTCGAAGAGGAACTCCGCGAGGGCGCGGGCCAGCTCGGTCTTTCCGACCCCGGTCGGCCCGAGGAAGATGAAGGAGCCGATCGGCCGGTTCGGGTCCTTGATGCCGGCGCGGGCGCGGATCACGGCGTCGGCCACCGCCTCGACCGCTTCGTCCTGTCCGACCAGGCGGCGGTGGAGATGCTCGGCCAGCTGGACGAGCTTCTCCCGCTCCCCCTCGACCAGCTTCGCGACCGGGACTCCCGTCCAGCGCGACACGACCTCCGCGATGTCCTCCTCGTCGACCTCCTCCTTGTGGAGGCGCCGGCCGCCGTCCCCGCGGGTCGCGAGCCGGGCTTCCTCCTGCGCGAGCTGCCGCTCGAGATCGGCGAGCTTCCCGTGGCGCAGCTGGGCGAGCTTGTTGAGGTCGTACTCTCGTTCCGCCTTGGCGATCTCCTGCTTGGTCTGCTCGATCTCTTCTCGCAGCTTGCGGAAGCTGCCGATGGCACCCTTCTCGGACTCCCAGCGTACGCGGAGCGCGTTCGACGTCTCGCGCAGCTCCGCGATCTCCTTCTCGAGGCGCTCGAGTCGCTCGCGCGAGGCCGCGTCGGTCTCCTTGCGGAGAGCTTCCCGCTCGATCTCGAGCTGCATGAGCTTGCGGTCGACCTCGTCGAGCTCCTCGGGCTTGGAGTCGATCTCGGTGCGCAGCCGGGCCGCGGCCTCGTCGACCAGGTCGATGGCCTTGTCGGGCAGGAAGCGGTCGGTGATGTAGCGGTGCGAAAGGACCGCGGCGGCCACCAGCGCGGCGTCCTTGATCCGCACGCCATGGTGGGTCTCGTAGCGCTCCTTCAGGCCGCGGAGGATCGAGATCGTGTCCTCGACCGAGGGCTGGTCGACGAGCACGGGCTGGAAGCGGCGCTCGAGGGCGGCGTCCTTCTCGATGTACTTGCGGTACTCGTTGAGGGTGGTGGCGCCGATGCAGTGCAGCTCGCCGCGTGCGAGGAGCGGCTTCAGGAGGTTCGAGGCGTCCATCGCACCCTCGGCCGCGCCGGCGCCGACGACGGTATGGAGCTCGTCGATGAAGAGGATGATCTCGCCCCCCGAGGTCTGTACCTCCTTGAGGACGGCCTTCAGGCGCTCCTCGAACTCGCCACGGAACTTGGCCCCGGCGATGAGCGCGCCCATGTCGAGCCCGATGATGCGCTTCGACTTGAGGCCCTCGGGGACGTCGCCCTTGACGATCCGTTGCGCGAGCCCCTCGACGATCGCCGTCTTCCCCACGCCCGGCTCCCCGATCAGCACGGGGTTGTTCTTCGTGCGCCGCGAGAGCACCTGCATGACCCGCCGGATCTCGTCGTCGCGGCCGATGACGGGATCGAGCTTGCCCTGGCCCGCGAGCGCGGTGAGGTCGCGGCCGTACTTCTCCAGTGCCTGATAGGTGGCCTCGGGGTCGGGGGAGGTGACCCGCTGATTGCCGCGTACCTGGCGGAGCGCGTCCATCAGGCGCTCGCGCGTGAGCCCGAAGGGACGGAGCACGGGGTCGTCGGCGAGCGCCAGGAGGAGGTGCTCGACGCTCAGGTAGTCGTCCTTGAGCGTGCGCATCTCGTCCTCGGCGCGAGCGAGGACCTGCGAGAGCCGCTGGGTCAGGTACGTTTGCGACGGGGCACCTGCCGCGGCGCGCACCTGGGGCCGTTTGGCGAGCTCGCGCTCCACCCCCTCGCGGACCCCGCGCGGGGCGACGCCGGTCGCCTCGAGGATGGCGTTCGCCAGCCCGTCAGGTTGGTCGAGGAGCGCGAGCACCACGTGCTCGACGTCGATGCCCTGGTGGTTGCGACGGGTGGCGATCCCGCCCGCCTGCTGCAGGGCCTCCTGGACCTTGTGGGTCATCTGGTTCAGGTCGGCCATGGCGGTGGAAACTGCGCACCGTCGGGCGCCGCGTCAAGCTATGGAGGGGGAAACGAGAGGAGCTAGTTCGGGCTCGTCTCGGAGGGCCGGGGCAGCAGGCGCGGCGCCACGCCGCCGAGGAGGTCGCGGACCCGGCCAAGGAGCACGGCGACCTCGTCCCAGACCATGCGGACGATGTCGTTCAGGGTAGCCGACCAGCTCGTCCGGCCCTCACGCAGACGGGCTGGCCGTCCACAGCCGCCCATCTGCAGCGCCAGGTGCGCCGCGACCGCATCGTGTCCCGGGACGTGGATCTTGTAGTACGTCCCGGACGGACGCCGCTCGGCCTGGATCCGGTAGGCGATGCCGGCAAGCTTGAGGCATCGCTCACGCCGCTCCAGTGCTGCCCCCTCGCGGTCGCAGATGAAGACGACCGCCGCTGCCTCTTCCGCCGCCTCCGCCACGTTCCCCATCACGCACCCCTCCAGTGGCGCCCTGTGTAGCGCGACGGGAGCCGAAGCGCAACGCGCGAGGGCCAAAATCTCACCCGCACATTTGCCGGAGCCCTCCCCAAGATGCTAACCGGCGAGAGGATGTCGCTCCGATGTCTCGCCCTGCTGGGCGTGTTCCTGCTGTGTAGCGTTGCGTCCGCGGCGGCGCTCCGGCAATCGAGCTGCTCGCCAGGCGCGCACGCCACCTCCGACCTCGACGATGACGACGACGAGAGCGACGGCTCCCTGGAGCCGGCCCCGGACGAGGACGACGGTCCCGGCGCACCCGACGTCTTCACGCCACGCGCCCCGGAGCCGACGGAGAGCCCGGACGCGCCGGAGTCCATCTGAGGCGGGCGATGGCGGGCGGCGCCCGGATCGAGCTCGTCGAAGGCGACATCACCCGGCAGGACACGGACGCGATCGTCAACGCGGCGAACACGGCGCTCCTCGGAGGGGGAGGGGTAGACGGCGCGATTCACCGTGCGGGTGGGCCCGCGATCCTCGAGGAGTGCCGCCGCCTCGGCGGGTGCGCCACCGGCGACGCGAAGATCACCTCCGGCGGTCGCCTCCCAGCGCGCTTCGTGATCCACACGGTTGGGCCCGTCTACCGCGACGGCCGTCATGGGGAGCCCGCGGCGCTCGCCAGCGCCTACCGCCGGAGCCTCGAGGTGGCCGTCGAGCACCGCCTCCGCTCGATCGCGTTCCCGTCCATCTCGACGGGTGCCTACCGGTTCCCGATCGAGGAGGCGGCATTGATCGCCCTCGGGACGGTGCGAGAAGAGCTGGCCGCGCGGCCCGGCACGCTCACCCTGGTACGCTTCGTCCTCTTCTCGGCGGCCGACTATCGCGCGTATCAGGCCGCCCTCGACGCGCCCGCATAAAATGCTTGCGACCCGTGCCGGGGCGTGGCAAGGACGAACGTGGGGCCGTGGCTCTCGCGGCGCCGAGGAGGGACATCAAATGCGCAAGCTCGTCGTCGGATTGACGGTGGCCGCCCTCGTGCTCGGGCGGGGAATCCCGAGCCAGGCACAGCCGCACTCCGGGGGTGAGGAGGCCGGGCTCGCGATCAGCGCGACCGTCCTCAACGTCCTCTATCTACCGGCGAAGATCGTGGTCGCAATCCCGGGCTTCATCCTCGGAGGCTTGGCCGGCTTCACGACCGGGGGAGACACCCGGGCGGCGTACGCGCTCTGGGTGCCCACCCTGAGCGGGACGTGGCTCCTCCGGCCCGCCAACATAGAGGGCTCGGAACCCATCCAGTTCTTCGGCACCGAGTACGCCGACACGCCGTCGAGCCAGCCGTCCAGATCGGACGGCGGCGTGGTCTACGACGGGCTGTACAAGTCGAAGTGAATGCTCGCCAGCGTCGCCGCCCAGGGGGCGAGCGAGCAGGCGATGTAGACGGCGGCGCTGAAGGCGAGGGCCGGTACCGCGAAGCGGTGGCCCCGTAGGCGCCAGAGTAGCAGCAGGCAGGCGCATGCCTGGAGCTTGAACAGGCAGAGCGCGGGCGTCGCGCCGATGCGGCCGAGCGTCCAGGCGAGCAGCGGATTCCCCTCCGTGACCCCGGTGTTGAGGCCGACGTAGGTCGCCACGCCGTCGAAGAGCTGGAGTGCGAGATTGACGACGACAAGCGCGAGCGTACCTCGCGCCGCGGGCGGTGACATGGAGCCCCTCCTCGAGCCCGCGCCGCCCCTGGAGGGGCAGCGGAGCAGCCGAGCGTTTGTCTCGCAGCTTGCCGTTCGGCGTCAAGCGCGCCTGCTATAGGGAGCGCGTGTCAGGAGCGATTTTTCCGCTCGCGGACGTGCGAGTGGCGGCAGCCGGAGGGACGTGGTAGCTCCTCACCCTCCGACCTGGAGAGGTGACCGAGTGGTCGAAGGTGCACGCCTGCTAAGCGTGTGTAGGGGTAGTACCCCTACCGAGGGTTCGAATCCCTCCCTCTCCGCTCAGACGATGCCGTGGCGGGTCCGGACGCGCTCCGCCGCGGCGCCCACGTACAGACGGAAGCGACCGGGAGGACCTTCGACCAGATACGGCTGCGGGTAGGCAGGACCGTTCACCTGTCCCACCCAACGCCGGAGAAGGTTGATCGCCTGTGGGCTCGCCATGTCCAGCTCGAGGCACTCCTCCTCGATGCGCACCGTGCCCGTGCGTGCGCCTTCCTGCACCTCCGCCTCCATCGCTCTCGAGCGCGCCATGGCGTCTTCCGTAGCAGGTAGCGTGCCGTCCTGCGGCCCCGGTTTTCCTCGCTCGGCGCGAGAGTCGATCCTGCACGCATGCGCGGCGTGGCGCGGCAGCACGGCCGCGTTGACCCGGTCAGCCATGGCGGGCAGAAGAGAATTCAACCGAGGGGAGGCTGCGAGATGGCCGACGTGACGATCCGCGTGCTGAAGAACGGACCGTATGAGGTGTCGGGGAAGGTCGACGTCATGGATTTCGAGGGCGCCTCCTACCCTCCTTCCGACGATGCCATCTACCTCTGCCGCTGTGGACGCTCGGGCAACAAGCCGTTCTGTGACAGCACGCACAAGAAGGTCGGGTTCGAGGCCACTGAGTGCGTGCGCCTGAAGCAGGGTCGCTGAGCCCCGACACCCTCTTCGTCTTTCCGACCGCCCTCAAGGCCCGGACCGTCCTGCGCGACGAGGCGCGACGGCACGGCGCCGTCGTCGGTGCTCGGGTGACGACGTTTCCGCAGCTCACGGAGTCGCTCGCCCGGGATCTTCGCGTCCGCGCACGCGTGCTCGAACCCGAGCTCGCGACCATCGTCCTGGCGCACGCCCTCGATACGACCGACCCGCCGGAGCTGCGGGGCGCCGGTCCGGGGCTCGTGGGTGAGCTCCTCGGCGCCATCGAGGAGCTGAAGGCAGCCTATCTCTCCCCGGCCGACGTCGAGTCGATGGGGGCGGCCATCGGCGCGGCCGCCGAGCGCCGGCGGCTCGCCGCCATCGCGTGCATCTATGCACGATACGAGGCGATCCTCGATCGTCTCGGCGCCGTAGACCGTCACGGCCGCGAGTGGCGCGTGTGCGATGGTCTCGCCGCGGCGGAGCGCACGGACGCGCGTCCGCGCACGATCGTCGGCGTGCGCCGGATCGTCTTCGCGGAGGTGTACGACTTCTCCGTCCTCCAGTTCCTGATCGCCACGAGTCTGATCCGCCTGATCGGGGATGCCGAGCTGATCGCCTTTGCCCATCCGGAGAACGTGGACGCGACGCGCTTCCTCGACCGCACCTGGAACCGCTTCGTCGGTGCCGAGGACATCGCCGACCAGGTCCTCCCGTCCTTCGTCGCCCGCGGTGGGCGTCAGGGTGCCCTGGCGGCCGCGCTCCGCGGGGTTTTCGCCCCCGACCGGCCACCGCCCGTTCCCGGCGACGGGTCGATCACGTTCGTACTGGCGCCCGACCGATACCGGGAGGTGGAGGCTGCCGGGCGGGCCATCCGGACCCGCCTCGAGCGGGGAGACTCCCCCGAGCGGATCGCCCTTCTCGCCCGGGACCTGACGCTCTACGCCGACCTGATCGAGGACGTCTGCCGCCGCTTTCGCATCCCCGTCTACTTCCGGAAGGGCCGGGCCGTCCTGGCGAGCGGTCTCGTGCGCGCCTGCCTGAACGTGCTCCGGTGCGTCGCCGAGGGATTTCCGTACGGTCGCCTGGCGGCCCTGCTCGACACCGACTACTTTCGCGCCGGCGGACCCGGTCTCGCGCGGATGCTCCGGGAGGTGGGGTTCGTCGCCGAGGCTGCTCGCCCGCTGGCCGAGTGCGTCGCGGCCGCGGCGGCCAGGATTTCCGACCAACCCTCCGGCGCCGCGTCGCGAGCCGCGACGCTCATGGCCCGCGGCGAGGAATGCGCCCGGGTGATGGCGATCCTCCGCCCCCTCGACCGCCGACGGACGGTAGCCTCACACGTTCGCGCCTTCCGTCGGGCGCTCAGGGCCCTCCGTCTCCGGCCCGTCCTGCCCGACGACCGCGCCCTCGCGGCGGCACGGGGCGACGGGCAGGCCCAGATCCGCCTCGAGGAGACGCTCGCGGCGCTCGTCAGCCTCACGCCCGTGATGGGGACGGAGCCGGCCTCTCTCGACGACTTCATCCGGCTCCTGGTCGCAGCCCTGGAACCCCAGGAGATCGGGGAGACGCTCGACCCGGCGGGCAGCGTCCGCGCTCTCAGCGTGCTCGACGCCAGGGGCCTCGACTTCGACGTCGTGTACCTCCTCGGGCTCGACGACGGCACGTTTCCGGCGGCCCGACGGGAGAGCCCACTCCTGCCCGACGGGCTCAAGCGAGACCTGAATCCGCTCGCGGCGCGGGTCCTCCGCCAGAAACTCGGGGCCCGTGCCGAGGGCCTGCCGCTGGCGGGATGCCTCCGCACGGCACGCGAGGCCAGTCTCGAGGACCCGTTCCTGTTCTTTCTCGCCCTCTCCATGCCCGAGCGCGAGCTCGTGCTCTCGTGTCCAGCCAAGGACCAGCGGGGCAATCCGACCGTGGTGTCGCCCTTCGTCGACGAGGTGGCGGCGTGCCTCGAGGGAGGACTCGCTCCCCGCGTCGTGAGTGGGATGGTGCTCATCCCGCACGCGGCGGCGTGCTGCGAGCCCGCGGAGCTGCTGGCGCGTGCCGCCTTCGACCGCTGGGCGGCGGCGCGCGGCGAACAGAGCGCGTTTCCGGACCGGCTCGCGCCGGCCCTCCGGGTGGCCCTTCCGGACGGGCCGGCGCGTATCGGAGGAGTCGACGCGCGGGCGGAGATCGAGATCCGTCGGAGCCGGTACTTCCTCACCCCGCGCGCCGAGAAGGCGCGTAAAGAGGCGCTCGCCGACGCCTACGTCGGCCGGCTCGCGGGTGAGCTCGGGCCGCTCGAGACGCACGTCGCAGCCATGCGGTGGAGTCCCAGCCGACTCGAGCGGCTCGCCGCCTGCGGCTTCAAGTTCTTCGCCGCCTACCTGCTCGGCGTACACGAGGAGCCGCCTCCCGAGCTGGACGTCATCCCGAGCGAGCAAGGGAAGATCTTCCACCGCGTGCTCGAGGCCTTCCTGCGCGAGCACCCCCGCCTCCCTGCTGGCCGCGAGGCGGCGCGCGCCCTCGGCGCCAGCTTCCTCGCGCGGGCGCAGGCGATCGGCGCGGAGACGATCCCCGCGAAGGACCGTGCCTTCTTCGACCTCACCTGGGTGCGGCTCGCGGCCGGGCTCGACGACCTGATCGTACGCGAGCACGAGGCGCAGGAGGAGCGCGACCGGCTGGGGCTGGTGGTCGAGCGCTGGCTCGAGCAAGCGGTCGAGTTCGCCCTCGCCGATCCGGCGGGAGGACCGCCGCTCGTGCTCCACGGGGTGCCGGATCGGGTCGAGGTCGAGCGACGGGGTCCGATCGGCGAG
This sequence comes from Binatus sp. (SeqCode), assembly GCA_035476275.1. Taxonomy (GTDB): domain Bacteria; phylum Desulfobacterota; class Binatia; order DP-6; family DP-6; genus DP-23. The sequence continues at coordinate 21,886 of DATILR010000440.1, read as the reverse complement.
CGACTCCGTGTCCTCGACTACAAGGTGACACGCGACGCCCGCCGTTACTCGGCCGCGCTGAAGGCGGACCGGGACCTCGGACGTACCGCGTTCCAGCTCCCGGTCTATCTGCTCGGCGCGCTGGCGAAGGAGATCGCCGGCGTCTCGCCCTCGACCGAGCTCGAGGGCGGCTTCCTCGTGCTGCTCGCGCGACGTCAGCAGCAGCGGCTGACCGAGCTCCTCCCTCGGACTCTTCTCGAGGTCGACGTCACCGCCCGCATCCACGCCCTCGCCGCGCGCGCCCGCGCCGGTCGCTTCGACGTGGACCCCGATCCCTGCGATCCCTGGTGCGCGTATCGCAGCGTCTGTCGCTACCAGCCCCCGCCGCTCGAGGACGAGGCGACCGATGCCTGAGCACGGGCCGACGCCCGAGCAATGGCTCGCCATCCGGGCCGAGGGCTCGGTCGCGGTGCGGGCCGGAGCCGGCTCCGGCAAGACGACCGTGCTCGCCCACCGCTTCCTGCACCTCCTGCGGCCGCGGCCCGAGGCCGTGGCCCTGGTCGAGGACGTGGGCCGCATCCTCGCCATCACGTTCACCGAGAAGGCCGCGGCGGAGATGAAGCAGAAGATCCACGTGCTCCTCGGTGTCGAACTCGACCGGGCGATCGGCGGCGAGCGCCGGTACTGGGAGCGCGTGCGCCGCGAGCTCCTGGCGGCGCAGGTGTCGACCATCCACGCCTTCTGCGCCCGGGTGCTGCGCGAGAACCCGCTCGAGGCGAGGATCGACCCCCGCGCCACCATACTCGACGAGCACGAGAGCCATGGCTACGTCGAGGCGGCCGTCGAGGAGGAGCTGGTGGACCGCGTGCGGCGCGGGGACCCGGCCGCGCGCGAGCTGGTGCTTCGTTACGGGCTTCGCCACGGTCGCCAGGGAGGAGCGGTCGGCGTCTCGGTCCGGCTGCTCGCCTCGCTCGGTCGGATGGGACGCGACGAAGCCTGGCTCGCCGCCGCGCTCGAGCGCCAGGAGGCCCTCGCGCCGGCCGCCACCGAGGGCGTGCGGGAAGCGGCGGCGCGCATCGCCGTACACGTGGGAACGGCCCTCGGCACGCCGCGCGACACGCCCGGCATGGCGCGTCTCCGAGAGGCCTGGCCGCCGCTGGAAGCGATGCTGGACGGGATGGGTCGGGCGGGCACGCCGAGGGAAGCGGTCGAGACGAATCGGCTCGAGGATCTATGCCGCCTGCTCGGCGGGGCTCGCCTGGCCAGCGTGCGGGACGATCTCAGGCTCGACGGCCTCCGGCTCCGCGGCGTGTTGGCCGAGGAGTCCGGCTTCCTCGCCGCGCTCGCGCCGGCTCGCCGGCTGACCGGGCTCCTGGCGGCGCTCGGCGCCGCGCTCCGCGAGCGCAAGCGTGTGGACGGCGTTCTCACCTTCGACGATCTCATCGCCGAGGCGCGGGCGCTCCTCGTCACCCATCCCGCCGTCGGCGCGCGGTACGCGCGCGAGCTACGCGCCATCCTGGTGGACGAGTTCCAGGACACCGACGCCGTGCAGGCCGAGGTGATCGAGCAGCTCGCCCGGCCGGGCGTTCCGCTCTTCCTGGTGGGCGACGAGAAGCAGTCGATCTACGGCTTTCGTGGCGCGGACGTGACCGTCTTCCGCCGCGCCCGGGAACGTCTCGGCGGTGAGCTCCCGCTCGGGCGGAACTTCCGCTCGGTGCCTGGCGTCCTCGACTTCGTGAACGCGCTCGCCGCCGCCACGATGCAGGTCCCCGCCGAGATCCCGGATCCGGATCGTGACCACTGGACGGTGTTCGATCCGGAGCACCGGCTGGTCGCGGATCGGAGCGCGACATCGACGCGCCCGAGCGTCTCGCTGGTCACCTTCGCACGCGAGCACGCCCGGCGCGCGCTCTCGGCGGCGGAGGCGCGAGAGCTCGAGGCACGGGTGCTGGCCGGCGTGATCACGGAGCTCCATGAGCGCGCCGACCAACCGGTTCGCTACGGCGACATCGCGGTCCTCTTCCGCGCCCTGGACCAGGTGAAGGCGTACGAATACGCGCTCCGGCGGAGCGCCATCCCGCACTACGTGGTGAAGGGCCGCGGCTTCTTCCAGTGCCAGGAGGTGCGCGATGTCGCCAGCCTGCTCGCGACGATCGCCGATGCGCGCAACGGGGTGGCGCTCGCGGCCGTGCTGCGGTCGCCGTTCTTCGCCCTCGACGACGCGCTGCTGGCACGCCTCGCCTGGCCCGCCGGCGCCGAACGTCCCGCGCTCACGCGCCGCTTCGGTGCCAGCGAGACATTCGCCGACCTGGGCGACGCGGCCCCACGCCTGGTCGTGATCCGTGATCTCCTCCGGCGGCTGCGCGCGCTGCGCAGCCGGGCGACGATCGCCGACCTCCTCACCGAGGCGCTCGCCGCGACCGACTTCGAGGCCGTCTGCCTGACCCAGTTCCAGGGCGCGCAGAAGGTGGCGAACGTGCGCAAGCTCATCGAGCTGGCGCGCGACGCCGAGCGGCGGCGCTTCTTCACGCTGCGCGACTTCGTGGCGCTGGTGGAGGACCTCGGGGAGCGACAGCCCCGGGAGCCCGAGGCGCAGCTGGTGGGGGAGCAGGACGACGTCGTCCGCATGATGACCATCCACCAGGCGAAGGGGCTCGAGTTCCCGGTCGTCGTCCTGGTGGACCTCGGGCGTCGCCTCGAGCGCGACAATGACACCGCGGTGATCGACGAGGATCTGGGTGTGCTGGTGGCGCCGGTGGCGGGCGCGGGGCTCCATCCGCAGAGCCAGGCACGACTGGAGGCCTACCGCGCGCGCGCGTGGAATCGGACGCGGGCCGAGCACGCGCGGCTTCTCTACGTCGCCGGTACGCGGGCGCGAGACGAGCTGGTGCTCCTCGAGGGCAAGGGACAGAACCGCTATCTCGCATCGGGCGAGGGCGATCGCCACGTCTGGTGCCATCAGATCTGGGACCTGCTCGGCCGCGAGCCGCTCCGCGCCTTCGTTGCCGGTAACGAGGCGGAGACCGTCCTGCCGGTGCCGGGCGGGGGGGCGGTCCGAGTCGTCGCGGCGGCCGGCTACCTGGAACGTCGGAGGAGCGAGCCGCCCGGCGATCCGGCGCCCGTCGAGGCACCGGCGACGGACGTGGAGCGGGCGCTCGTGGCGCGGGTCCTCGATTTCAGACCGCCCGCCCCGGTGGAGGTGGTGACGAGCCCGACCGCGCTGGCCGACTTCCGCCGCTGCCCCCGGCAGTTCTGGTATCGCCACGTGATCGGGCTCCCGGAGCGGGGTACGGGAGGGACCCGCGCGACGCTCCTCGGCACGGCCGCACACGGCGTGCTCGAGGCGATCGACCTCGCCACGGCGGGCGATGCCGACGTCGAGCGCGAGGTCGCGGCGCGTCCCGAGATACCACTCCTCCGGCCGGGCGAACGCGCCCGGCTCGCCGCCGACCTGTGCGCGGCCGTGGCGACGCTCGGCGCAGAGCTGCGGGCCGGGCTCGAGATCGTCGGCCGCGAGGTGCCCTTCGTGCTCCCGCTCCCGCGTCGGCAGCCCCGCGTCTTCCTGCAGGGGCGGATCGACGTGCTGGGCCGGCGGGGCAGCGTCCCGCTCGTGCGCGACTACAAGTACGCGACGCCGAGCGACGCTGCCGTCGCCGCGTACGCCGACCAGCTGGCCGCGTACCGGCTGGCGGTGGCGGCCGACGCGGCCGGAGAGCTCGTCTTCCTGCGCGACGGACCGGCGGTGCGGACGCTACCCCCGCTCGACGCCGAGGCCCAGGTGGAGGCGCTGGTCGAGGCGGGTGTGGCGCTCGGGGCGGCGAGGGCGTCGGGCGCTCCGACCGCGTTCCCGAAGCGACCGCCGGCGCGACCCGTTTGCGAGCAGCTCGGCTGCGGGTATGCCGGTCGCTGCTGGGGACGGGAGCTCACTGATAGAGCTCCTGGTCCTCCGATTGATAGTGCCGCGACTTGACGCCGGGATAGACGGCGACGCCGTCGTCGCCGAAGCTGCCCTGCAGATAGATGGGGATGTAACGCTCGAAGCGTCCGACCTCGGGGTTGCGACGATCGGCAGTGAGACGCTGGGCATAGAGGGCTTCCCTCGCGGCGGCGCGCGCGCGCGTGTAGGCGTCCGCGGCCAGGCTCCGCGTGTCGAGATGTTGACCGGAGCCCTCGACGTTCTCGAGCATCAGCCGGAGCTCTCCGCCCGCCAGCGTCACGCCGCTTTCGGCGATCTCGCCGTTCGCCCGGTCACCGTCGAGGAGCTGGGGGTCGAGATCGAGGGCGTCGGGGCCGAGGAGTTCCGGGTGATCACGCAGGAGATCGCGGTCGAGCACGACCTCACCCTCGTTCGGTCGCTCGGCGAGCCGCTTGCGGGCCTTCTCCGCGGCGGGCGTCGCGCCGAAGTGCTGCACGATGCCCTCGAGGAGCGCGGGGTTCCCACTGCCGCGCTCGGCTTCCGTGAGCAGCTGGTCGGCCATCTTGCGCTCGAGCCGCGCGACCCGCGCGTCACTCGGCTCGGGCGTGGCGCGGTAGTGCATGAGGGCCCGACCGTAGACCCCCGCTCGCTCGTACGCGTCGGCCAGACTCAGGTGAACTGCCGGCGCGTCGGGTGACTGCGGGTCGCGGGCGAGGAACTCCTCGCCCCGATCGATGATCGCCTGGTTCGACGCGGGGTCGTGGCGCCACGCCTGCCACGCGCGGCTGAGCAGACCCACGACGTTGAACATCCCGACGGTTTGCGCCGCCCGCAGGCCGTCCGCGCCGAGCTGCGTGGCCGTGTAGACCGCGCTCCGTCCGTCCAGGTTCCCGCCGAGGAGAACGAAACGGGTGACGTCGCGGGCATGGCGGCGCTCGGCCTCACGCATCGCCTCGAGCCCGTCGTAGTCCGCGCTGGCGAGGACGGCGGCGGCATGGCGTCCGACCGAGGCGTCGCGACCGGCGACCTCCGACAGTGCCTCTCGCCCTGCGTCGCGATGACCCGCCAGGTCCCGGGCGACGGCGATCACGTAGGCCGACGAAGCGTCGAACGGACTCTCCGGATGCCGGTTCCGGAAGCGGGCCGCGGTCTCGATCATCGCCCCGGGCTCGCCCAGCGCGGTGGCCACCGCGACGTCGTGATAGTCCATCGCCTCGGGGCCGGGCTCGGGCTCCGGTGGCTGCTCGACGGGCCACCGGCCGGCTTCCTCCCGGGCGCGATGCGTGGCCAGCTCGTCCGTCAGGTGCTCGAGCGGCCGCTCGACCTTGTCGGCGCAGCCGTCGAGGCGCTCGGCGTCGTGGAGATAGAAGGCGGCGTGATCGAGGTCGTGCGAGTCGAGTGCCTTCGTGCCGAGGGTGGCCGTCTCGGTGCAGAGTGCGGCCGCCCGTTTCGGGCCCAGACGCCGGATGGCGCGGGCGATCTCGGGCGCGTCGCGCGTGTCGGGCTCGCGCTCGAGGAGGGTTCCGTAGCGGGCGAGCGCCTCGCGCTCCGGGCTGGACAGGCGGTTGTAGTGCCAGAGGTTGACGGCCGTCGTGACGACGCTGTCGACAACGCTGCCGGCCAGGAGAATGGGATTCAGCGCGGCGAGGAAGGCCGTGCCCGAGAACACGCCGAGTGGTCGCACGGCGTCGTTCACCACCGCGGCGCGACGGTTGTGGCGATCGTCGGCCAGCAGGCGGTTGGCCGCCTCGGCGTCGTCGGTCTCCAGATGGAACTCCGCCAGACGCCGGACGAGCGGGTCGGGATGGGTGTCGAGCAGCTCGGTGAGGGCCGTGCGGCGCGCATCGCGTGTCGGTGCGAGGGCCGCGGCGAGATAGCGGGCGTCGTCGGTGAGGCCCGTCCGCGCGAGGCCGGCTGCCTGGCGGTCGTCATCGCGGGCGGCGAGGGCCTCGACGTCGGCGTCGAGGGCGTCCCGGTCCTCGACGAACGCGTCGGTGAGGAGGGCGCGCACCTGGTCGCCGACGGCAGTGTCGGCCTCCACCGCCTCCCCGAGGAGGTCGGCGGCGGGTACCGCCGGCGCGAGCGCCAGCAGGAGACCGGCGATGATGAAGCTCCGCATCAGCGGTAGCGTGCGAGCACGGCCGTCTTGTAGGCGTCGAGCGCCGCGAACCGGCCGAGCGCCTCGGGCTTCTCGCGGGCGCCGTCCCAGGTGGCGACTTTTCGGTAGGTCTCGAGGGCGCGGTCGGCGCGGTGGATGAACTCGTCCTCGTCGAAGCCGAGCGGGCGCTCGTGCTCGCTGACGTAGTCGCGCGCCAGGTCGGCGTAGAAGTCGCCCAGGCGAAGGACGTGCGCGGGGAGGTTCTTCGAGTCGGCGTGCTTCTGGACGAGGAAACGGAGCGCGCGCTCCGCTCCCGTGGTGCCGTCCTCGAGGGCGGCGCGGTTCGCCACCACGAGCTCGGCAGCACGCCGCTCGAGCCGCTCCTCCTCGATCAGCGCGAGCGGCTCCGAGGGCGTACCCTTGTAGCGGGTGATCACCGTTGCCCATACGTCGAGCTTCTTGCGGAGCGCCCCGAGCGTGCCGTCGAGGTCGGTGCCCTCCTCGGGCAGCGCGGCGGCGTCGGCGAAGACGTCGCTCCGCGCTGCAGCCTCGCGCGCCCGATCGGCGAGCGGCGAAGGAACCTCGGCGGCCTCGCGGTAGGCCTTGCCCGCGGCGTTGTATGCGCCCAGACGCTCGAGCACCTCGCCCCGGGCGAAGGATGTCACGTCGTGCAGCCTCCCCGGGTAGCGCGTCTCCCAGCTCTGGAGCCGTTCCAGCGACAGCCGGTAGAGGTCGTGACCGGTCGGATCCTTGGGCGCCGGGAAGCGGTAGATGTCGTCGTGGAGGTGCCAGGTGAGGTCGGCGACGACCTCGAGGATGTCCTCGTAGGGCGTGAAGGCGCCGGTTGCATCGCCGGCCCTGGCCAGCGGGGGACAGAAGAGGGCGATGACGACGGCCGCCCGCGCCATTCGGTGAGCTCGCATGCGGGCGCTCATAGCACGAGGGCGGGACGCGGCCGAGGGGGCGAGAAAACCTGGAAATTCTTGCCGCCTCTTTGCCCGTCCGGTAAAGCGGACGCCACGAAACGAGTAGCGTTCATTGCGGCGCTCGCGGTCGTCGGCGGGATCTCGTTGGCGGCTTGCGCGCGCGTGCCGCGTGCCGATGCGCTGGCACGCTTGCGGGCCCGGGGGACGTTGCGGTGGGGGGGCGACGTGCAGGGGGGCGAGCCGTACGTCTTCCAGGATCTGCGGCCGGGATCGGGGCTCACCGGGTTCGAGGTCGAGATCGCCGACGGCCTCGCGCGGCGGCTCGGCGTGCGTGCGGAATTCGTGCAGAACGACTGGCAGACGCTGGTCCCGTCGCTCGAGCGGGGTGACTTCGACGTGGCGATGAACGGCATCGAGGTGACCGCGGCGCGGCGCGCTCGCGTCGCCTTCTCGCAGCCGTACTACGCGTTCACCGAGACGCTCGTGGTGCCGCGTGTCGGGGCGGACGGGATCCACGGGCTGGACGACCTGCGCGGCCGGCGGGTCGGGACGCTCGAGGGCTCGCTCGCCTATGATCTGCTCCGCGCGGGGCCGGGGGTCGACGTGGTGCTCTACGAGGGCGTCGAGGAGCCGTATCTCGATCTCGAGCGCGGGCGACTCGCCGCCGTCGTGCTCGACAACATCATCGCCGCTCGCTACGGCCTCCCACGACCGACGCTGCGTGAGGCGGGGACGGTGGGGGAGGGCGTCTACGCGATCGCGCTCCGTCCCGACGAGCCGGAGCTCCTGGCCGCGGTGGACGGCGCGCTCACGTCACTGCGCAGCGACGGCGAGCTGCGTGCCATCCTCACGCGCTGGAACCTCTGGGACGCCCGTCAGGAGGGACTCGGCGCGAGGGCGCCAGCCCCGACGGATCCCGGAGTGCGCGAGGGGCTCACGCTCGCGCACCTGCCGCTCTTCCTCCGCGGTGCGGGGCTGACGATCGTGGTCTCCGTCCTCGCCATGGCCCTCGCCGTGCTGGGTGGCCTCGGCCTCTGTCTCGCGCGCCGCTTCGGGCGCCCCATGTGGCGGGCGGCGGCCGGCACGTACGTCGAGGTGTTCCGCGGCACCCCCGTCCTGCTCCAGCTCTACGTCATCTATTACGGTCTCGCCCCGCTCCTCACCCTGGATGCCTTCACGGCCGCCGTCGTAGGCCTGGGCCTCAACTATGCCGCCTACGAATCCGAGCTCTATCGCGCGGGGCTCGACGCGATCCCCGTCGGACAGACGGAGGCGGCGCTCGCCCTCGGCATGTCGCGTCGGCTGGCGCTCCGGCGCATCGTGCTGCCGCAGGCGCTGCGGATCGCGCTCCCGGGCATGGCGAACGACTTCATCGCGCTCCTGAAGGACTCCTCGCTCGTCTCCGTCATCACGGTCGTCGAGCTGACCAAGCAGATGACGATCACCGCGGTGGATGTCCGCGGCTGGCTCGCCCCCGGGCTTCTCTGTGCCGCCCTCTACCTCGCGATGAGCTATCCGCTGGCGCGTCTCGCGCGCCGGCTCGAGCGGCGGCTGGCGCCCGCGCCCGCATGAGCACCGTCGTCGCAGTGCGCGGCCTGCGGGCACGCCGGGGCGAGGCGGACGTCCTCCACGGCGTCGACCTCGAGGTGCGGCGGGGTGAGGTGGTCGCGATCCTCGGGCCGTCGGGGAGCGGCAAGACGACCCTGCTCCGCGCCCTCAACTATCTGACGCCCTTCAGCCACGGCGAGGTCGAGATCGCGGGACATCCCCTCCGTCCCGGCATGTGCGAGCGGGCCGACGCCGCCGCGCTGCGCGCGGTGCGGATGCGCGTCGGCATGGTGTTCCAGAGCTTCCATCTCTTCCCCCACCTGAGCGTGCTCGGCAACGTCGTGGAGGCGCCACGCCGTGTGCTCGGGCTCGCGCCCCCCGCGGCCGAGTCGCGCGCGCGGGCGCTGCTCGAGCGCGTCGGCCTCGCGGGGTACGCCGACGCGTTCCCATCGACGCTCTCGGGTGGGCAGCAGCAACGCGTCGCCATCGCGCGCGCTCTCGCCATGGAGCCGGTCGTCCTCCTCCTCGACGAGCCCACGTCGGCCCTCGACCCGCGCCTGGTCGGCGAGGTGCTGGCCGTGATTGCCGATCTGGCGGCGGCAGGTCAGACGATGGTGATCGTGACCCACGAGCTCTCCTTCGCGCGGCGAGTGGCCCACCGCCTCGCCGTGCTGGTCGGCGGGCTGATCGTGGAGAGCGGGCCGCCGGCGGAGGTGCTCGACCGTCCGCGTACGCCGGAAACGCTGGCGTTCCTCGGCACCGGTCGCTGAGGCGACATGGGTGGGCGGAAGCGCCCGGACCGAGCCGTGCCAGAGCTCGTGATCCTGATCGGGCTGCCGGGTGCGGGAAAGACGACCTTCTACCGTGCCCGGCTCGCCGCGACGCACGTTCACGTGAGCAAGGACCTGATGCGGAACCGCCGCGACCGCCAGCAGCGCCAGCTGGCGCTGATCGATGAAGCCCTCGCCGCGGGTCGCTCGGTCGCGGTGGACAACATCAATGCCACCATCGCGGATCGCGCCGCGCTCATCCAGGCGGGCCGGCGCCGGGGGGCGGCCGTCGTGGGCTACGCCATCGCCACGGACATCGCCGAGTGCTCGCGCCGCAATGGTGGTCGCGTCGGTCGCGAGCGCGTGCCGGAGGTGGCGATCCGGGCAGCGGCGAAGCGTTTCCAGCGTCCGACCCCGGCCGAGGGTTTCGACCGGCTCGAAGGGGTCCGGGCCGACGGGGGTCGCTTCGAGCTCATGCCGTATGACGGCGAGCGCGAGGACGACACGGCCGGGACGATCTTCCTTCTTTCACCCGCCTCCACGCACGGCGAGCGTGCCGCGCTCCTCTTCAACGACGGTTCGACGTTCCCGCTGGCGCTGAAGCTGCGCCGCGGACCGGGCGTGCCACTCGGCGAGGTCTTCAGCTTTCTCAGCTCGCTGTACTTCCGGGGGAAACTCACCTACGCGCAGGCCTTCGGGCATCCTCCGACGGGTCTCTGCGGCGCGTTCGTCATCACGCCGGGTGAAGGCCTGCGCGATCCCGCGGAGCGGGTGACGATCGGTCGGCTGCGGCACTATGCCGAGATCCCGGTGAAGTCCGCGGAGCCGCGCTACCTGGAGCCATTGCGCCGCGACGCGGAGGCCCTGCGGGTACTCGCCGGCGCGCGCTGTCGCTTCGTCCTGCTCGGCAGCGTGGCCAGCACCCGCTACGTCGAGCCGCTCCTCGAGATATTCGGCGACCGGCTCTTCTTCCCGCCCGCGTTCGTCGGTCGCGGCGACATGAGTCGCGGCGGTGTCCTGCTCCGGTGCGTGGGGGAGGGCCGGGAGCTCGACTATGCTCCCGTCGCCGGTGCCGAGCGCCACGGTCCGCGGCCCCCCCGACTCCCGAGGCGGACGCGCTGACGCACGGCGATCGCTTCTGGCGGGTTGGTGTTGACCGAGGATCGACCTAGCATCCGCCAGTGGAGCCTCTTTGATTCGGTGGATGGCCAGGTTCCGACACCGCAGATGGCGCTGCGTGCGACTGTCGTTGCTACGGGCTACCATCGGCAGCTAGGCGCATCACCACGGACGGCTGTCTGCGGACCGCGTGGGGGTAAGCGGATGACAATTTTGGATCGCTTGAAGAAGGCGCGCGTACTGCGTGCTTGGGTGCTGGAAGAACGTAACCCCGTTGAGGGACAGATACGCGCCTATCGTCTGGGAATGACCGACGCGATGCGCTCCGGGGCGGTCAGTCCCTGGATCACTCGATTCGGCCGGAGTACCCTCGGAGAGTGCCAACGCAAACTTGACGAGTACATCGACAAGAGCCAGCTGCGAATCCGCAACGTAGAGACGGGCGAGACGCTCACGGCCCCCTTTGATAGGTCGGTGAACAGTTGAGCCCTGATTCCGACGAATCGGGGACCGCCTCGACGCTGCCTGCTATCGTCGCGTCGCCGCTAGCCAGTGGCGCACCGCCTGAAGCACCTTCGCTTCGGTCGCTGGACTCTTTCCCTGGGCCGCATCGTCCAGATCCGCCCGGTCGATCTTCAGAACTCGCTGGATGCCCTCCAGCCTGAGGCCTTGCGGATCATCGTGTTCGGGCCCCCAGCTCAGCCCCGCAGGGCTGTAGCCTAGAGTCCGCACCTTCTCTTCCATCCAGCGCCTGCCGCGCGCCAGTTCTTTGTCGGCCATTCGCATGTCTCCTTTGTAGAGTGAACGGCTGCCTACATGGGCAAGCAGATCAGTTACCGCCACCGAACGGTCTGGGCTCGTCTATCGTACGTCAGCAGCGCGTTTGACGCCATAGAAGCTCGTGAACCACGAGCACATGACCGGGCGCTACTAGGCGTTCTACAACTTCGCGCGCGCCGATCAGACGCTCAAAGACGACGCCCGCCGTCGCGGCCGGCGGATCACAATCTGGACGCTCATCGAGCTGGTCGGGTTGCTGGAGCGGGTGGAGGAGCGGGCGCCGGGCACGGATTCAAACTGACCCACTACCCAAGATTGCGGAGCGCCACGGCAGCAAGGCGTTCGCGCTGCGCACCGCCACGAGCGTCGCACGGTGGCTGTGCGATCGTAGGCGCCAAGCGGAGGTGCGGGCTATCCTCGAGCCCCAGCATGTCTCGTGCGCCGAGGGCCTCCGACACTGATCGTGTCTTCGCAACCTCACCGCGTGCGGCGGGGCAGGTCGACGTCGTAGCCGCATTCCGCATCTGCGAGCGGCATGTCGCGGGGCGGCTGGTCGTACCAGGGATACCCGCGGCAGACGAGGGGCCGCTCCTCGTACACCGTGCAGCGCCCATCGGCACCCAGCTTGGCGCACGAGTAGAGGTGCGCGTCGGGACGCAGGCGGCTCGCGTAGAAAGGATTGAGGCGCATCGCCTCGTTGCGCGTGATCGGCCGCCAGTGCTCGGCTGCGAAGATGTGGTCCGACGGGATGCCGAGGACGCGCGTCAGGGCCGCCATCTGCCGAATGTCCTCGGGAGACTGCTCGAGGACGAGCACCTTGCAGCACGCGCCGCACCCGTTGCAGCTTCCGCGGAGGTCCATGGTGGCAAAGCCTACCGCATGGGAGTCACCGCGGTCGAGACGCAGGCGCAGTACAAGACACTCAAGCCGTGTCGTTGACCACGCCAGACCCGGGCAGTTACCCTCGGCTCACCGTTCCGAGCTTCACCGACGAGGCTGCTTGGGGGCTCCGGTATGACGTGTCTCCGGTGCGTGGCTGAGAACGACACCGGCCTCGCCGGCCTAACGCCGGGCTCCGTGAAGACGTGATCCTCGACGCCCTCCTCGCCGCCGGCGTCATCCTGAACGCGTTCAAGGCCAGCGATCTCCTGCTGCGCCGTGGTCGACAAGGAGGCCTGCCGGAGTTCCTCCAGCGCCTCGTTCGGCAGCTCGAATCTCGGCGGCCGCTCGAGCATCTCACGCGCCTGACATCCGAGCGTGGTCAGCGGCGCTTGCTCCTCATCGGAATCGCGGAATTCCTCCTAGTGGCCGCCGTCGACATCGCGGTCGAGATGTGGACGGGCCAGTCCATGACCATCGGCAGCTTCGGGGTGTTGGTCTGTGGGGTGGCCATCGCGCTGAGTCTCCTGTCCCTCGGGGTCGTGAACAGGCTCGGCGGACTGACGCTCGTGCGCTGGCTGGTAGAGGACACGCGCGCCCCGGCATTCCTTTGCCGATTCGCCCGGGTGTTCACCGGCGGCGTCGCGGTGCTCGGCATCTACCAGGCAGCGCTCTGGGGCGCGGCCTATCTCGTTGGCGCAGGGGATCCATTCGACATCCTGGAGTTGCCGCTCCATGGCGCAGGTGCGCGCTCGTGGGGGCTTGCCATCGGCTTGCTCGCCGCGTGGCCGCCGTTCGTCTATTTCTCGATCTTGACGCAGGTCGTAGGAGCGGCCCTGTCGACGTGGGCCCTAGCGAGGCTCGGCGCGCGGCTCGTGAGCGTGGTTCGCGCCGTGGCGGAACGCCTGGTTCAGTACGACCACGGCGCGTGGGCGTCCCTGGTTCTGGCGGCGACCATCGCGCTCGGCGTCCTGAAGGTGATGTTGGCGAGAGCCAGATGCTTTCACGGCTGATGCACGAGCCGGCGCGGGTCGCCGGTCGTCTCTTGGGAGGGGAAGCCGGTGAAGGGTCTCCTTGAGGACGGCGCGCCATTCGCCGGCGCGCTGCTGTAACAGCAGCGACGCAGCCTTCATCGGAAGGCGTTTTACAGCGCCTGCTTCCTCCGCCCACGTCGACTCGAGGGCGCCCGCCGCGCTCGGAAGGAGGTGACGGAGGGCGAACACGGACAGAAGGCGGACAATCAGACGGGCGAGGAGGCGAAAGTCGGTGGAGCGGCGCTCGGTTGACCGGCGAAAGTCGAGCAAGTACAAGGCGCTTCTCACCGCGCGCCCATAGCTCAGTTGGATAGAGCGTCTGACTACGAATCAGAAGGTCGGGTGTTCGAATCACCCTGGGCGCACCTTCCAAAATCACGTAGTCACTTGGCGCGGAGACGGCGTTCGAGGCGGCCGTCGAGCGCGCCGGCAACCAGCGCCCGTAGGTATCGAGCGTTAGCTTCGTAGAGGTGTGTCCCGCCGCGGAGCGGTTGGCGAGGCTACGGCGCCTGCCGCGCCTGGTCCTCATGGCGCGGAGGTTTCATCATCTGCACCGAGGAGCGCGAGCTGCGCCTGCGAAGTCGCCGCCCAAGTAACGCCCGTGGTGGGCTCCGAACGGCGCTTTCCTACGGCGTCGGGAGCGGCCGGACGACCATGCAGCCCCTGCACACCTCGACTCCAGCTTTCACCCGGCAGTGCCGCGGTGCGCACACGATCTGTGGCTCCGGCGGCACCTCGCACTTCAATTGCGGCATGCAGGTGAACTGCACCTGCCGGCAGGCCTGCTCCGCGGCGAGCTGGATGTCGGCGAGCGATGGGCACCTCGCTGCCCGCGCTGGTAGCGCCCCGGCGAGGAGCAGGAGAGCGGCATATCCCCAGATCTTGTGCACGGCTTTGTCCTCCCTTCCTCCGCGTCTTCTACCAGTCGTCGCTGCAGAAGGCCCACGCCCCACATACGTTCGCACTGAGGGGCGACCCCCCTAATATTGGTCCGGTCAGTTGTTCGGTCATTTCCGACTGAGGATGAACAAGTGCGGGGGGTATGCCCTGCGGCCTAGCGGCGGATCACTCTGCGACGCGGGGGCCGGCGATTTTCGCCTGCTCCCCGGCGCCGCGCGCCTCGATCTGGGCGGCTTCCCGCAGCGCCCCTGCCTATCGCTGCTTAGAGCCCGAGCCCCTTCCTGAGGCTCGTTTCCACCAGCACCGCCCCGCTCCCCCTCTCGTCATCGACAACGAGCAGGATACCAGGGGCGGGGTGGTGCGCTTGGTGAAGCCCTTGTCCAGCAGATCGAGCTGTGTTCAGTTTCCGTCATGAACCGGGCGCATCTCGAATTTCTGGCCAGCCCGTGGTGGGCCAACTACCTCGAGACCGAGCTGCTCCCGTGGGTGCTCGGGGCAACCGATCTGGGCGACGACGTGCTGGAGGTCGGCCCGGGGCCGGGGCTCACCACCGACGTGCTCCGCCGGCAGGTGGCCGCGCTCACGGCGGTGGAGGTGGACGGCGACCTCGCCGCGGCCCTGGCCAATCGGCTAGCGGGAACGAACGTCGAGGTCGTGCACGCCGACGCCACCGACTCGGGCCTGGCCACCGACCGCTTCTCGGCGGCGACGTGTTTCACCATGCTCCACCACGTGCCCTCGCCCGAGCTGCAGGACCGGCTGTTCGCGGAGGTATGCCGCGTCCTGCGGCCCGGCGGCATCCTCATTGGCACCGACTCCATTGACTCCGACGCCGTCCGCCAGGGCCACGTCGACGACGTCTTTGTGCCCGTCGACCCGGCCACGCTGGGCCTCCGGCTGGAAGCCGCCGGCTTCGTCGACGTCTCGGTCGAGCGGGCCAGCGACGCCTGGGGCGAGCGGGTCCGCTTCCACGCCTGCAAGCCGGTGCCGGCCGGGAGCAGCTAGCCTCAGGCGCGGCCCAGGTCGTCAGAGGGACGACCGATTCCTACGGTACCGGATAGACAGCCTCGATCGCAGAGGTGCTCGACAGCACCTCGACTGAGGCCCGGATCGTGTTTCTGCCGCCGTCAACCGTGACTTGGCAGAAGCGATCGCCGGACGCGCCGTGGCCGAGCGCGGCTCGTGTTGCGAGTGGCGGGGTGACGAACCCGAAATGCCCGGACGTTCCCCCGTTCATATCGAAGACGTCGATCTGAATGTCGAGCGTCTTGGCGCTCACGTTCGTCACCAGACAAAAGAAGGTACCGTTGTCGTCGGGGATCACTGATGGGGTGGAGATAGTCGTCGCGTAAGCCGCCTTGGCGAGTACCACGGGCAGCACGCTGGCGAGCAGGAAGCGTCGAGAGAGACTCATCGTAGACCTCCTTCGGGCATGCATCGCCCGCCCTCCCTACGCACGACGCGCGGTCGCGGATGCAACCGCCGACCCTCAACCCGGCCAGGCGGTACCCCACCTGTCCGCATAGGCCACTTCGTTCACCGGCCGCCGCGCGAGCGGGCCGAACCTGCCCTCGGGATAACCGATTGGCATGAGCGCATAGGTGAACACGTCGTCGGGGAGTCCGAGCAAGGCCTTGACCTCGACCTCGCAACGCAGGTGATTGGTGGTGATCAACGTGGCGAGGCCCCAGGCGCGGCAGGCGAGGATGATGTTCTGCACCGCGGGGTAGATGCTCGCACCGCGAATGCGACTACTGTAGGCAAGCTCCTCCTCGTAGAGCGCCCGCAGGTCGCGCGGCAGGGCCTCGCGGTCGGGCGTCGGGCGGTCGCGCATGCACGGCACCAGCAGCACGGGCGCGTCGCCCATGTGATCCCACAGGTACGCGCCGGATTTCATCATCCGCTGATACTGCTCCTCGGTCATGTGCGGAGGACGACCGCGCGCCTGGTAGACCGCCTTCGCGATGTCGGAGCCTTTGCGGTAGAGCAGCCCCAACTGTCGCCGCTGCTCCGCGTCGCGCACCACGAGGAACGCCCACAATTGCGAGTTGCCCGCCGAAGGCGCTCGGATCGCCGCGTCGAGGATTTCCGTGATGATCTCCTGCGGCACGGGATCGGGTTTCATCCGGCGGAGTGCCCGCGCCGAGTACATCGCCTCGAACAGTCCCATCTCGTGCATGACAGACCCTCCTTCTTCCAGTGTGAAGTCTCGAATTGGACAGGGAGACCCCTCTGTAAAAGTCGAGCTGCTCGGGGCGTGAGGTCGACGAGACCAGCCCCCCACACCAGGTACACAGCCTCGGATATACACCTCGTGGGCCTCGTGTCGGGAACGCCACGACGGGAGGCCCGAGCGCCCTGGGTCCCCGGAACTTCAGGCGACGTCTGCCCCGGGTAGGGAATCCTGCCGGCGGAGGAGAATGCGCAGCTGGGAGCGCCCGGTGCGTTCGCGGAAGACGACGACGTAGAGGACGGGCAGCACGAGCAGCGTGAGCACGGTCGCCGAGACGAGCCCGCCGATCACCACCACCGCGAGCGGCCGCTGGGTCTCCGACCCGATCTGGGTCGACACCGCCGCCGGCAATAGCCCGAGCGCGGCCAGCAGCGCGGTCATCAGCACCGCCCGGAGACGCCGCGTCGCGCCGAGCTCGACCGCCGCTCGCACCCCCAGCCCCTCGCTCCGCAGGCGGTTGATCTGGGACACGAGCACCACGCCGTTCAGCACCACTTGGCCCATGAGCGCGATGAACCCGATGCAGGCCGAGACGCTCAGGTTGAGCCCTGCCAGGTCGAGCCCTACCACCCCGCCCACCAGCGCGAACGGAATGGTCGCGAGGATCAGGAGGGCGCAGCCTAGGGAGCCGAAGGTCCGAACGAGAATGGCCAGGATGAGAGCGATCGAGACCGGGATGATGATCGCCAGCCGCGCCATGGCGCGGCGCTGGTTCTCGAACTCGCCGCCCCAGGTGAGAAAGGCGTTTGCCGGCAGCGTCACCGCCGCGGCCACCCGCCGCTGGGCCTCGGTGACAAAGCCGCCGAAGTCGCGCCCGCGCACGTTGCACTTGATGCCGACGAAGCGTTGGTTCGCCTCACGCGTGATCGAGGACTGCCCGGGCGCCACCGTGACCCGGGCGAGCTGCGCGAGCGGGACCTGCGCGCCGTCGGGGGTCGCGACCCGGATGTCGGGGATGCGGTCGAGGCTCGCCCGCGACGCCTCCGCGAGCCGCACCACGACGTCGAAGTGGCGCTCGCCCTCCCACAAGGTGGTCGCCGCCTTACCGCCGATCGCCGTCTCGACCACGTCCTCCACGTCGGCGATGTTGAGCCCGTAGCGCGCGACTGCCGTGCGGTCGACGACGATGTGGACCTGCGGGAGCTCGTCGGCCTGCGTCACCGCCAGGTCCGCGACGCCGCGCACGCCCTCGAGCACTCGCTTCACCTCCGCCGCGGTCCGGTGAAGCGTGTCCAGGTCGTCACCGAAGAGCTTCACTGCCAGCTGGCCCTTCAGGCCGGAGATGTTCTCCTCGATGTTGTCCTTGATCGGTTGGGAGAAGTTGATGTCGACGCCGGGAAGGTCGGCGAGGCGCTCCTGCACGGCCGCGACGAGGCGATCGGTGGTCACGCCCGGCGGCCACTCCTCGCGCGGCTTCAGGTCGACGAAGTACTCCAGGTTGTTGGCGGTCTTCCAATCGGTCCCGTCCTCCGGGGCACCGAGCTGGCCGAGAATGCCGCGCACCTCGGGGAAGGCGAGGAACGTATCCCGGATGCGAGGTACGACGATCCGCGCCGCCTGGCTGAGCGCGATGCTGGGCGGCAGCGTCGCCGTCACGTAGAGCGCGCCCTCGTTCAGCTCGGGCAAGAACTCCGTGCCGAGGCGTGTCGCGAGCCAGACTCCGAGCGCGAGCACGAGCCCGGTCGTGGCCAGCACAACTCGCCCGTGCGCCAACGCCCAGCGCAGGGTGGGACGGTAGGCTCGAAGGGCGGCGATCTCGATGGGGGTCTCGGCGCTGCCGGGCGCGCCCTTCAGGACGAGCAAGGCGAGCAGGGGAACCAGGGTGAACGACAAGATCAGCGCGGCGACCAGCGCGGCGCACACCGTGTTCGCCATCGGAGCGAAGATGCGGCCCTCCACCCGTTGCAGTGTGAAGATCGGAAGGTAGGCGACGATGATGATCGAGAGCGCGAATACCGTCGGCCGCGCCACCTCGCTGGCCGCCTCCTGCACCGCGGATCGGCGCTCGGACGGGCCGGCGACCGCCGTCAGCCGGCGCACCACGTGCTCCACCATGATGACGGCGCCGTCCACGATGATCCCGAAGTCGACGGCGCCGAGGGAGAGCAGATTCGCCGACATGCCGCGCAGCTTCAAGTAGAGAAAGGCGCCGAGCAGCGAGAGGGGGATCACGAGCGCCACCAGCGCTGCCGCTCGCACGCTCATGAGGAAGACGCCCACCACGAGCACGACCAGCACCGCACCGACCACGAGGTTGTGCGTCACCGTGACGAGCGTCCGCCGCACCAGGTGAGTCCGATCGTAGAACGTGTCGATGTGGACGCCGGCGGGCAGGATGTCGTGGTTCAGCTGCTCGACCTTCGCCCGGAGCGCCGCCAAGACCGTCGAGGGATTCTCGCCTCGTCGCATGAGGACGATGCCCTCGACCGCCTCGGGCTCGCGGTCGCGCGTGACGATGCCGCGGCGAGGTGCGGCGCCGACGGCGACCCGGGCGACGTCGCGGATGCGGATCGGCGTCCCGCCGCGCGCGGCTACGACGACCTCCTCGATGTCCTCGGCGCGGCCGAGCGTGCCGAGCCCGCGCACGATGTACTGCTCCTCGCCGTGCTCGATGTAGTTGCCGCCCGCATTGGCGTTGGAGCGCGCGAGCGCGTCGAACACTTGCCGCAGCGTGACGCCGTGCGCCTCGAGCTGCTGCGGATCGACCTGCACCTGGTACTGCTTCACGAAGCCACCGAAGGAGACCACGTCGGCGACCCCCGGCACCTGCTTCAGATGCCGCTCCATCACCCAGTCCTCGATCTCGCGCAGCTGCATCGGCGAGTAGGCGTCTCCGACCAGCGTGTAACGATAGATCTCGCCGCTCGGGGTGGAGAGGGGCCCGAGCGTCGGCCTGATGCCCTCGGGGACGTCGACCTGCGCCAGTCGTTCGCTCACCTGCTGGCGGGCGAAGTAGAGGTCGGTGCCGTCCTCGAATGTGAGGGCCACGTAGGAGAGGCCAAAGAGCGAGAAGGAGTGCACGCGGGTCAGCCCCGGGAGGCCGTTCATCTCGCGCTCGATCGCGAGCGTCACCTGCCGCTCCACCTCCTCGGCCGCATGCCCCGGGAAGAGCGTAATCACCTGTACCTGGGGATCGGCGAGCTCCGGAAAGGCCTCGATGGGCAGGCGCCAGAAGGCGATCGTGCCTCCGACGGCGAAGGCCGCCGTGAGGGCGATCACCAGCGCAGGGTGCGCGAGCGACAGCGTGAGGGCGCGTCTCATCTGACGCCCAAAGCAAGGGCAGTACCAACAGCACGCTTCCGGATGCAGGCCTTTTTTCGGCGCTTCTCCTGCGGCAAAAAGCCTTGAGCCCGGCCGCGTGCCTCAGCGCGCGGACGCACTGGAGACGTTGGCCGCCACGGCGCCAAGCCGTCGACCGGCCGCCGCGACCATGAGCGGGAGAAGTTGGCCGACGTGGAAGCTCGTCAGCCGGAACAGCAGCGGCCGCTACACACCGGGTGCGGGCGGTGCGGCAGGCCGCCTCGCCCGCAAGCCGGAGTACGATCTATTCCGTAAGCAGCGCCGCTCGACGAGCCGCGGGAGCGTGCCCGTCTAGGGGTGATCCAGAGACATGAGGGCCGTGACGTCCGCGTCAATCGGGCCGACCGGTACGCTCAGGCTCCCCTTCGCCTCGGCCTTGTCCGCCACGGTCCGGATACGCTCGAGCGTTCGATTCGCCTTCTTGAACAGACGCGCCTGGTGAGACGCCTTCGCCGAGGTGGCTTTGCCGACCTCGTGGAGCGCGCGGTTGCCGAGGCGGGTGAGGAGGCGCGCGATCCGCCGCTCCTTGCCGTTCGTCGCGGTGGTGGGGCTCGGCAAGGTCGCCATGAGGGCGGTTTCGCAGGCGGTGATGGTGGTGCACGAGCCGGTGACCGGCACCCCGATGGTGGTGGTCGTCGTGCTCGGGCTGGTGGTGGTCGTCATGTGCGCTCTAGTGGTGGTCGTCAAGCGCGGCCTCGTCGTGGTCGGGTATATCACCATTGTCGAGGTCGTTGCCGCGGACGTCGCGCCGGCCAGCAGGACCACCGCGGCGCAGGAGGGGAGAAGAGAGTCACACAATCGCCCCGCGAACTTCCGTGATCGCATTTCGGCACCTCCGTGTCCCGGCGGGCGGTATGCACACGCCGCACCCTGGCAGTTGTAAAGATAGCTGCAAGTGCCGGACCAGAGCCCGGACAGCGCACGCGCCGAGTATCTGCGCCCCGTGGGTGGGACGAACGGCCTCAGAAAGCCGGCGGGTCGCGACGGGACGCCACGCCGTCAACACTGCCGCAGCCGAGACGGTAGTGCGATCGCGCGGTGCCGAGCGAAGATGAGGCCGCCACGTCACGTGCCGACGACGATGGGGCGTCAGCGCTCCCTCGGCTCAAGTACCGAACCTGGCGTGCCGATAGCTCTCGCCGGAGAGCCCCACCGTATGCGCTGGCTCGTCAGGCTGATCGTCCTCGTCCTCGCCGTCGCGGCCGTCCGCGAGATGCGCGACCGGCAACGGAAGGTGATCGCGATCGGAGAGGATCTGAGCGACCAGCGTCGCGGCATCGAGGCCGCCGAAACCGAGCTCGACGCCTCCGAGCGGTCGATCGATGACGCAGCGTCGCGCATGCACGAGCTCGACGCGCGCATCGACGCGCTGGAGCACGAGCATCAGGGCGGCATTCCCGCCAGCCTCCGTCCCGAGTACACGCGCCTGGTGGAGGAACACGACGACGCGGTGGCCCTGCACAACAACCTCGTCGCCCGCCAGCGACGCCTGAACGACGAGTACAAGGCGCAGGTCGACCGCCACAACGCCCGGGTCGCCGAGGCAAATTCGTATGCCGCAGCGAGCGGTCCGTGCTCGTTCCTGCCGGCCTGGATCCGCACGCGGGTCTGCGGCGAGAGCGACTAGTCGCCCTTCCAGTTGCGTCAGATTCCGCACGGTGTTTAGGTCGCCACACCGAGGGAGGAGCAACCGTGAGCGTCTACGCAGTCGCACAGATGTCGATTCACGACCGCGCCAGGTACGATCGCTACGTGTCGCGGTTCATGCGCGTGCTCGCCGGCTTCGACGGACGCCTGCTGGCGGCGGATGAAGCCCCCGCCGTCCTCGAGGGTACCTGGCCGCACCAGAAGGTCGTGCTCCTCGAGTTCCCCGACCGCCCTGCGTTCGAGCGGTGGGCAAACTCGCCCGAGTACACGGAGATCGCCAAGGACCGGATCGCCGCCACGACGGGCTGTGTGCTCCTCGTGACCGGCATCTGACGGGTCGAGGAGTTGCCATGATCGAGCACATCCAGCCATCCGATCTGTTCCCCGGGACCAAGCTCGGATTCACCCAGGTCGTCACCGCGACGGCCGGACGTCTCGTCTGGGTCGCCGGCCAGACGGCCTGCGACCCACGGGGGCGTCCGATCGGTGGCAGGGACATCGGTGCGCAGGCCGAAGCCGCCCTGGAGAATGTCGGCCGGGCGCTCGCCGCCGCCGGTGCAGGGCCGGTCGACGTCACGATGCTCAAGGTCTACATCGTCGGCTTCGACCGTGAGGCCGGGGCGCAGATCGCCCAGCGGGTCGCGAAGTTCTTCGCGGGGGTCGAGCCGCCTGCGTCCACCTGGGTCGGAGTGCAGGCGCTGATGCACCCCGACTTCCTCATCGAGATCGAGGCGGTCGCGGCCGTCCCGGGCCGGTG
>DATILR010000439.1:0-2758 GCA_035476275.1 Binatus sp. (SeqCode) | reverse complement strand
CGGTAGTGGTCCGACTTGTACGGGCCCTGCACCGCCACCCCGATGTACTCGGCCTGCTTGGCTGTCAGCTGCGTGAGCTTCACGCCGAGCTTCCCGAGGTGGAGGCGAGCCACCTCCTCGTCGAGCTGCTTGGGCAGCATGTAGACGCGCTTCTCGTAGGTGCCGGCGTTCTGCCACAGCTCGAGCTGGGCGAGCACCTGGTTGGTGAACGAGGCGCTCATCACGAACGACGGATGGCCGGTAGCGCAGCCGAGGTTCAGGAGGCGTCCCTCGGCGAGGATGAGCACCGAGTGACCGTCGGGGAAGACCCACTCGTCGTACTGCGGCTTGATGTTGACCCGTCGGATGCCGGACAGCTTGGCGAGACCCGCCATGTCGATCTCGTGGTCGAAGTGCCCGATGTTGCCGACCACCGCCTTGTCCTTCATGCGCGCCATGTGCGCGGCGGTGATGACGTGGAAGTTGCCGGTCGCCGTGATGAAGAGGTCGGCTTTCTCGACCCAGTCCTCGACCGTCGACACCTCGTAGCCCTGCATCGCCGCCTGCAGCGCGCAGATCGGGTCGATCTCGGTGACCACGACCCGGCACCCCTGCCCGCGCAGCGCCTCCGCACAGCCCTTGCCCACCTCGCCGAAGCCACAGACCACGGCGACCTTGCCGCCGAGCATGACGTCGGTGGCGCGGTTGAGACCGTCGACCAGCGAGTGGCGGCAGCCGTAGACGTTGTCGAACTTGCTCTTGGTGACCGAGTCGTTGACGTTGATGGCCGCGAAGAGGAGCTTCCCGTCGCGCGCCATCTGGTAGAGGCGGTGTACGCCGGTTGTGGTCTCCTCGCTGACGCCCCGGATCCTGGCGGCCACCCGCGCCCACTGACCGGGCGCTTCCTGGCGCAGCCGGCGGAGGAGGTCGAGCACGACGGACCACTCGTCCGGCTCGGTGGTCGGGTCGAAGTCGGGGACCCGGCCGGCCTGCTCGAACTCGAGACCCTTGTGCAGGAGGAGTGTCGCATCGCCCCCGTCGTCGACGATGAGATCCGGCCCGGAGCCGTCGGGCCAGACGAGCGCCTCGTTGGTGCACCACCAGTACTCCTCGAGCGTCTCCCCCTTCCAGGCGAAGACGGCCGCACCACGCGGGTCGCGCGCCGTCC
The DNA here is from genome assembly GCA_035476275.1 of Binatus sp. (SeqCode). GTDB lineage: Bacteria > Desulfobacterota > Binatia > DP-6 > DP-6 > DP-23. The sequence goes on along the minus strand of DATILR010000439.1, from coordinate 1,611 downwards.
CGCCTCGACCGACGGCGGTCGCCGCCGCGGCGTGGTCCTGGGTGCTGAAGATGTTGCAGGACGCCCAGCGAACGTCGGCGCCGAGGTCCATCAGGGTCTCGATCAGCACCGCCGTCTGCACCGTCATGTGCAGGGAGCCCATGATCTTCGCCCCGCCCAGCGGCTTGGTCGCCGCGAATTTCGCGCGCAGCGCCATGAGCCCCGGCATCTCCTGCTCGGCGAGGCGGATCTCCTGTCGCCCGAGCTCGGCCAGCGCGAGATCCTTCACCTTGAAGGGCGGGCGCTGGGCGGAAGCGGTCGGAACGGACTTCAGCTGCGTGCTCATGGAACCCTCCTCTGCGAGATCGGAAGTTGGTCGCCGGCTGCCGGGGTTCGCGCCGAGGCGGCGAAGAGTGCCGGGCCGGAAGCTTGCGGGGCAGGTGGCAGCAACCGGAAGCGTACACCGGAGAAGCCGGCGTCCTCCAGCCACCCCGTGATCTGCGTGGGCGCGAAGCCGAGCCAGACGTGCCCCATCCGCTGCTGGTACTCGTGGCGGTCGTGCTCGAGCATGTCGACCACGAGGATGCGGCCGCCGGGAAGGAGCACGCGCGCCGCCTCGCGCAGCACCGCCGGTGGGTCGGCGACGTGGTGCAGCACGAGACAGATGGCGGCCGCATCGAGCGACGGCCCCTCGATGGGGAGCGCGTCGAGCTCACCCTGCCGGAGGTCGACGTTGTGCAGCGCGGCGAGCCGCTGGCGCGCCGCCCGCAGCATCGCGCGCGAGCGGTCGACGGCGATCACCTTCCTCACGCACGGGGCCAGTGCCGCCGCCACCTGGCCGGTGCCACAACCGAGATCGCCGACCACCCACCCGTCGTCCAGCAGACCGGCGACGGCGTGCAGGTCGAAGCGCTCACCGAACATCTCCCCCCGCAGACGGTCCCACTCGCCCGCGGCCGAGCTGAAGAACGCTTGCGAGCGGGCCTGGCGCTCGCTCTGGACCGCCGCCAGGCGCTGATCGTCCTGCGCCGCGGCCCGCATCCCCGCGGTCTGCTCCCGTACCAGCGCCCACAGGCGCCGCGCCGCGGGATCGAGGCGATCGAGCGTCATGCGGTAGAGCCGGCTCGTACCCTCGGGCCGCGCCGCCACCCACCCGTCATCGGCGAGCACCTTGAGGTGCCGGCTCACCGTCGACTGCGGAAGCTGCAGCACCGCGCACAGATCGGCGACGGTGAGCTCGTGGCGCTCGATGAGGCGCAGCGTGCGTGCCCGCGTCGCGTCGGCGAGCGAGCTCATCCAGGTGAGCATGGCGGGTGCGGCTGCCATCATCCGTTAATCCGGATGGATGGTTACATCGTGTCCGGAGGCGAGTCAAGAGCGGCGTCCGTGCGCGGGAGGGCGGGCACCGGCGCTGCTCCGGTCCTCGCGCCACGCGCGCCCCGTATTTGGAGCGTACCCCCCGCATCTGCAGGCGCGCGCGGGCGCTGCGGGTCGCGGCGCGGGTGCCCGCCCTCCCGCTACGCCTGCCGTTCCGGAACCCCGCCACCGAGCACCGGTGCCGGCCTCATCCGGCGCGTGACGCTGTTGGCTGCCCGGCCGCCGGTGCGGGAGCGGGGTGCCGGAAGCGCCGAC
>DATILR010000438.1:0-2247 GCA_035476275.1 Binatus sp. (SeqCode) | reverse complement strand
CGGCTCCTGTCGTCCTCCGCCAACTCGTACAACGCGGACTACTTCGCGGAGGACCCCGAGGGCGGACAGATGCCCGCCTGCAACGTCTTCACGCGGACCGACGACGGGATCTTCCACTCCTGGGCCGCCGAGCTACTCTACGCGCCTACCAAGGGGCATCCGCGCCACGTCGATCTCCTCTGGCCGATCTGGAGCTTCTTCGACCTGACGCCCGAGGGGCGGGGCAGCTGGATGCCGCAGCTGTCCTACGGGTGACCCGGCCCGGTGGAGCCGCGAAGACAAGGACTGGCCGGCGGCGCGGATCAGGTCGAGCCCTTGGTCTTGAGCTCCGCCTGATTGTCGCGGATGAAGGCGCGGATGTCGTCGGCCAGGTCGAGCAGCTTGAGCCACTGCTCCTTGTAGAGCGTCACCGGGAAGCGCCCGAGTCCGTAGACCGAGAGCCCACCCTTCTCGCTCACCTTGAGGCTCACCCCGCGACTCGCTCCGCGCTTGAGCCGCTCGTTCTCCGCCCGCAGGCGCTCGATCTCCGTTTGGGGGTCGTTCTCGGCCATCGTGCAGCGATAGCACACCGGTCGATCGCGTTCATCCTCGCCCGGCGCGGCGTGCCGGCCGGCGAACTCGCTACAGGTCGTTCAGGTCGACCGCCTCGATGTCGACCCGCACCGAGTTGTTGGCCGGGTTCGCGGCGTCGTCGGGATCGGGCGCGGTGTCGAGCGCGTCGGCCTCGACGGTGACGGAGCAGCGGAAGGGAACGTTCTTCGCCAGCGAGGTCACGTCCTCGAGGCGAAGGGTGACGACGAAGCTGGCCTTCATCCGGTGCTTGCGCGCCACGCTCGCCGTCGGCTGGATGCCCTTCATCCGCGCGTCGGCGTCGACTTCGCTGATGGTGCCGTTCGGACACGAGCCGTCGTCGGTGGAGAGCAGGTAGACCCGGCTCGCGGCGGAGGGATTGCCCACCTCGGCGTTCTGCACCACGACCTTCACGCGCCTGCTGGCAGAGCCTTGCCGGCGGGGGATCTTGAGGTGGACGGGGGGCACGGGCAGCATGACGAGGTCGGGTCCCTGGGCCTGGGTCTCGGCGATGCCGTTGGCCCCCGAGTCGACCACGACCGTGCCGGCGTTCGGACAGGGAGCGCCCACGGGGACCAGCTGGACGTCATCCCCACCCGCGCGGAAGTTGTTCGCCGTCGTCTCGGAGATGCGGTTCGGCCCGCAGCGGACGACGGGGGAGTTCGGCTCCGCCGCGCCAACCAGGAGGTGCCGGAGGTCGTCGCCCGCGATCAGCGGCGTGTCGGCGACCCCGTTGCCACCCGTCACGATGCAGGCCTCGTTCGGCTCACCCATGCCCACGCCGATCCGCTGCTGGTCGTCCCCGGCCGCGGTCGAGTTCGCGATCCCGTCGGGGCCGGTATCGATGACGGTCTCGTTAGGGGAGCAGGCACTGCCGACGCCGATCAGCTGCACGTCGTCGCCCGCGGCCGTCGAGGCCGCGACGCGGTCCTGGCCGCAGTGGATCTCGTCCGCGAACGGCAGGCCCTGGCCCACCGGGATCTGCTGCAGGTCGTCCTTGTGGGCCTTCGTCTCGCAGATGCCGTTCGCACCCGAGTCGACGACCACCGAATCCTGCGGTCCCGTGCCGGGCGCGATCACCTGGCGGTCGGCCCGGGCGGCAGGGACAAGCACGACCCCGAATAGCATCGCGGCCAGATAAAGGTTGACGCTGTGCGACATGGAGCGCCTTATAGACGACGGGACGCCCTCCTTCCACCGATCGTGCGTAGTCGATGGGACGGGGTCGTCAGGCCGATCATGCAGACCATGGCGCTGCCCAAGGGATTCACGCTCGTCGCCGGGGTCTTCGACCTCGCCTCGAGCGTGGACCACCTCCAGGGCTTGCTCGCCGAGACCGACTGGGAAGAGCAGCGCTTCACGATCTACGGGCGCACGATCCCGATGCCGCGGCTGATCGCGATGTACGGACCTGCCGGCTACCGCTACTCGGGCGTCGTGCATCCGCCGCGCCCGCTCTCCCCGCGCCTCGACGCGATCCGCCGTCGCGCCGAGGAGGTCACGGGCCGGGCCTTCAACTCGGTGCTCGCCAATCTCTACCGCGACGGGCGCGACTCGGTCGGATGGCACCGGGACAGCGACTACGCGCACGGCGGGCAGCCGGACATCGCCTCGCTGAGCTTCGGTGCGACGCGCCGCTTCGAACTGCGTGATCAGACCGGGCGCGCACGCGCCGCC
>DATILR010000437.1:0-1897 GCA_035476275.1 Binatus sp. (SeqCode) | reverse complement strand
CACCCTGGCGGGCGCGGATGACGGCCGAGTTGAGCTGCCTGAGCCGCGGGCTATCTTGGGGAAGCGCGATCGCGAACGACTCCGGTTGGAGGATCACGGGCGAGACCTCGAGGAGTCCCTGCCAGTTCTTGCGCACCAGATAGCGCAGGGAAGGTAGGTTGGCGACGACCGCATCGATGCGCTTCTCGTCCAGCGCCGCGAGGGCCTGTTCGTAGGACTCGAAGGTGCTGTACTTGGAGTTGTGTCGCTCGAGGAAATCCTGCGCCGCGCCTCCCGGCACGATGCCGATGCGCACGTGCAGCAGGTCCGCGGGTTGTCCGACGACGCCGCGCAGGTGATTGACGGTGATCATCGAGGTCACGGTGGCGGTGAGCAGAGCAACGACGACGACGCCGATGAACATCCACACCAGCGCCAGAAGACGGCCCGGTCCGGTCCTCGGCGTGGCATCGCCGTAGCCGACCGTGGTCATCGTCACCGCCGCCCACCACACGCCGGTGGAGACGCCCCGGCGCAGCGGCCCGCCGAAGTCGGACGTTCGGCTGCGCCGTTCGACCAGAGCGATGATCACGCCCACAGCGAAGACGGCCCCGGCGATGATGCCGAGCATGCTGAGCAGACGGGGGTCGAACAAGATGCTGAGCACGGAGCGCAGCGTCAGCGGATCCGTGGCACGTTGGGCCAACCCGGTGCCGGTGTTGAGATAGGGCTGCGAGAAGTCGCAGATCTCGTCGTTCTCCATGGTGACCGGGAGCCATCCGACGGCGGCATCGATCGTTTTGTCCTGCAGGGCCTTGCGCAGCTCCGGCAGGCTGAGCTCGCGGAACTCGTAGCTCCAGCCGAGGTCGGCGGCGGCCAATTGCCACATCTCGACGCCGAGGCCGGACCACGAGCCGTCGGCCGCATGCATCGCGAAGGGCGGCGCGGGGGTGACGCCGACCACGAGCTTGCGATCGTCCGACGCGTTGCAGTCACCGGCCGCCGCGTGCACGAGGACCGCGACGGCGATGATGAGCACAACGGAAGGTCGAAGCATCGCGCCGCTCTGTTCTCTCCGCGCGAGTCAATCAGCTCGGGCCGAGCCGGACAAGGGCGCCGCGCGTGAGCGCCTGTGACGGCGGCGTCCGGCATTCGCCGGCGTAGTCGCGCCGAAACTCCGTCGCCTCGGCGCCGAGCCGAGAGAAGAACGGCGGCCGCAGTCCGCCTTTGGCCGCGGCGTCCAGGGTCTTGACGCGGAGCGCACGGGGCAGCCCTAACCTCGGCGATCATCATCGCCAGGCCGCCGACACCGATCGGGTTGTCGAGGTCCCGATTCGGCCCGCACCAAAGCCTTCGATGGAGACGGAAAAGCACTGCACCCGCAGCTTTGACATCGGTCACCTCCTCATCTCGACGAGGCGACGAACCAGCCCGGTCGAAATCGACACGCTAAACGATTTTTTCGCGAGCGCGAGAAAGGGCGGTTATTTCAGTGGCTTGAAGATGCCCTGTGGGTGCTCGAAGCGGTCGGCGAGGTAGGGCGACGCCCGCCGGACGATCCGCGGGAAACCGCCCATTCCTCGAATCCAGCCACGCCGGCGCGCCCGATTCCATTCCTGCGGAAGGGCGAGTGAACCTCCAACTCCTCGACCCACGAGACGCGGCCGTTGGCGAAGAACGTGAAATGGTCGAAGCCTAGAAGGTAGCCCGCCAACGTTCCGCTTCGCTCAGCGACGAGAAGGCAAGCGTGGCCTTCTCCCAGGAGACTGAATGCGCCCGTTGCCCTCGAACGCCCAGGGCACGGGCGGTTAGACCTGGACTCCGCGACGACAGGTGTGGTCAGGTTCTCTTCACTGACAGCACGCGACCCAGCTGTTGCCCGAGAGGTTGCACTGCACGCTGGTCTGGAGCGTTCCGA
>DATILR010000436.1:0-9168 GCA_035476275.1 Binatus sp. (SeqCode) | reverse complement strand
ACCACGCCCCACTCCGTCGCGACCTTCTTGGTGACCAGGTTCACGAGCGCGGTCGCCAGGAGGACGAGGAAGATCAGGAGGAGACCGACCGGCAGCTCCCAGCGCCCGACGCGGACATTGAAGGGTACCCGCCACTCGCGTGGCCGCCGATCCTTGAAGCGCAGCACCACCATCGAGAGCGCCTTGAAGACGAAGCTCCACACCACGCCGAACGCGTAGGCCTCGCCCAGGGCGTAGACGTTTCCGCCGCTCGCGACGATCGTGAAGATCTGGAGGCCCACCACCATGTTGATGATGCGATTGGTCGTACCGTGGCGCGGATGCGGATGGCGGAACCAGTCCGCCAGCACGCCGTCCTCCGCGACCCGGTTGAGCACCCCGTTGGAGCCCACGATCGCCGTGTTGACGGCTCCCGCGAGGATGAGGAAGCCGACCACCACCACGAACGCCCGCAGCACCAGGCGGACCGAGAGCGGCCCCACGACGTACATCGCCAGGCCGCCGATCAGGTTGTCACTGTAGCTGGCCATCCGCACGTCGTCGGGGATGATCAGCACGGCGAAGAACGAGATCAGACCCGTCATCAGCATGCTGTAGAGGAAGATGACGAAGCCCGCCCTGATGAGGTTCGGGACCTTGGGATGGGCGATCTCGCGGTTCACCTGGGCGAGCGACTCCTCGCCGCTCATGGCCAGGATCGAGTGACCGAAGGCGATCAGGATGCCGAGCGCCCCGACCTGCCGCTGCCATCCGCTCCCGCCGAGCCAGCCGAGCGCCTCGTCGCTGAAGTGCAGGTCGAAGGGCGGCAGCGTCGCCCCGCGGACCCAGAGCGTCAGGCCGCACCACGCGGTCATCACGACGATCATCACCGTCGTGACCGCCATGATCTTCATCGCCTTGTCGCTCGACTCCTCGATGCCGAGGATGTTCTGGCGCCAGAAGTAGAGCGTGATGGCGATAGCGATGGCCGCCGAGCCGGCGGCGGCGGGGATCGCGAACGGAGCGTGCACGACGAGGAGCAGCTCGTTCGTCAGCCCGACGATGTACTGCCCCGCCGACACGCCGCTGATCGGCCCGGTGAGGACGTAGTCGAACATCAGCGCCGAGACCGACAGCTTGGCGAGCGTGCCGCCCATCGCCTCCTTCACGACGCGGTACACCCCACCCCGGACGAACATCGCGCACGACTCGATGTAGACGCCGCGCACGGCGTACGCGAAGAGCATGACCGCCAGGATGTACCAGGGCGCGGCCTTGCCGATCGCCTGCTCGACGATGCCGCCGATGTAGTAGGCGGTCGACGCCATGTCGCACAGCACGATCGCCGAGGCCCGCCAGAAGGAGATGAAGACGAGCATCGCCGTGGTGACGACGATGATCTTCGGCCGCGGCGCCGGGACAGCGTTCCGCTCGGGGGTCACCGGCCGCTACGCCGCCCGCGCGCTCGGCTGCAGGCGCTGCTCCTCCTCGCAGAGCGCCGCGAGCACGGCGGGCGCATCGGCGGCGGCCATGAGCCGCGCACGACAGCGTACGTCGCTCAGCAGGCGCGACACGGTGGCGAGGAGCTTCAGATGCGTGCCCGGGGCGTCGGCGGGGGCGGCGAGAACGAAGAACAGGTGCGTCGGCCGGCCGTCGTGCGAGTCGCAGGCCACTCCGGCGTCGCTGCGCGCGAACGCGGCCACGACCTGCCCGAGGCCCGCCACCCGTGCGTGCGGGATGGCCACCCCGTCGACGAGCGCGGTGCTCATCTGGCGCTCGCGCTCACGCAGCGCCGTCGCCAGGCGATCCAGGTCGAGCGAGGGGTGGAAGGCCGCCATGTGCCCTACCAGCGCGTCGAGGACCTCGTCCTTCGTTCGACCGGCGACCGCGGGCACGACCAGCTCCACGGGCAGGACATCCGAGATGCGCATGAGGGGCGTCGGAAGCAGGCGCCGTGCCCGTCGGAACGGCACGCCAGGCCAGGGATTCGCTCCGCGCCGCACCGCCGTGCCGTGCAAACTGCAATCCCCGCATCGCAATGTGCAACGGGCCCGCGCTGCGCGACTTGCTCTGCGCGAGGCGAATCAATATCGTTTGTCCATGGTCGACTACGGCGCGTTCGAGCGGGCGATCGGGCTGAACTGGTACACCGTCGATCCGAACCTCCAGGCCCTCATGGATCGGCTCCTCGACCCGGCCGATCGGGAGTGGGCGGAGGGCCACCTGCTCCGCATCGGAGCCCTCTGCGGCGGACCCATCGCGGAGCGCGCCGAGACGGTGGACAAGAACCCTCCCCGCCTCGAGCGCTACGATCGCTGGGGGAAGGAGGTCTACCGCATCGTCCATCATCCGGCGGCGATCGCCGCCAAGCGGGACGCCTGGGAGGCCGGCATCAGCGGCCCGCGGCTGCGCCGTGAGGCCGAGCGCCGGGGACGACCCTTCCCCGCCGTCATGACGGCGGCGCTCAACTACCTCACCTGCCAGGCCGACACCGGCCTCATGTGCGCGATCGGCATGACCAGCGGCGTCGTCGGTCTGGTCGAGCGCTTCGCCCCTCCCGAGGTGCGCGAGCGCCTCCTCGCGCGGCTCACCGCCGAGCGCTTCGACGATGCCTGGGACGGCGCGATGTTCATGACCGAGCAGAGTGGCGGCTCGGACCTCGGGACGATCACCACCACGGCCCGCCAGTCGGCCGGCGGCTGGCGGCTCACCGGCTCCAAGTGGTTCTGCTCCAACATCGACGCGGGCGCGATCGCCACGCTCGCCCGTCCCGAGGGCGCCCCGGCGGGGCTCAAGGGCGTCGCCCTCTTCGTCGTCCCGCGCACGCGCGCCGACGGCAGCCCGAACGGCATCCTGATGCGGCGCCTGAAGGACAAGCTCGGCACACGCACGGTACCGACGGGCGAGGTCGACTTCGTCGACGCGGAGGCCCACCTCCTAGCCGGCGGGGACGGCAACGGCGGCGCGCTCGACGGGCGCGGCATCAACCGGATGATGGAGATGGTCAACCCGTCGCGCTTCGGGGTGGCCTGCATGGGCCTCGGCCTCATGCGCCGGGCGTTTCTCGAGGCGTCGATCTATGCTGCACGCCGCGAGGCCTTCGGCTCGCGGCTAGCCGACCTCCCGCTCGTCAGGGAGACGCTCGTCCGCATGCTGGTCGACCTCGAGGCCGCGGCGGCGCTGGTGTTCGCATCCGGTGCAGCCATCGACCGAAGAGACGGCTCGCTCGCCCGCCTCCTCGTGCCGCTCGCCAAGTTCCGCGCCACGCGCCGGGGCATCGACCTCACCTCGGCCGCGGTCGAGATGCACGGCGGCAACGGCTACGTCGAGGACTGGCCGACCGCACGCCTCCTCCGCGAGGCCCAGTGCCACACCATCTGGGAAGGGACCGAGAACATCATCTGTCTCGACGTGCTGCGCGCGCTCCGCGCCGAGGGTGTGGCGCAGGCCATCCTCGCCCGCGTCGGGGCGGCGTCACGGAGCGACGGCACGGCCCTGCTCGACCACCCGCGCCGGCTGCTGGCCAGCGCGGCGGCGCGCGTCGAGCGGCTCGTCACCAGCGTGGCGACGGCGGAGCGGAGCGCAGCGGAGTACCGCGCCCGTCGCCTGACGACGAGCCTCTGCGACCTCGTCCAGGGCGCGCTGCTGCTCGAGGAGGCGGCCTGGGAGCTGCGCACGCGCTCCTCGGCACGCAAGGCGGTGGTCGCCGGCCTCTTCATCACCCGCTATCTGACCGACGATCCCGATGCGGCGGTGGCACTCGAGGAGCATGCCTGCACCACGTGCTTCGCTCCCCTCTCCCGCTACGGAACGATCGCGCCGGCCACGGCGGGGACGGCACCCCGTATTGACCAGCACGCCTGACGCGCACTAGCCTCCCGGGAAACGCCACCAGAGGGAGGTTCCGATGGCGACCTACGTGTTGCTGAGCTCGCTCACAGACGAGGGCGCGGGCACGATCACCAAGAAGCCGACCCGTATCCGCGACGTCAACAAGGAGATCGAGAAGCTCGGCGTGAAGGTGCAGAGCCAGTACGCCCTGCTCGGACCGTACGACTTCCTCTCGGTGGTCGAGGCGCCCGACAACGAGACGATCGCCCGCGTGTCGGCGGAGCTGGCGTCGCGGGGGAGCATCAAGATCATCACGCTGGCGGCGATCCCGATCGACAAGTTCATCTCGAGCATCAGCAAGTAGTCCGCGTGTCGTCCGACCTCGCGGCTCGGCTCGCATCGGTGAAGGACCGCGGGACACTCCGCATCACGACCCGCGGACGGAAGAGCGGAAGGCCGCACGGCGTGCCGATCTGGTTCCTGGTCGAGGGCACGACGGTGTTTCTCGCCACGCTGAACGCCGACCGTGACTGGGTCCGCAACGTCGCCCGCACGCCGGAGGTGGAGCTCGATGTTGATGCGCTCCGCCTGCGGGGCCGCGCCAGCACGGTGAGCGACCCGGGGCTCGAGGCGCACATCCGCGATCTCCTCGCCCGGAAGTACTGGATGGCCTGGATCGGCTCGTGGTTCGGGATGCGGCCGGCACGGACGTTCCGGGTCGACGCGCTCGCGGCCGCGTAGTGGCCGTCGAACGCGATGCTTGCCATCCGCGGGTGACGGGGACGGGAGCCCCGCCTCCTCGCGGGTCCTTAGGCCCGGCGCTGGCGGGTCACGTGCGTCACCCGAGAGGAGCGCTCGCCGGGCCCCCGCTCGTCGGCGGGGCTCCCGTCCCCGTCACCCTGGCGATCGTGATAGCACACCACAAGGGAGAGACACGACGATGGGACGTCACACGCTGAACCACGCGTCCATCCGCGTCCGTGAGATCGCGCGGTCGCGGGAGTTCTACGAGGGCGTGCTCGGCTTCTCGACCGCGCCCCGTCCGGACCTGGGCTTTCCCGGAGCCTGGTACGATCTTGGGGGCGGGCAGCTGCACCTGATCCAGCAGGCGCAGCAGACGTTCGACGGCATCGATCCGACGGCGCCGCACTTCGCCGTCCAGGTCGCGTCGCTCGCCGAGGTGAAGAAGACCCTCGAGGCGCGCGGCATCCCGTATCTCGAGTTCGGTGGCTCGCAGCTGTGGGTGCGCGATCCCGACGGGAACGTGGTCGAGCTCTGCGGGCCGGCGTGAGCGCCGCCGCCGTGTGACGATCGGCCGGTGCTTGTGGTAGCGAGTCCGTCATGACCCGCAGCCTGCGGGAGGATTTCGCCGCACTCGTCGCGGCGGGCGAGCGCACCGACCTCGGCCGCGGGGCGCTCGCCATCGCGCGGATCGCCTATCCCGCCCTCGAGCCCACCCCCCACCTCGCCGCGCTGGACGCGCTGGCCGGAGGAGCCCGCGCCCGGGTGTCGGCCGCCGGGACCCCCGTGCAGGCCGCGACCGCCCTCGCGGGCTACCTGTTCGGGGAGTGCGGCTTCCGCGGCAACCAGCAGGAGTACTACGATCCGCGGAACAGCTTCCTAAACGACGTGCTGGAGCGCCGCACCGGGCTGCCGATCACGCTCGCGCTCGTCTTCATGGAGGCCGGCACCCGCCTCGGCCTCACGATCACCGGCGTCGGCTTCCCGGGCCACTTCCTCGTCCGCGTGGGGGACGCCGCCGAGCCCGTCGTGCTCGACCCCTTCTTCGGCGGACGCGTGCTCGAGCCGGCGGAGCTCCTCAGCCGCTACCGCACCTTTCTCGGCAAGCGGGGGAAGGAGATCACGAGCCTGCCGCCCGATGCGCTGGCCGCGACGCCCGCACCCGCCATCCTCGCCCGCATGCTGCGGAACCTGCTCCACATCTACCTCGATCGCCGCGACCACGCGCATGCGCTGGCGGCAGTGGACTTGGTCCTCGTGCTCACCCCGGACTCGCCCGAGGACGTGCGGCTCCGGGGTCTCCTCTACGAGCGCCTCGAATGCTTCGGGGCGGCGCTGGCCGATCTCCGTCGCTACCTCGCGCTCGCTCCCGCCGCGCCCGACGCCCAGGCCATCGCGGCGCGCGTCGCCCGGCTGGCCCAGGCCGCGGCCGCGGTGCACTGAGGTTTTCCCCCCGGCGCGCCGATGCTGCGCACGCTCACGCTCTATCTCCACCCGGTCGCGGGGCTGGCGACGATCGCCCTCGCCGGCTACGACGCGCGACTCGGACTCCGAAGTCGGAGCGCCGCTCGCGATGCGGGCGCGGCGCGCCGGCGGCATGCCCGGATCGGCCCCTGGCTCTACGCCCTGGTGATCGTCAACTGGGTGGGCGGCCTGGCGACGATGACACAGCTCCGCCCCGAGGACACCGCGGGGACGGGACACTTCACCATCGGCACCGTCATCGTCGGTCTGCTGACCGTCTCGGCGATCCTCTCCCGCTGGGTGCCGGTGGCACCGACGGCGCGGACGATCCATCCGCTCGTCGGCGCCGCGACGCTGCTCCTCTGCGGCTTCCAGGTCTTCCTCGGGCTCCAGCTCCTGCCCTGAATCAGCGAGGGGCTCCGCCCCTCGCCCCCGGCGGGCAAAGCCCGCCGAGGCCCCCACTCCCTGCTCGCTTCGCTCGGCCGCGCGCTGCGCGCGCGGAGACTCCGCAGTCCTCGCTCGCAGCGGCCGCGAGACGCTCGATCATCGTCCGGAAGGCGTCCGCGTCGGGATAGCGCGCGCCGTGGATGACCCGGGTGGCACCTGCTTCCGCGTAACGGACGAGCAGCGCCCGCGTCCGGTCGACGTCTTCGAGGGGGAGCGCGGTGAGCACCGCGACCTCGGGGGGCGGAAGTTTTCGGCCGGCGGCAGCCGCGCGGAGCTCGGCCACGCACGGCGCAAGCGCATCCGGTGCGAGCCCCATGGGCATCCAGCCCCCACGATGCGCGAGGGCACGGCGGAAGGCGAAGCGCGGCTGTCCGCCGACGAAGAGCGGCGGGCGCGACGGACGGGGTCGGAAGAGGAAGGGCTGACCGTTCGCCTCCACCACGTCCGCCGCGAAGCAGCGGTCGAGCAGATCGAGCGCCACGTCGCTGAGCGCTCCTCGACGACGGTAGTCGACGCCGAGGGCGCGGAACTCGGGCGCCATCCAACCGGTCCCGACGCCGAGCATCACGCGGCCGCCGGAAAGCTCCTGCACACTCGCGACCCATTTCGCGATGAGGAAGGGCGGACGATACGGAAGGACGAGGACCGACGTCCCGAGCCCGACGCGCATCGTCGCTGCGGCGAGGAAGGCGAGGGTAACCAGCGGCTCCACGTAGCGACCGTCGGAGCCCTCGGCATCGTCGGGCGGGATGGCGAGGTGGTCGGTCACCCACAGATCGGCGATCGCCGGCGTGGCATCGGCGAGGCGGGCCACCGCCGCGATCGTCTCGCGCGTCGAGGCGGGACCCATGTTGCGGAGCACCACGCCGAGTCGCATCCGAGCTCCTCGCTGCTCCTGTGGCGGGTCCATGTCAATGGTAGACTGCCGCGATGGCCGCACCGCGCAACCGGGTCGGCACCGTCTCCCTGCTCGTGGCCGTCGGTGGCGCGGCCGCGTGCCGGATCGGGGTGCTCGTCGGTCCGTTCACCAACGCCGCCTGGCTCCGCCTGCTCGGCAGCGGGTTCGAGGCGGCGATGGTGGGCGGGCTGGCGGACTGGTTCGCCGTGACCGCCCTCTTCCGCCATCCGCTCGGCCTGCCGATCCCGCACACCGCCATCATCCCGACCCGGCGCGCGAAGCTGATCGAGGGGATCGTCACCATGGTGGAGGAGGACTGGCTCTCCCCCGAGGTGATCGGCGCCCGGCTGGCGCGGTTGTCACCCAGCGACCTGGTGACCGACTGGCTGGGGGATCCGGTGCACGTGGCGCGCCTCGGCGCCCCGCTGCGCGACGTTTTCCAGACGCTCGCCCGCACGCTGAGCGAGGGCGAGACGGCCGCCTTCCTGGACGAGACCATCCGCCGTCAGCTGCGCGAGGTACGGGTCGACGCGGCCTCCGGCCGTTGGCTCGCGCGCGCCGTGGCGAGCGAGAGTGCGGCGGCCGCCTTCGAGACGCTCGCCACGTCGTTCGCGAACCTCGCACTCCGGCCCCGCACCGCGATCGAGCTGCACTGGTGGCTCGACCGCTCGGCGCAATCCCTGCGCGCCGGGGGCAAGCGCCTCATGCCCTTCATGCTCCGCCGGCGGATCGTGCAGCGGAAGATCGTCGAGGCAGCCTGCGACTATGCCGCCTCGGAGCTGCGCAGCGCAGCCCGCGATGCCGAGCATCCACTCCGCCGGCTGGTCCTCCGGGGGCTGGCCCGCTTCGCCGAGCGGCTCGCCAGCGGCGACCTCGAAGCCCTCCGGCAGGCCGAGCAGCTCCGCGCGGCGATCCTCGAGAGCCTGGAAGCCGGTCCCATCGTGCGCGACACGCTCACCCGCCTCCGCTCCCAGCTCGAGGACGAGCTCACGCAGCCGTCCTCCGCCCTCTCCCGCCTGATCGACCGGACGATCCGTGCCGGGATCCTCGAGCGCCTCGAGGATCCCGGGCGGCGAGCGACCTTCGATCGCTGGGTGCGCACCACCGCGGAGGATCTGGTCCGTCGCCACCACCATCAGATCGGGCTCACGGTGCGGGAGCATCTCGAGGCGCTCCAGACGGACGCCCTGGTCGCGCAGATCGAGGAGCGGGTGGGCGCCGACCTCCAGTTCATCCGTCTGAACGGGGCGGTCGTGGGCGGCCTGGTCGGCCTCGCCATCGCGCTCGCGCACTCGCTCGCCGGCTGACACCGGGAAGAGGCGGCTTTACAGCCGGCGCCGGGCGCGCCACCATGCGCCCGTGAGTGCGATCGACATCATCAAGCGCCGGCTGAAGGAGGAGCGCGTCCCCGACGTCCCCGATGATTTCGGGGAAAAGAAGAAGCGCCCGCGCGAGGTCGCGTTCATGGACGTGAACCTGTGCTTCCCCTGCGGAAAGTGCCCGGAGTTCTGCCCGGTGCAGTGCATCGAGTACCTCGCCGACGGCTCGTTGCCCGGCCGCGGCGTGCAGCCGGTGCAGGATCGCTTCGACGAGTGCATCGGCTGCTACATCTGCGTCGAGGTGTGCGCGCTGCTCACCGACTACGACGCGATCCGCATGTACGACGTCGATCTGGTCGAAGAGCTCCTCGGCGTGAAGATCGGCGACAAAAAACCAGACGAGTACATCCCTGCCCAGCCATACGAGGAATACTTTTCCGAGGGCGGCGCGCACAGCGTGCGCCATGTCGGCAAGGGATCGCGCATCTG
>DATILR010000435.1:0-4601 GCA_035476275.1 Binatus sp. (SeqCode) | reverse complement strand
AGGCGGAGCCGACCGCGCAGGCGCTATCCGGCGAATGGGTCGAAGCCGAGACCCGCGAGGCACCCGCCGTCGACCAGGATGTCCGTTCCGGTCACGTACGAGGCACCCGGGCCGGTCAGGAAATCCGCGACGGCCGCGATCTCCTCCGGCTCCGCGACGCGGGGAATCGCCGCCGCGTGGACCATGTCGAGAATGATCGCGTGGCCAGCGATCTCGGAGCGGCCCATCGGCGTGTTCGTGATGTTGGGGGAGATCGTGTTCACACGAATCCCGCGGCGGCCGAAGGCCCTCGCGCGGCGCCGGACGAGCTCGATCACCGCCAGCTTCGAGATGCCGTAGGCCGTGTCCGGCTCGTCCGTGAGGCTCGCGATGCGACCTTCCGAATCGCCATCGGTCGGGTCGCCGACCGCGCGGCGCCATGCGGGCCCCGCCATGTGACCGGCCAGCGACGCGATCACGACGATCGCTCCTCCGGACGGCATGCGCTTCTCGCCCTCGTCGAGGACGATCCGCGTGCCGCGGAAGTTGACGCGGAAGATGTCGGCGGCCGGTGCCAGTGTCGGCGAGAGCCCGGCACAGTGGGCGACGGCGCGCACCGGCCCGATCGCTGCGGCGATGCCGAACGCCCGGGCGACCTCGTCCGGCACGGTCACGTCGGCGTGAACGATCTCGACGGCGGGGGCAAGCGGGCGGAGACGATCGGCCGCCGCGGCGAGCTCCCGTGGGTCGCGATCCACGAGGCAGAGGCCCAGCCCCCGGGAGGCGAAGCGCGTCGCGATGGCGTTACCGATTCCTCGTGCGCCCCCCGTGACGAGCGCGGATCCCTCACACCCCACGTTTGCGTCCCCATGCATTGATCACATTCCGTCACGAGGGATTTCGCGTGGCAGCGCTCCGCAGAACCAGACGCTCGGACGCGTAGCGCGCGATCGGAGCAGCTTCCAGGCGCGCGCCGCACAGTCCGACATGGCCGTCCGGACGGAGGAGGTAGAACGAAGGCCGGGGAATCTGCGCGCGTGCCAGCTCCACGTCATTGGCGGGATGCGCCGGAATGGCGTGTACGCACAGCAGGTCCCCGAGGGCCAGTGCCCCTTCGGGGGGGGCAGGCTGCTCGATCACGATCAGAGTCAGGCACGTATCGTCGAGCTTCTCGAAGAGATCCTCGACCGGGCCGTCCACCCGGAACCGGAGCCGCAGCCACGGGAAGCGATCGCCCGCGCGAGGCGCCTCCGGTGGCAGCCCCTCCAGCGGTTCCGACAGCGGACTCTGCCGGTACGCGATGCCGGTCTGGGAGACGATGCGGAATGCGAGACGCTGTATCCGCTCGACGCTCATCGCCAAGGCGGCGATCCTCGCGATGACCTGCGTCCGGAGCAGCCCGCCCAGCCAGCCGTCCGACACGACCAGCCTGAACGCCCGGTCAGTGGTGTTGAGCAACCGCCGCGCGATCGGCATGCGCTCCTGCTCGTACGAGTCGAGCAGCGTTGCCGCTGCCCGCCCTTGGACGACGAGCGCCAGCTTCCATCCCAGGTTGTACGCGTCCTGTAGGCCGGTGTTCATGCCCTGCGCTCCCACCGGGCTGTGGATGTGCGCGGCGTCACCCAGCAGGAAGCAGCGGCGGTCGCGGAAGTGCAGGGCGCTCCGGTGCTGGATGCGGTACGTGGAGAACCAGCTGCAGGACTCGAAGGACAGGCCGGGTCCGGCTTCGCCGCGCAAGGAAGGGATCACGCCGTCGAAGCTCACGTCCTTCCGGTCGCGAAGGGTCGGAGGGAGAATGCCGACCACGCGCCAGTGATCCTTGCCACGCATCGGGAAGAACAGATGGAACCCCTGTCGCCAGAGGTACACGTTGACCTCGTCGGGAACCATGTTGCCCGTCACCTGCGTATCGGCGACGAAGAACACGTGCTCGTAGGGGGCGCCGGCGAACGTGATGCCGTTCAGCTCGCGCACGGAGCTGCGCGCGCCGTCGCATCCGGCCACCCACGCGGCAGTGACCTTCCGGCTCGTCCCGTCACCGACCGCGAGCGTCGCCGACACGCGGTCGGGCGCCTGTTCGAGGCGGACCAGCTCGGTGTTCCACTGCACGGACATGCCCCAGTCACGAAGCCGCTCTCCCATGATCCGTTCGTTGTCGTCCTGGCCGAGGATGAGGATGAACGGATACGGCGTCACGCTACGCCCGGCCTCGCCCAGCGGGACGCGCGCCATCCTCCGTCCCTCTGCCCAGAGGTTGGCCCCCGTGCCGCGCTTGCCGAGCTCGAGCGCCCGATCGACGATCCCGAGCCTCGCGTAGATCTCGAGCGTCCGTGCCTGCACGCCGAGCGCCCGCGTCTCGCGCGACGGCCCGGCGTGCCGGTCGACGATCATGGCGCGCACGCCGCGTCGACCGAGCTGATTCGCGAGCATGAGCCCGGTCGGACCCGCGCCGACGATCAGGACGTCGGTGTCCACCGACTGCTCGCGCCGGTGAGTCGAGAGCTTTTCAACGCCCGGAGGCTAGAGCTTCGCGATGATCCGGTTCCCGAACTCCTGGAGCCCGGCGCGAAGGCCGTCGGGGTCGAACGCCGGCGGCGGGAGCGTCAGCCGCGCCACGCCCATGTCCTCGTAGCGGCGCACGGTGTCCAGATCCATCGCGGCCCGACCGGCGGTGATCTCGATCTCGCGCGGGTTCCGGCCGAGCCTGGCGCATTCCTCGCCCAGGATCGCGAGCACCTCCTTGAGCTTCTCCGGCGAGTCGACCCCCGGGAAGAAGCCGTCGCCGTAGCGGGCGGCGCGGCGGGCGGCGAGACGCGTGTGCCCGCCGACGACGATCGGCACCCCTGGCTTCTGCACCGGCTTCGGGTTCGACTCGAGCGGAGGCCAGCGGAAGAACTTGCCCGCGAACGGCTCGGGCTCGGCCTTCCAGAGGGAGCGCAGGGCGCGCACGGCCTCCGCCGTCCGCGCCGCCCGGTCGTCGAACGGGATTCCGAGCGCCTCGAATTCCTCCCGGAGCCAGCCGATGCCGACGCCGAGGATCAGGCGTCCGCCGGAGAGCACGTCGAGGGTCGCCACCTCCTTGGCGACATAGATCGGGTGGCGCTGCGGGAGGAGCAGGATGCCCGTGGCGAGCCGGAGCTTCGTGGTCACCGCCGCGGCGAAGGTGAGGGCCAGCAGGGGGTCGGGCAAGGGGAGGTTCTCCGGGCTCGGGATCCGTCCCGACGGACTGTACGGGTACACGGAGCGGTAGCCGACCGGGATCACCACGTGCTCCACCGCCCAGATCGACTCGAGGCCGACCTCCTCGGCGGTGCGTGCCATGTGGCGCAGACTGTCCGGGTACCCGAAGGGTCCGGCGTTGGCGTACATCAGTCCGAATTTCATGAGAGCGCGATAGTCGAGCTGGCGGTCCGGCACAAGACGGTCCCACTAGGCTTGAGGAACCGGCCCGGAACCCGCTAATCGTCGGGACGATGCAACGCTGGACGATCGGCGACGTGACGATCACGCGCGTCATCGAGGTGGAAGGCCCCGTGCCGGCGAGCTTCCTCCTGCGTGACGCGACGCCGGAGCGCCTTGCCGCCCATGCCGGCATCTTCGGCACGCATTTTCCCACGCCGACCGCCGGGCACATCGTGCGCGGCGGGCCGGCGTGGCGTTTCGCGGCAGCATGATGCGGCGCACGATCCGTCTGGGCGTCAACGTCGACCACGTCGCGACGCTGCGGCAGGCCCGGGGCGTCGACTATCCGGATCCCGTGGAGGCCGGCCTCGTCGCCGAGGCGGCGGGGGCCGACGGCATCACCGTCCATCTGCGCGAGGACCGCCGTCACATCCAGGAGCGAGACGTCGAAGAGCTCCGCCGCCAGCTCCGCGTGAAGCTGAACCTGGAGATGGCGGCGACCGATGCGATGGTCGCCTTCGCGCAGCGGGTCGGCCCCGCCGATGCCTGTCTGGTCCCCGAGCGCCGAGAAGAACTCACCACCGAGGGAGGCCTCGACGTGGCGGGGCAGCTCGGGCGGATCCGGGCGACGGTCGGTGCGCTGGCGAAGGCGGGCATGCAGGTCGCGCTCTTCATCGATCCCGAGCCCGCGCAGCTCGCGGCCGCCGTGGCGGCCGGCGCGTCCGCCGTCGAGCTCCACACCGGCGACTACGCCAACGCGCGTGATGCGGCGAGCGTGGCGCGAGAGCTCGTGCGGCTACAGTCGGCGGCGAGAGAAGCGCACCGTCTGGGCCTCGAGGTCCACGGCGGCCACGGCCTCACGCTCGCCAACGTCGGGCCGATCGCCGCGCTCCCCGAGATCGTCGAGCTGAACATCGGCCACAGCCTCGTCGCGCGCGCCGTCGTGGTCGGGCTGGCGGCGGCGGTCCGGGAGATGAAGGTGGCGCTCGCGGGCGCGCCGTGATCGTCGTCACCGCCGCCGAGATGCGGGCGCTCGATCGCTGGACGATCGAGCACGGCACGCCCGGCCACGTGCTCATGGAGCGCGCGGGCGCGGGTGCCGCCCGGGTGCTTCGCGAGCGTCTCCGCCGGCCGCGCGGCCCCGCCATCGTCGTCTGCGGCCGCGGCAACAACGGCGGCGACGGCTTCGTGGTCGCGCGCCACCTCCGCCGTGCGCGGAT
>DATILR010000434.1:0-7030 GCA_035476275.1 Binatus sp. (SeqCode) | reverse complement strand
TGGTCGAGCACGGCGAAGGTATCGCCGTGAGCCAGGATGTGCTTGCGGCGCCGGCTGGCGAGCGACGAGGCGAGTACGTAGTACGCGTCACCCACGCGCAGGTGTTCGTCGGGAGCGGAGAGCGGCGCCGTCATGCCACGGCATTCGATGCCACACCGACTCCCGAGCCGCAATCCAGAATTCCCCCGGCGTGTCCGCGCCCGCCAACCACCTGCCAGCTTGCTTGCAAAACCGCGGGGCGATCCGGTGCGTACGTACCTTGCCCCTAGCCAGCCCGGGTGGCATAGGTCACGGATGCGAAACGCGAGCGATTCGGCGCACGCCAGGTGCCCGCCCTGGTCGTGAGATGCACGAGTTCTACGTGGCAAAAGGCGACACGGTCATGCACGTGAACCTGCGGCGTGCGCCGCTCGACCGTGACACGCTGGTGACGCTGCTCCTCGGCGTCCCCGGAGCTCGCGCGCGTTGACACGTCGCGCATCCTGAAGAAGTATGCGAACACAACATCCCGTCATGGAGGGGGGAACATCATGAGGATCCGGACGATTCTATTTGGCGTGGGGGCGAGCCTGCTACTCATTTTCCCGTCCGTCCCTGCTCGCGCGGCCAGCAAGAATTTCATCGCGGTGATGAACGGTGGCCAGGAGACGCCGCCGAACACGAGCGGGGCTTTCGGGGTCGCATTCTTCACCTTCGACACCAAGACCGGCCAGCTCTGCTACCGGATCACCTACACACGGCTCGAGGGCGGGGCGGAGGTGGCAGCCCACATCCATGGTCCGGCGGTGCCCGGCCAGAGCGCGCCCGTGCTGATCCCCATCGCGGAGAGCGGCTCCCCCAAGAACAACTGCATCACACCCGACCCGACAACCTTGAAGACCGCCAAGAAAGCCATCTCCAAGGGACTGCTCTACGCCAACGTCCACTCGTCGCAGTTCCCGGGCGGCGAGATCCGGGGACAGATCATCCCGACGAAGTAGCCCGACGGCTGACGATCCGCGGCGGGCCCCGGACCATCCGGCGCCCGCTGCGCGTCGTCACGGGCCTTGACCGAGCGGGCCCTCGTCCGTAGGGTCGCGGCCGTGCTCGAGCCGCGGCCGATCGCTCCGGGGCTGTTCGTGATCGACCCCGACGGGCCGCGTCTCCTCGCCGCGCGCTGCGCGGCCTGCCAGCAGCTCCACTTCCCCGCCGACGTGGTCTGTCCGTACTGTGCCGCAACGGACGTGTCCGCCACGCCCGCCGGGCCCGAGGGGCATCTGAAGCTCTTCACCGCGGTCTCGAGCCGACCTCCGGGCTATCGCGGCGAGGTCCCCTACGGTTTCGGTGTCGTCGAGCTCGCGGACGGCCTCGAGGTGATCTCGCGACTCACCGAGGCCCGTCTCGACCGCCTCCGCCCGGGCCTCCGCGTCCACCTCGTGGTCGAGCCGCTGTTCGCCGACGACGACGGCAGACCCGTACTGAGCTACGCCTTCCGCCCGGAGGAGACGTGAGACCGGTCTACGTCGCCGGCGTCGGCATCCACCCCTTCGGCCGCTTCGCGGATCGGAGCGTGACGGCGCTCGGCATGCACGCCGTCCGGGCCGCACTCGCGGAGGCGGGCGTCGGGCGCGGCGGCTTCCAGGCGGCGTTCTGCGGCACCGTCTACAGCGGCGTCGCGGCGGGTCACAAGGTGCTGACGGCGCTCGGCCTCTCGGGGGTCCCGACCGTCAACGTCGAGGCCGGCTGCGCGAGTGGCGGCGCTGCGCTCGCCCTCGGAGCCGCCCAGGTAGCGAGCGGCCGCTACGACACGGTGCTGGTGTTCGGCATGGAGAAGATGCCGCGCGGGATCATCCGCTCGAGCTTCTTCGAGCCATGGCGCGAGGAGGCCGGGCTGTCGCCCGCACCCGCGTACTTCGCGCTGCGTGCGCAGCGCCTGATGATGGAGAGCGACGTACGGCTCGAGGACCTGGCGCGTGTCTCCGAGAAGAACCATCGACACGGGGTCGACAACCCGTACGCGATGTACCAGAAGGCGCTCTCCGTGGAGGAGATCCTCGCCTCGCCGGTCGTGTGCGAGCCGCTCCGCCTCCTGATGCTCTGCGCCCCCAACGAAGGCGCCGCGGCGATCGTCCTCACGGCCCGCCCGTCCGGCGCGCGGGCCGTGCGCGTGCTCGCCACCGCGCTACGCTCGCACCACGCCGGCTCGGTGCTGGGCGAGCACACCCCCATGAGCGGCGTTGCGGACGCCGCCGTATCGACGCCCACCGAGATGGCGGCGCGGGATGCCTACGAGGAATCCGGTCTCGGCCCGGCCGACCTCGACGTCGTCGAGCTCCAGGACACGGATGCGGGACGGGAGATCCTGTCGGGGGAAGAGCTCGGGCTCTGCGCGCGGGGCAGCGGGGGCCGCTGGGTCCGGGACGGAGGTGGGGAGATGCGCGCTCGCCGGCCCGTCAATCCGAGCGGCGGTCTCCTCTCGAAGGGCGAGCCGCTCGGCGCCTCGGCGCTCGGCCAGGTGGTGGAGCTCACCTGGCAGCTGCGGGCCGAGGCAGGACGGCGGCAGGTGGCGGGCGCGCGCGTCGCGCTCGCCCACACCGTGGGGCGGGGCGCCAACGCCTGCGTCGTGATCCTGGGCCGTTGAGGGGCGTTTAGCGGCGGCGGACCAAGACGAGGTCGCGCAGGTGGGTCGAGAAGAGGTGATCGCTCCGCAGCACCTCTTCCCAGCCGTCGCGACTCGACCATCGCTCCCATCGCGTCTGATCGAGGACGTAGTAGCCGCGCGCCTGATCGGGAGGACGGCGTCCGGGGTCGCCCGCCACGGGCACCACGCGTCCCACGTAGTAGAGAAAAGGGATCTCCTCGTTTGCGGTGAGGAGCGCGAGAGGTGCGTCCCCCACCCTCTCGCGGACGGCGAGCGCGAAGGGGCGCACCGTCTTCTGGGCGCTCCGCACCGGCCCGACGACGTCGATCGCCATGAGCGCCCCGCAGATGACGACGGTGGCCGTGGCGAGCGTCGCGCGCCGCCACTGCTCACGGCCGAGCGTCCGCATCACGACGATCGCGGCGAGCGCGGCCGCCGAGCTCAGGGCGATCAGCTCGGCCTTCGTCGCCCGGAGCATGTCGAGGACCGCGGCCACGTCGACCTCTGCGCCGGCCGGCACCAGCCGCTCGACGGCGCTCATCGGCAGCCAGCCCACGGCCAGCACCGTGACCGCCGCGACGCCACCCAGCGCCACTCCGGCGGTCGCCAGCGCAATGCCCCGCAGCGCCGGCACGAAGCGACCCGCCGGGGCCCCGGCACGCACGATCTCCGCGAGCCACCAGCCGACGAGCAGCGCCACGGCCGGGCGGATCGGCAGCAGGTAGGCCCCACGCTTGAGGGGCGCCAGCGAGAAGAAGACGAAGCCGGTCGCCGCCCAGAGGACGGTGTACCGCCGTGGGAGCGGACCCCGCCAGCCGCGGACGACCACCCACGGGAGGAGGAGCGTCCACGGCAGGCCGCCCAGCACGAGCCGGGGCACGAAGAAGAGCGGCGAGCGCGATGGAATGCGGGCACCCCCGAGGAGCGCCTCGCCGTTCTCGGAGACGATCTGCTTGACGATGAAGTCGGCACCCCGGTGCAGGGTGGCGAGCCCGTACCAGCTCCCCGCGATGGCGATGCAGAGGAGCACCGGGAGCGGACGCACGAGGCGGAGGACGGGGCGGAAGCTCCGCTCGCTGACCGCCCAGCCGAGCGCGCTGAGCGCGACCAGGCCCGGTCCCACCGGGCCCTTGGCGAGCATCGCGAGGCCGAGACAGATGGCGAGCAGGTAGAGGGGCAGTCGCCGGTCGGGAGCGCGCAGCGCCTCGACGAGCGCCACGTGCGCCCCCGTGACGGCCGCCACGAGCGTCATGTCGACGCGGCCGTCACATGCTTCTTCGAGGAACTGCGGCGTGGTGACGAGCACCAACCCGGCGAGGAGGCCCACGTCCCAGCCTCCCCAGCGGACGCCCGCGAGGCAGACGAGGAGGACGACCAGAGCGGCGGTCAGCGCCGAGGGCATGCGCAGGGCTCGCGGCGTGACCTCACCTCCCGTCAGTCGCGCGCCGAGCACGATCAGCCAGTGGAAGAGTGGCGGCTTCGACGGCACCACCGTACCGTTCCAGAGTGGCAGCACCCAGTCGCCCGTATCGAGCATCGCTCGCGCGACCAGCGCCTCGCGCGCCTCGCCGCCCTCGTAGATGTCGAGGTCGCCGCCGCGGGTCCCGAGCCAGAGGGCGAGGGCGACGAGCGCCGCCAGGAGGACGACGTTCTGCTTCACTCGCCCGTCACCGGCGAGCGCGGCTCGCCCACCATTCGCTCAGCAGCGGGTGGTCCCGGCCTCCGCGAAGTACCGTCGCGGGTTCTCGACCAGCATCGCGTCGATCTTCTCTTCCGGTACACCGGCGTCGCGCAAACGCGGAATCACCTTCTGGAAGAGATGGGTGGGTCGCCAGTCGGGCATCACCTCGGGCGGCAAGCTCGGGGCGCGGCCGCGCCAGCACCAGACGCTGTCGTGCGAGAGCACGATCTGCCGTTCGCAGCCGAGGCCGAGAAGTCCGATCAGCGCCCCCAGGCGGGCACGGTCCGGATGCAGGATCTCGAGCCCGAAGCGGTCGAAGCCCAGGTACGCTCCCCG
Organism: Binatus sp. (SeqCode); assembly: GCA_035476275.1. Taxonomy (GTDB): domain Bacteria; phylum Desulfobacterota; class Binatia; order DP-6; family DP-6; genus DP-23. Next base: position 2,393 of record DATILR010000434.1, on the reverse strand, counting down.
GTCGAGCATGGCGAGATGGTAGTCGAGGTTGCTCGAACCGCACGAGTGACCGACGATGATGGCCGTCGGGGCAACGCCAGCCCCGGTGAGGAGGTCGAGCTGCTCGACGCCCATCGTTCCCTCGTCGGTGTGGGTCGTGATGGGCGCGCCGGTGGCGAGGTGCGCCGCCGCGGCGGCCCGGAGGACGAGCTCCTCGTAGGGCGTGATCTTGTGCGCGCCCGTCGCCACCTTGATGACCCCGGCGCGGATCCCGGTCGACCCGATCCCCTCGGTCAGCTCGCCGACGAACAGATCGGTCATCTCCTTGACCGCATCGCCGAACTGCGCGCGGAACTTGAAGTATGCCGGCGCGCCGTAGTCCTCCTTGTAGAGACCAGTCGCACAGATGATGCGGACTCCGCTCTGCTCGGCCACCGCCGCCATCAGCTCCACGTCGCGTCCGAGGTCGATCGGGCAGGGGTCGAGGAATGCGCGCACCCCGAGCTCACGCAGCTCGAGCATGCGGTCGACGCACACCTTGACGCGCTCGCGCTGCACGGCGCGATCCTCGCCGGCATAGGCTTCCCAGCCCGGCCAGCCGATGAGCAGGTGCTCATGCATCAGCGTCGGGCCGAGCTCGGCCGCCGCGCAGCGACCGCCCACGGTCTCAACGGCTCGCATGCGCGCAGAAAAGCGCGGACGAGCTGCCGGTGTCAACAGCGCGCCCCGAGACCATGTCTCGGGGCGGGATCGGAAGCGAGCGTGTGGCGTTCGGTGGGTCGGGCGAGCGCCGTGCCGCGGCCGGCGAAGCCGGCGCGGCAAACGTTCCGGAGCTTGAGCCCGCTACCTAGAACGGTGCGCCTGCAGCGCAGCACAATGCGCCATCGCCCGGGGGGTGCTACGTTTTGCCGCGCCGGCTTCGCCGGCCGCGGCATGACGTTCGCAAGATTCAGGAACGCCACACGCTCGCTTCCGGTCCGACCCGAGACAGGGTCTCGGGTCGTTAGACTGCGGCGGCGCGGATCAGGGGAGCGAGCTCGCCGCGCGCGTGCAGCTCCCGGACGATGTCGCACCCCCCGACGAACTTCCCGCCCACGTAGACCTGGGGGATGGTCGGCCAGTTCGAGAACTGCTTGATCGCCTCGCGCTTCTCGGGCTCGGCCAGGATGTCGACCGCCTTGAAGGGAACACCGATCTCGTTCAGCACGCGCACCGTGGCGGCGGAGAACCCACACATCGGGAAGCTGGGGGTCCCCTTCATGTAGATGAGGACCTGGTTGTCCCGCACCTCGCGCTCGATCTCCTCGATAACGTCGGCCATTCTCGTTCTCCTCAGGGCGCCTCGGTACGCAGCGAGAGCGCGTGGATCTGCGGCATGAGCTTTCCCAGGGCACGGTAGACGAGCTGATGCTGCTCGACCAGCGTCTTGCCGGCGAAGGCCGGCGTGCTGACGCGGACCTCGAAGTGATCGCCCGCGCCGGTCGTGTCCGCGACGGCGATTTCCGCGCCGGGCAGCGCCGTCTGGAGGTGCTGGCGGATCTCGTCGGGAGTCGTCATCGCCTCTGCTCAGGGCCTATACCGCAGGACGAGCAGAGGCAAGCGCGGACGTCTGGATTCAGTGGGCCGGCGCACCGTGGGCGTCGCCGCCCAGATCCTTCAGGTTGAGGAACGGAACCGCCCCCCCGCCCGTGAACTGCGGCAAGGTCCCGTTCCAGCGCTCGATCGCCTTGTTCTGGATGAGGAGGGGTGAGAGCGTCTGCTGCAGCAGGCTGTTCGCCTCGGCCTGCGCCTTGGCCTTGACGAGCGTCGACTGCGCCTCGCCCTCGGCTTCCGCCACCTTCGCCTTGGCGAGCGTCTGCTGGCGTTGCAGCTCGTAGTCGGCCTGCTGGGCCTGCTGCTGAGCGGCCATCTTCTGCTGCATCTGCTTCTCGATCGCGTCGGGCAGATGGCTCGCGCCGAGGTTCACCTTGTCGACGACGAAGCCCATCTTGTTCATCTCGCGCTGCAGATCGCCCTGGATGTTCTCCTGCAGCGTGCCGCGCTGGTTCGAGATGAGATCGGTGAGCGACATCTGCCCCGCGGCGTTCTGCGACACGGTGATGATCGTTCGCCGGATGAACGTTGCCTCGATGTCGCTGATGTCGGCCCCGCGGAAGGAGCGGAAGACGTCCGCCGCCTTTTCCTGGCTGGTGTTGTAGGTGACCGAGATGTCCTGCCGGATGTGCTGCCCCTCCTTGGTGGGGAGATCGATCGAGTCGTCACCGCGCTCCGTACCTTCGGCACTCCGGCGCACCATGGTGTAGGTGCGGAGCGCGACCGGGTAGGACTGCACCTGGGTGACCCAGGGAACCCGCCACGCCACCCCCTGCCCCACCGTCTTCAACGCCCCCGACCAGCGGTTGAACACCACGCCG
>DATILR010000433.1:0-4617 GCA_035476275.1 Binatus sp. (SeqCode) | reverse complement strand
CAGGGAGATCGCACAGCTCACCGAAAAGCTCGCCGAAGAGCGTCTCTACCTCGAGAGCGAGATCAGCGCCGAACACCCTTTCCAGGAGATCGTCGGCGAGAGCCCTCTTCTCCGAGATGCCCTGCGGCAGGTGGAGACCGTTGCGCCGACCGACGCGACGGTGCTCGTCCTCGGCGAGACCGGCACGGGGAAGGAACTGATCGCGCGCGCCATCCACGACCGGAGCAGTCGCCGCGAGCGGACCTTCGTCAAGATCAATTGCGCTGCCATCCCGTCGGGTCTCCTGGAGAGTGAGCTCTTCGGCCACGAGCGGGGCGCGTTCACCGGGGCCATCGCGCAGAAGATCGGACGCTTCGAGGTGGCCCACGGCGGCACGCTCTTCCTCGACGAGGTGGGCGAGATCCCGCTCGAGCTCCAGTCGAAGCTGCTCCGGGTGCTCCAGGAGCAGGAGTTCGAGCGTCTCGGCGGCACCCGGACGATCAAGGTCGACGTCCGCTTGGTCGCCGCGACGAACCGCGACCTCGCTCGGCTGGTCGAGGAGCAGCGCTTCCGCGACGACCTCTACTACCGCCTGAACGTCTTTCCCATCCACGTCCCCCCGTTACGCGAGCGACCCGAGGACATCCCCGCCCTGGTCCGTTTCTTCGTGCAACGCCTCGCCCGCCCGATGAACCGGCAGGTCGAGGTGATCCCCACCGACACCCTCGAGGCACTCCGCCGGTATGCGTGGCCGGGGAACGTGCGGGAGCTCGCCAACCTCATCGAGCGGGCGATGATCCTCTCGAAGGCCCGAACGCTCGAGGTTCCGCTCGCCGAGCTCAGGCGGCGCCGTCCTCGGGCTGATCCCGAGGACGGCGCCTCGACCCTGGAGGCCGTGGAGCGGATGCACATTCTGCGCGTCCTCGGGGAGACGAACTGGGTCCTCGGTGGCCCGCGGGGCGCCGCCGCCCGGCTGGGAATGAAGCGCACGACGCTGCAGTCGTTGATGCGGAGGCTCGGGATCATCAGGCCGCAGGCAGCGTAGCGCACCTGTCGCGGGCCGCATCCTCTGACGAGAGATCGGCAAGGGTGCCGAACGGTCGGCGCGGAGCTTCTCGGAGCCCTTCCATCAGCGCCCGCTGCGGACGGCACGGTAGTTGCGATGAACGTTCGCCGAGCATGCTCGGCGACATCAACGACCAACGAAAGGGAGGATACGGAATGCGACGAATGATGGGGTTCATGGCGGTTGCCGCGTTGGGGCTCGCCCTCACAGCGGCGGAGGCGAAGAGCAGGACACCGAACGCCACGCTCAGGTTGACCGGCGGGTCCGTGGCGGCGGGCGTCGGCGTCGACTGGGGCAGGGGCACACTCACCTACCAGGGGAAGACCTACCCGGTCGCCGTGAAGGGGCTTTCCGTCGGTGACGTCGGCGTGACGTCGATCGAGGCCTCCGGCAAGGTGTTCAACTTGAAGAAGCTCAGCGACTTCGACGGCAACTATACCGCCGTCGGTGCCGGACTGACGGCGGCGGGGGGAGCCGGCGTCGCCGCGATGAAGAACCAGAACGGGGTGACCGTGGAGCTGGTCTCGACCACCCGGGGCGTCGACATCGCTCTCGGCGGCGCCGGCGTCGATATGAAGATCAATAAGTGACCCGCGACACGGGGGCTCGGGCTCTCCACCCGAGCCCCCAACGTCACGCCCGTACCGCGACGGCACGGTAGTTGCGGAGACGACCGCTGACACCACGGAGGTTGGACGATGCAGCTTCTAGAGTCCGAACTCGCACCAGACAGCATCCTACCCGCCCAGCTCTACGACAGGCCCGTCGGAGGCGCCAGGATTCAGCCCGAGAAGCGCCTCCAAGTCGCCGTCCTGGCCGACGCCGTCCTCGCGTTCCACCGTTGGGCCGGGGTCGACCGTGCGCCCCGTCTCTTCGCCGAGGTCGAGGCCTGGTTCGCTTCCGACGACGTGGACGGGCCCTTCACGTTCATCGCCATCTGCGACTCGCTCGCGCTCGACCCCAGCTACATTCGCCAGGGACTCCGGCATTGGCGCAAGCACTCGGAGGCCACGGCCAACCAAAACCGGCCGCTCCGTCGTGACAGCACTGGGTCGCGCCATCAGGTGGCGCTCCCACGGCTCCGGCGAGTCGCGTAGTTATGTGTCGTGCGACGGGTTTTGCGCACCCGACAAGGCGTAATGTCTTCACGGTGACGGGCTGCAGCTGCGCGTGGATCCCGTAACGCCCTCCTTCGTGTTCTCCTTCATCAGGTCCCCACCGGTCGCGTGTTGCGACGGCTCAGTGGCGCTGGATCGCGTCACCGAGCCTGCCATCGCGTCGACTCTCCTCGCCGCCTCTCTCACACTATCTGCGCCTGCATCCACCGCGCGCGGCTAGATAGACGATCTGCGATACGAGCGCCCGGTGCTGCCGAGGCATCGGCACGGTGCCGAGGTACCGTCACGCGGCACCGGGATCCGCGCCGCGGATGGCCGCACGGCGTGATGTTTCTTCTCCCCGCACGGGCCGCCGGAACGGCACGGCTCTTGCGCAGTGGCAACGCACAAATACGGCGCCGAACACCAGGTGCGAGGAGGGCTCACATGCACAGGATCGACAACGACACCCCCGCGATCGGGCGCACGGTCATGGTCCTCATGATGCTGGCCGCGGCCGTGACGTCCGGGATGGCCTCGGCATCAGACGAAATGGAGGGTCGCGGGCGCAGCGCACGGAAGATCGTCATGCACGATGACGAGCTGATCAGCCCCTCCGCACTGACGATGAACCGGGACGACGTGCTCGAATTCGAAAACGATTCCGGCCAGCTCATGCGGCTCGTCTTTGTGGAGCCGGAGGATCAGAGGGAGAAGGTCCGCTGCCACCTGGTCAATCGGACGAGCGCGCGGCCCGACGAGACGCCCCGGCTGGTCCTCGACTGGGACGCGGGGACGCGGCTGACGACGATCATTCCCCCGGGGAGGTTCGCGAGCGTGTGCTCGCTCGCTCCCGGCCGCTATGCGTTCGTCGCAAGACGAGTCAGCCGCGATCCGCGCGGTGGGGAGGACTCGCTCGGGACGAAGGGCACGATCACGGTGGAGTGAGGTGAGCTCCCAGCGAAGGTTCTCCCGATCCGGCCGCGCAGCGAGGTGGCTGCTCGCCCTCTTCATCGTCGTAGGAAGCACCTCTCTCATCGGGGCCGCCCGCGCGGACGAGGATGCTCCGGCCGCCCCGGATGACGTCGCGAACGAAGCCTCCGACGACTACGACCCATGGCGGCCCTTCAACGAGAAGATGTTCTTTTTCAACCACGACGTCCTCGACCGCTACCTGGTGAAGCCGATCGCCAAGGGATGGAACAAGCTCCTGCCGGACGGTGCGAAGCGGGCGCTCGATCGCGCGTTCGACAACCTCGGCATGCCGAGGCGGTTGGTGAACAACCTTCTCCAGGGTCGGTTCCGGGGCGCGGCTCGCGAGCTTGGCCGCTTCGGCGTGAACACGACGATCGGGGTCGTCGGCCTCCTCGACGTCGCGAAGGCGCAGCTCCACATCGAGAAGAGCGACGCCGACACCGGCCAGACACTCGGCGTATACGGCTTCGGCCCCGGACCGTACCTCGTGCTCCCCGCCCTCCAGCCACTCACCGTCCGTGACGGTATCGGCTACGGCGTGGACGGTCTGCTGGATCCGTTCGGGTACGTCGTCACGCCGTTCCTCGCGACGACCGCGGTGTCCATCGTGAAGCAGATCAACGAGCGGTCCCTGAACCTCGAGGTCTTCCAGGACGTCGAGGACAGCGTGTTCGAGCTCTACAGCGCCGTCCGTAACGGCTACCTCCAGCGGCGCCATCGATCGATCGAGGAGGCGATCGAGGCGCACCACGCCGAGTGGCATCCGTCACCCATGGAATGGATGGCCGCGCGATGAAATCGCGCGGGCCCACTCCTGGCGTGAGCGGTGCGACCGCGTCGGAAGCGACTGGCCGAGCTCTCCGGTCAGTCGTTCGTCTCTCGTGCGCCCGGCCGCTCGTCACCGTGTTGCTCGGCGTGCTCGGCGCCGTCGCGGCGCTCACGTACACGGTGCACCAGCTCGCCTTCGTCACGTCGGGGCGCGATCTGCTGCCGCAGGATCAGCCCTTCGTCCAGCGTGACGAGGAGTACTCCGGCGATTTCCCGCGCCTCGATCAGCTCGTGGTGGCGGTCGAAGCCGACGACGTCGCGCACTCGGAGGCGTACGCCCGCCGTCTCGCGCACGAGCTGCGCAAGAACGGGGCAACGTTCGCGCACGTCACGTTTCGGATCGATCCGCGCCGATTCCGCGGTCGAGAGCTCCTCTACCTTTCGCGTCACGACCTCGCCGACGTGACCGATGACATCGTCGACCACCGACCATTCCTCACCGCCTTCGCGGCGCGCCCGACGCTCGACGAGCTGATCGACGGCCTGCGGACGGAGGTCGTGACGGCCTTCGTCCGGAACGCCTTCGACCTCGGGCTCGATGAAGGGGGCGAGAAGGTCGACCTGGGCGCCGCCCGCGACGTGCTCGACCAGATCTCGACCCGGCTCGATCGACCGGCGCCCTACCGCTCGCCCTGGCGGTCGCTCTTCTCGCTCGATCAGGGCGACGAGGAT
>DATILR010000432.1:0-15451 GCA_035476275.1 Binatus sp. (SeqCode) | reverse complement strand
TTCTCGCCGCACTCCCTCAGGCACTCGTACGCATTCTTGCTTCTCCAACAGGGCGAGTCGCCTGCGTACGTGCAACAGCAGCTCGGCCACGCGAGCATCCAGCTCACGGTGGACACCTACGGAAAGTGGTTGCCACTCGGGAACAAGGCAGCCGTGGATCAGCTCGACGACCAGTCTGGCGACGAGGCGCAGGCGCCCACGCAGACCGCGCGTAGTTGGTAGTTCACGCTGCCTCGCGACCGGAGTGGTAGCAAAACGGTAGCAGCGGGGCAGGGCAGACTGTGGCGAGCGGCGGCTAACTATTGAATGCGAAAGGGGGGACTTGAACCCCCACGGGTGTTTAGCCCACAGGATCCTGAATGCGACCTCTTACCCCACCAGAGCCGTCGCACCCGCGTCCAGCCTGCACTTCCCCTTCGCCGAAGCCGCTCCTGACGGCTCAAACGGCTACGTCCTGGGCACGACAGGGCACGACGCGGGTTGCGAGCCGCGTCGTGCTCGCACGGGCTGAAGGAGAAGTGCCCGTCGAAGCTGATCGTGAACATCCCCGGGGATATTAGGGGCACGGCGGGTGGGTGTAGTACGAGATGACGAACGGGAAGCCGAAGGCAAAGACTGTTTGGAACGGCGTGCGGAAGCGCCCACCGGGGAATCGGGAATTGTTGTCAAACGTGGACCGCACCCGTTTCGGCCGAACGAGCGACGTCCACTGCGACTAGGTCACGGCGTCCTCGACGCGCCTCGTGCAGGGCGCGGATCAGCGCCGGACGCATCCTGCGCGGCTCGACGATCTCGTCGAGTGACCCCACCTGGCAGGCGCGCTCGACGGTGTGGATGGCGTCGAACTCCGCCGCGACCGCCGCCTGGGCGCCGCGCATCGCTTCTGCCAGGGCCTGCTCGTACGCATCGCGTGCCGCAACCCCCGGCTCGCCACGGAGCGCCTCACGAGCCCGCCGCACGGCCGGGTCGGCACCGGCCCGCGCGCGCACCTCCCGCGTGAAGACGACCGCCGCCGCGGCGCTACCACCGATCACCGAGGCGTACGATCCGGTGAGCGCCATCGCACGCAGCCCGGGATTGAGCGACTTCGAGAAGACGACGTACGCGCCGCCGTGATAGCGCGAAACCACCACAAAGAGCAGCGGCCCGTCGAAGCTCACGACGGCGCGGGCAATTTCGGCGCCGTGCTCGAGCTGCAGCTTGCGCAGCGACTCGGGGGAGCCGTCGAAGCCGGAGAGGTTCGCCAGAATCACGGCCGGTCGGTTACCGCTTGCGGCATTGAGGGCGCGCGCGACCTTTTTCGACGAGAGCGGGAAGAGCGTACCGCCGCTCCACGCCGCCGGGCCGTCGAGCGGACGATAGCCCTCGCGCGCGACGTTCTGGCTCTCGATCCCGATCAGGCAGATCGGCACCCCGCCGAGGTGCGCGTCCCACACGATCGCCATCTCCGCGCCGGCCCAGGCGCGCCAGCGTTCGAGGTGGCCGCCGTCCTGGTCAATGAGCGCCTGCATGACGGCCCGCATCGCGAACGGCCGCTTGCGACCCGGGTTCATGGCATCGTCGAAGATATCGCCCACGGTTGCGAACCCGTGGCCATGCTCGGCTGGGTACGGCCACGTCGTGATGTCTCGCGTGAGCGGATCTGTCGTCGGGTGCAAGCGGGGCCCCGTCTCGCCCGGGACCACGTACGCATAGCGGTAGTGCTCCTTGAGCGTGCGCAAGGCGGCTGCGAGGTCGCCGGCATAGTACTGTGCCTCGCCGTTGGGACCCATGATGCGCTCGAAGCCGCCGATCGCCACCTCGTCCTCGGCCGCCACGCCTCCCGATGCCTCGAGGGCCGCGCGCCCGGTGAGCACCATCGAGGCGTCGGGGGTCATGATGAGCGCGCCGCGGGTGTGGCCGATCATGGTCGCGAGCGCGTCCCAGTAGCTCTGCGCGCCGACGTTCACCCCGTACACGATTAGGTGGATAACGCCGCCGCGCTCCGTGAACGTGATGATGCGCCGGGCAACCCGCGCCGTCGCGTCGAGGTTCTCGGTGCCGCTGTCCATGGCAATGCGCGCGCCGCTCGAGATGGGAATCCACTCGACCGGAAGCCCGAGGCGCTCCGCGAGATCGAGGGCGGCCACGATGCGGTCGCACTCGGGGGCGGCGAGCGCCCCCATCCCTCGGGTCGGATCCGACAGGATCAGCACGCGTCGCATGCCTTCGGGAACCTTGTCGGTGGGCGTGCTGACGATGCCGAAGACGACGGCAGCCGCGTTCTGGCCGTGGGGGCGGTCGGCTACGCACACCGCCGTCGCCTCGGCGCTCCTCGGGTCGAGGTCGTACTCCTCGAACGCGGCGGGCCCGGCGCCGTTGCCGCCTGCGACCATACGGATGATCTCGTACGGATAGACGTGCCGCCGCCGGCGCGCCTCGACCACCTTGCGTTCGTAGTCGGTCGCCGGCGCTAGCGGGGCGGTCTCGGGCTGGCGGATCGCGATCTCCATGCGGCTCCCGGTGAGATCGCTCACGACCAGCTCGACGGGCGGGGCCGTCGTGCGCCGCACGCGGTCGCGGAGTCGGAGCCGGACCACGACCTTCTCCAGCCCCAGGTGCCGCGTCGCCGGCGCAAGCCGCTGAGCGATGTCCTCGAGAGCCGGCGCATCCAATGCGACCGCCGGGCCGACGACGATGGTGATGCGGTTCCAGTGCAGGCGCCGACGCGGATCGCGCGCGCTCCGGAGCGCGCGGAGCGCGCTAGTCGCTTGGTGAAACAACCGCTCGAAGCCAGCGACGTGCACAGCCGCGTCGTCCACCTCGTCGGAGGTCCGACCGCGCACCTCGGCGAGCACGAACAGCCGCTCGTCCTCGGACACCGCGCGGCTCCGTCCCCAGAAGCAGTACACGTCGTCGGCACCAGCCAGGCGCTCGAGGACGAAGCTCCCTAGGCGCGCGAAACCGAGGCGTGCGGCGATCTCCGGGTGCATGCCGAGGAGGCTCGCCTCCTCGGACGCGCCGGCCGGTCCGAGAACCACCGTGCGGTGCACGTCGCCACCGCCCCGGCGGCAGAACGACACCGTGCAGCGCTCGGCCGGCAGAGCGACCGAGTTGAGCGCATCCACCACCGTCGCCACGCTGGCCTCCGGGCCCTGGCCGTCCTCGTGGGCCACCACCACCTCGATCCCGTGCACGGTGGACCGTCCGGCCACGAGCTCACCCGCCGCGATCGCGCGGCATACCCGCTCGATCGTGCGAGCCACACTCGCGACGGTGCTCGTCACGCCGATCACCACCCGCCCGTCGGGTAGGTCGATACGCTGCGCACGCACGGATCCGGAGCGAACCGCCGTGAGCGCCACCAGCTCGTCGGGCGCGAAGAGGCGGAGCAAGTAAGCGGATAGCGCGATGTGGCGCCGATGGGCATCGCGCTCGAACAGCCAGCGTCCCACGCGGTCGAAGACCTGCCGGGGCGTGGCCGCGAGGTCGAGCAGCACCGCCTGCGGCGGTGGGCTCGCGCCAGTGGCCGCGCGCGCGAGCCACGGGGCGAGGCGCTCGGCGGCGAGTTCGGCGCGCTGCTCGAGGGCGGGGCCCTCGAAGATCACGGCGTGCGCCTCGATGGCGGCGTCGGCCAGCGCATCGGAAACGAGCGCCCGCATCGCTGCGATGCGACCGAGCGCGTCCGCGAGCGCAGTGTCGTCGGCGAGCGGTGCTCCCGCGCGGGCGAGCGCGGCCAGGCAGCGCAGCACGGCACCCACCAGCTGGCGCCGCAGATCCGGGACCTTCTGCGTCGCGAACAGCCGGAGCAGCGCCCGCTCCAGCGAATCACCGTGTTCGAGCGAGGCCACACCGTAGTGTCCCAGCGCCGCACCGAGGAGCGCGCGGAAGTCCTCTCCGGTCCCGGCACCCCCCGCGCGCACGCGACGGAGGGAGCCTCGGAGACGCGCCGCGTTCGAGGGACCGACCTGGCCGCCGGGAGCCGATCGAGGCGCGGTGAGAAACAGCTGCTCCAGGTCGGCGAAAACGACGATCTCGTGTTTCAGCGCGGTGAGGTCGCTGGCGAGCGTCTTCGAGAGCGTCCCGCCGTCGGCCGAGTCGAGCAGCGCCGCGAGCCGCCGCGCCCGCTCCGGCTCGGCGTCGTACCCGAGCAGCACGGTGCGGATCTCCTCACGCAGCGCCGCAATGGCGGCCCGCCGCTCCCTTGCCTCCCGTGCGTCCACGGCCGAGAGATCGGACGCGCCGGCGTCCCCCGCCGCGTCGACACCGAGCGGATCGGCGTCCGGGGCGAGCGTCAGCCGTGACCCTGCCGGGCCTTCGTCTGCCGCGTGCCCCGCCTCGGGTTCGATGACGACGAGCACGTCGCCCGCCGCGACCAGCTGCCCCTTGGTGGCACGGATCTCCGCCACGACCCCGGCGGTCGGCGCCGAGAAGGCGATCTCCACCTTCATCGCCTCGAGGAATCCGAGGACCTGTCCCGCGGCGACCCGCTCGCCGGGCGCCACCTGGACGCCGACGACCATCGCGGGCGTCGCGGCCCGGACATGCCCTGTGGTCTCCCACCCGAAACGGTAGGGGCGGCCATCGAGCTCGAGGCGCAGCGCGACTTCCGTTGCATCGTAGACAACCCGTCGCGTTCGGTCCGCGAATTCCAGCCGTGCCAGGTGGCGATCGCCTTCCCGGAGCCTGACCGTGATGGCGTGGCCATCGAGGTGCACGCGATAGCGCCAGGATCCGAGCGCGAAGACCGCGAGCCGATAGCCGACACCGCCGAAGGAGAGGTCGACCTCTTGGCCCACGGACGGCGGCACGCGCACCGGTGAGACGTTGGTCGTGTCCGCGAAGAAGTTGAGCCGTGCATCGCGGCGGCGGCGTTGATAGGCGAGGATTGCAGCACCGACGAGCGCATCGCTCGCGTCGCGATCCGCTTGCGCCGTGGCGTCGCGCACGCGACGGTCGATCCATCCGGTATCGATCCCACCTCGGCGGAACTCGGCGGAGTCGAGGACGTCGATGAGATAGCCGGTGTTGGTCGCCCCGCCTTCGATCACGAGGTCGAGATCGCGCAGAGCGCACGCGAGCCGGCTCCGTGCCTCCTCCCGCGTCGCCCCCGTCGCGATCACCTTCGCGACGAGGGAGTCGAACACCGGCGGCACCACACTCCCGGCGGCGATGCCGGTGTCTACCCGGATGCCTGGCCCGAGCGCCGGATCGAAGCGTGCGATGCGGCCCGGCGCAGGGACGAAGGCGGCATCAGGGTCCTCGGCGCAGACGCGTGCCTCGATGGCGACGCCCCGCTCGCACACCTCGAGCTCGGCCAGGCTCTCCTCACGCGCGATGCGGATCTGGAGCTGAACCAGGTCCAGACCCGTGACCGCCTCCGTGATGCCGTGCTCCACCTGCAGGCGCGGATTCATCTCGAGGAAATGCGCGTCGGCGCCGGTGACCAGGAATTCCACGGTGCCGAGCCCGACGTATCCGACCTCCCGCCCGAGACGCACCGCCGCTGTCGCGAGCTGGGCGAGCAGCGCTGGCTCGAGCCCCGCCGGTGGCGCCTCCTCGATCAGCTTCTGATGGCGGCGCTGGACGGAGCAGTCCCGCGCGCCGAGGGCCAGCACATGCCCGTGCACGTCGGCAGCGATCTGCACCTCGACGTGCCGTGCGCCGGAGACGTTGCGCTCGAGGAACACGCGTCCGTCGCCGAAGGCCGCCCGTGCCTCCGCGGCGGCCGAGCGGAACGCCGCCGGCAGCGCTGCCGCCTGCTCGACTACGCGGATGCCGCGCCCCCCGCCGCCCGCCGCGGCCTTCACGACCAGCGGGTAGCCGAGGCGCTCGGCAAACAGGAGGGCCGCCGCCTCGTCGTCGACGACGCCACCGCTCCAGGGCGTGACCGGCACCCCGGCCCGCTCCGCGAGCTGCTTCGCCGCGACCTTGTCGCCGAGCGCCCGCATCGCGCCGCCCGACGGGCCGAGAAACCGCATGTTCTCCGCGGCCACCCGGTCGGCGAACACCGGGTCCTCCGCCACGAACCCCCAGCCGGGCCAGACCGCGTCGACGCCGGCACGGCGGAGCGCCGCGATCACCAGGTCGTGGTCGAGATAGGCACGGACTTCGCCCGCCGGCGCGGGTAGCCGCACGGCCGCATCCGCGTGGCGCACGAAGGGGGCGTCGCGATCCACGTCGGTATAGAGCACGATCGCCCGCAGCCCGGAGCCCTCGCGCGCGCGCAGGGCCCTGACGGCCCGCACGCAGCGCATGGCCGCCTCGCCACGGTTGACGATACCGAGACAACGGATGGGATGGGTCATGGGAGTGTGCACGCGAAGGCCACGAACCGCCCGTGGTGCGACAGCGAGAGGTCGGCGGAGCTGCGGCGATCGCGGAGCCAGAGCGAGGGGATGCGGCCATCGCGACGGAGGGCGAGCTCCTCGGGTGCGACGCCGAGAAGGCGCGAGAGCGTCGCGATGGCGAGCCAACGCGCCGCATCGCTTCCGGTCGAGAGCTCCGGGAGCTTCGCGATGGCCGTGCAGATGGCGTCGGGGGAATCACCCTCCGCCCACGCCACCGCATGCACGTGGTCCGCACCCGCGCCCAGATCTACCTGAAACCGGCGCTCACCGACGGCCACGCTGACCCGCGCGTCACCCTCGGGCCGGACCACGAAGCACGATGGGGCGAACACGGTATGCGGGTCCTCCTTCCGCGCGGCCTTGTAGGCGCTCTCCTTCGCCGCCCAGAGGAGCCAGCGCGTCCGCTCGGGCTGCGCGCTCGCCCCGATCAGCGCCCGTTCCGTCTCGTCAAAGACGCGGCGGTCGAAGCGCGGATGACGAGCCTCGGCGCGGCTCTCCGGATCGCCGAGGTCGACGACGTCATTGCCCATCATCTAACCAAGAGCCTCCGTGCGAGCCTGGAAATGGCTCTGCTCGAGCTGCGCGAGCGTGCGCACGACCTGCTGTGAGAGGTCGCGTGCACGGCGCATCCCCTTCTGCTCCGATGTCGGTCGAAGCCCGGCGAGCCGCACGTGGAAGCGCTCGCCCCGCGCCGGGAGGTCGCTGACTCCGTCCTGGTGCTCGCCGCGGAGATACACGCAGAGGACGCGGCACTCCGGGAGGTCGCCGATCACCCTTCCCACACCGTAGGTGGCGTTCTCGACGTCCACCCGACCGCTCCGGCTGCGGCCGCCCTCGGGAAAGACGAGCACGGCCTCTCCCCGACCGAGCAGGTAAACGAGACGGCTGAGCACGCCGGCCACCTCGCCGCGGTCTCCTCCGCGCGTCACCGGAACGCACTTCATGAGGTAGACGAGGATGCGAGACGCGAGCGACCCGGCGAAGTTCCGTCGCTCCGGCACGTTCCACGGCAACGCCCAGTAGTGGGCGAGAAACCACCCGGGCGAGGCGAGCGCCCAGACGATGAGCGCCGAGTCGATCATGGTGAGATGGTTCGCACACACGAGGAGCGGCCGGTCGCCAGCGCCGCACAGGTTGCGGTACTCGCGGCGCACCGCCGCCATACCCTCGATGCGCCACCCGAATCCGAAGCGCATCAGCGCGACCGTCGCCGGGACCCACACCGGCGACAGCAGCCGCCCGACCGCGCGCTGCACCGCGAGGCCGACGCGGTCCCGCCGGCTGAGCCGGCTAGCTTCCACCGGCGTCCGGGCTACGCGAGCTTTGACGAGATCAACCGGACGGCGTCGCCGACGGTGTTGACGGCGTCGACGTCGTCGTCCGCGATCTCGATGCCGAACTCGTCCTCGAACGCCAGCACGACGTCCACGAGGCGGGCCGAGTTCACCTTGAGATCATCGAGAATGTGCGTGGTCGGCGCGACCTGCGCCAGCGCCTCGCCGTTCTTCGCGTAGGGGCGAAGAATGCCCACCACCTTGTTCATCACGTCCGTCTCGCTCATGCGTTCTCTCCTTCCGTCAGGGGGTCCACTTCCCGAACACCGCGCAGGCGTTGACGTCGCCGAACCCGAAGCCCGCCTTGACGAGCACGCGCAGGCCGGGCATCGGCCGAAGCCGTTGCGGAATCGCCGCCGCGAACGGTGCGATCTCGGGGTGGACGTCCTCGCAGTTGATGGTGGGATGCAGGAACCCGCCCTGCACCATGAGCACGCTCGCCGCGCATTCGATTCCGCCCGCGGCACCGAGCGCGTGCCCGATGAGCGACTTCGTCGCGGTGATCGGTGGGAACGTCGCCGGCGACCGCTCCAGGGCCGCGGCCCACGCCTGCACCTCCCGGGAATCGGCGCCGGTGGCGGTGAGGTGCCCGTTGATCGCGTCGACCTCCGCCGGTGGGACGCCCGCGTCGTCCAGGGCGGCGCGAATGCAGCGACGAACGCCGGCGGGATTGGGTGCGGTCATGCTGCCGCCCGCTCGCTGCCCGCCGCAGTTCACGGCCCCACCGAGCACCTCGGCGCGGATCGGGGCGCCGCGCTCGAGGGCGCTCTCGAGGCTCTCGAGCACGAGCACGCCGGCGCCCGCCGCGGGTACGAAGCCCGCGGCCGAGGCGCTCATCGGCCGCGACGCCCGCTCGGGTGCGTCGTTCGAGGCGCGCGTGAGGACGCGCATCGCGTCGAAACCCGCCCAGGTGTAGTGACTGGCGCCCTCCGATCCGCCGCACAGCATGCGCTCGGCCCGGCCGCTGCGGATGCGCTCCAATCCCTCGACGATCGCCTCGGTGCCGGTGCTGCATGCGCTCGAGTTCGTGGTGACCTGGTTGCCCAGCGCGAGCAGGCCCGCGACGCGCGCGGAGATGCCGCTCGCCATCACCTGCTCGACCACGGTGCTACCGAGCCGGCGGAGCTTGCCGCCGTCGGTGAGCGGCACCACTCGCTCGCCGATCGTGTCCATGCCACCGACCCCCGTGCCGAGGATGGCACCTGTGGCCCAGTCGACCGTCCCGTCCTCGCGCGGGGGCCGCCGGAGTCCGGCGTCCTCCCAGGCTTCCACGGCGGCCAGGGACGCGAAGCGGTGGTTCGAGTTCATGGCGAGGAGCTCGTCCGCGTCGAAGGCGGCACCCGCGCGCTCGTCGGCGCCGTCGGGCACGCCGGCCACCTGGCACCCGAAGCCCAGCTCGGCGAGCTTCGCGATCGCACGCACCCCGGACCGCCCCTCGCGGAGCGCGCGCTCGAACGCCGCGACGCCGACGCCGTTCGGCGCGACGACGCCGATGCCAGTCACGACCACGCGCCGTGTCACGCCGGGACTCCCATCCCGGAGAGCGTCCCGGAGCAGACGACGGTGCCGTCCTCGCGCGTCATCTCGACGGCCGACCGCAGCAAGCGCCGGCGGAAGACGAGCTTCCGTCCGCGGATCAGCACGCGCTGTCCGGGTAACACCACGCCGGTGAACTCGACGGTGGCGTCGGTGAACAGCGTGCGCAGCGGTGGCCCGTCGGCGGCGATGCGGCCGAGCAAGTAGATGCCGTGCGCCACCACGCCCGCCTGCGCCATCGCCTCGAGGAGCAGCACGCCCGGGGTGATCGGGTTGCCGGGGAAGTGGCCGCGGTAGAAGTCCGCATCGGCGAGAAAGCGATAGGCCGCGACGATGTGATCCTCGTCCAGCTCGAGGATCTCGTCGATGAAGCGGAACGGCGCCCCGTGGGGCATGGCGTCGAGCACCGCGGCGGGGGTCATCGCATCACCCGCCATAGAGGCCTCCGTTCACGTGAACGACCGTCCCGTGCACGTAGCTGGCGCGCGTGGCGAGGAAGGTAACGACGTCCGCCACCTCTTCCGGCGTTCCCATCCGGCCCATCGGTACTCGCAACAGAATGCCGTCGCGCGCCGTTTCCGGGAGCGCCGCGGTCATGTCGGTCGCGATGAACCCCGGCGCCACCGAGTTGACGAGTATCGAGCGTCCCGCGAGCTCCTGGGCGAGCGACTTGGTGAGCGCGTCGAGGCCCGCCTTGGCCATCGTGTACGGCACCTGTCCCTGGTTCCCGGTGTGGCCGACGACACTCGTGATGTTGATGATGCGTCCACTGCCCTGGCGGAGCATGAAGCGTCGCAGGACGAGCTTCGTGAGGTACCACGTCCCCCGCGCGAGGGTGCTGACCACGTCGTAGTCGTCGAGCGTCATCGTCGGCGTCGGGGCGTTGCGGTTCTGGCCGGCGTTGTTGACCAGCACGTCGAGCCGGCCGGTTCGCTCCTTGATCGCCCCGACCAGCACCTCGACGTCGGCGGGCTCGGCGAGGTCGGCGCGCGCGGTGAAGGCGCCTTCGCACTCCCGAGCGACCGCCTGCGCCGCGGCTTCGCTGCCGCGGTAGTGGACCACGACGCGGAAGCCCTCGGCCGCGAGCGCCCGGCAGCAGGCGGCACCGATGCCCGTCCCGCCGCCGGTGACGAGCGCGACGCGGGCGTCGCTCATCGGCGATGCCCTTCGCCCGCGCTCATGCCCGTCCCGCCGTGACCGCGACCCGACGGCGCCGGGTAGTCGGCGTAGGTGAGGTCGCGGAAGAGGCCCGCCCGCGCGCCCTTGAGGGTGTAGATCGGCGCGCCGTCGACCAGCACGGTGGCATCCCCGACGGCCAGCGTGGCGCCGGAGTCAGGGAATGTGGAGCAGCGCCGGACGTCGAGCTCGTAGCGCACCGTCCGGTCGTGGGGCCGGATCTGCCCCTCGAATGCGATCTCGCCGCACCCGAGCGCCCGTCCGCCTCCGAGACCGCCCCGCCAGGCGCAGAAGAAGCCCAGGAGCTGCCACACGGCGTCCACGCCGAGGCAGCCCGGCTGCACGGGGTCGCCGAGGAAGTGGCACTGGAAGAACCAGTCGTCGAGGTTCACGTCGCGCTCGGCGACGAGGCGGCCGCGTGCGCCCTCGCGCCCGATGTCGAGGATGCGGTCCACCATGAGGAGCGGGGGAAGCGGTAGGCGCGCCTCGAAGCCCGCCGGCGGGTCTTCGATCAGCCGGCCGTGCGCGAACGCGAGCAGCTCCAGCTTGGCGAAGCTCGTCTGCCCCTGAAACCCCGCGTACGTCATGCCGCGGCCTCGAAACGGAGGAGATAGCTGGCCCAGGTGAGTCCCGCGCCCACCCCCACGACCGCGACGTCGTCGTCCGCCGCCCACTGCTCCCAGCGCATCGACAGGACCGAGGGTGCCCCGGCGCCGGCGGTGTTGCCGTACGACTCGACGTTCGCGTGATGGCGGTCGCTCGGGATGGCGCACTGCCGGCAGACCGCCTCGAGCATGCGCAGGTTCGCCTGGTGACCGACGAAATGGAAGCGGCGGCCGTCGTGCGCGTGTGCCCCTTGCAGATTCTCCAGGAGCTGCGCCGTCTTCTTGATGGCGAACATCTGCACGACACGGCCGTCCTGGCGGAAGTGACCGGTGCGCGGCACCACGACGCGGTTGGCACCCTCGGGGCTCGACGCGAGGGTGGTGGCCAGAATGCACGCGCGACCCGGCATCCGGGTCGACACGACCGCCGCCACGCTCCCGTCGCCCCACAGCACGGCCGAGGCGCGATCGCTGTAGTCGACCACGCGCGTGAGTGCCTCCGACACGACGAGAAGCACGAAGGGAGGGAGCGCCTCGGGTCGCATGAGCGAGACGAGGTGGAGGTGGGCGAAGAAGCTCGTGCAGGCCGAGTTGACGTCGAGCGCTGGCGCCTCGATCCCGAGCGCGCGCGCGATGTTGCAGGCCTCGGCCGGCGTGGCAGTATCCATCACGGACGAGCCGGCGATGACCATGCCGATGTCGGCGGCGGTGATTCCCGCCCGCGCGAGCGCCATCTCCGCCGCGCGCCGCCCCGCCTCCGCGTGCGTGTAGAGCGTCGCCTCCTGCGCGGCCCGCGGGTCGCGGTTGCGGGTCACCCGGATGTAGTCGAGCGGCAGCGTCGTGCGGCGCGAGCGGATGCCGACCCGTTCCATGATCCACGCCTCCGTCGTCCCGATGTCTAGCGTCTCGAGGAAGGCGTTCGTGACCTCGTTCTCGGGATGGAAGTGCCCGAGGCCGTGCAGGAAGAAGGTCACGCGACCGCTCCCGCGACATGCTCGCCGCCGTCCACGCGGATGAGCGCGCCGTTGATCCACGCCGCCTCGTCGGTGGAGAGGAGGTAGATCACGTTGGCCACGTCGCACGGCGTGGTGAGACGCCGAAACGGGTTGCGCAGCCGCGCGTGGGCCCCGAGATGCTCGTGGCCGGGGATGGCGCGGAGCGCCGGCGTGTCGGTGACGCCCGCCTGGATGATGTTCGAGCGCACGCCGTACGGGGCGAACTCGACCGCCATGGCGCGTGATATCGACTCGAGCGCTACCTTCGCTGCAGCCACGGCCGCGTAGCCCTTCCAGGCGACCGTGTTGCCTTCGCTCGTGAGCCCGAAAACACGAGCGTCGTCTGCGAACAGCCCGCGGTCGAGCAGAGCTCGCGCCCAGGTGAGCAGGCTCGTCCCCATGCTGTGGATCGTGCGCGCGAAGTCCTCCTCCTCGAGGAAGGCACCCGACGGGTAGGCGGGCGGATCGGCGAGTGAAGCGAGCGCGCCGAAGCCCTCGCCGAAGAGACGGTTGACCGCGGCCGCGAGCTCGCCCGCGTCGATGCCAAGGGCCCCGGCGAGCTCACCGATGGGCCGCCGCTCGGTGGCCCGTTCGGGGAGCAGCAGCTTCAAGTTTCCGAAGGCGATCGAGTGGAGCAGGACGCGGACCCGCCCGTCGGCGCCGAGGGCGTCCGCGAGCCGGGCGAGGCACTCCTCGAGCACCGCCGGATCGAGAGCGTCGACGTTCATGGTCACGAGCGAGACACCCTGGCCGCGGATCCGCTCGAACTCGGGCTCGATGCGAACCATCGCTCCGCGCCTGTCCCGGTGCACGAGGAAGCAGTTCATGCCGTGCTCGGCGAGCTTCTGGGCGGAGGCGAGCCCGAAGCCGCTCGACCCTCCCAGGACCACGGCCCAGTAGTGCGACGGGAACCTCATGCCGCCCTGCCCTCCGCGGCGAGCACGCGATCGGCAGAGCGGACGTCGGTGATCGATTCAACCGAGACACCGATCGCCTTGAAGAACCCGCGCAGCGGACGCCCGGGCCCGAGCTCGATGACGCGCGTCGGCCGCTCGGTGAGGGCCTGCATGTTGCTGCGCCAGCGCACGGTGCGGCTGATCTGCCGGACGAGCCGCGCGCGGAGCGCTGCCAGGTCCGCGTCATGGAACCCGCCGGTCAGATTCGAGGTCACGCGGGGCGCGTTGCCAGCTTCCCAGCGCGCGCTGGCGGGCTCGAGCACCGCGGCGAAGGCGCGCTCGATCGGCGCCATCAGGGGCGAGTGGAACGGCGCGCTCACATCGAGCGGAACGAGCCGCAGCGGTGCGCCGCCCGCGCCCTCGGCGAGACGGCACTCGGCGGCACGAACGTCGTCGACGAGCCCCGAGAGCACCACCTGCTGAGGAGAGTTATCGTTCGCGACGGTAACGGAGAGCCCTTGGAGGGCCTGCTCAATCGTCGCCCTGTCAAGCCGCTCCCCGATGACCGCCACCATCCGTCCGAGACCAACGGGAACCGCTTCCTGCATGAGGCGGCCGCGCTCGCGCACGATGCGCACCGCGTCGCCGAGCGGGATCACACCCGCGGCTACCAGGGCCGTGTACTCGCCGAGGCTGTGCCCTCCGAAGCGTCGAGCGCCCATCCCGAACGCCTCTCCCAGCCCGCGCAACATCGCGATCTCCGTGGCCAGGATCGCCGGCTGTGCGTACTCGGTGAGCACGAGCCGGTCGTCGGCTGCGAAGCAGAGGCGGCGCAGGTCGAGCGCCAGCGCCTCCGATGCCTCGTCGTAGACGCGCCGGCTCGCCTCGAACCGCTCGTCGAAGTCCTGTCCCATGCCAGGCCGCTGCGACCCTTGGCCCGGAAAGACGACGGTAGTAGGGCGAGGCGTGACGTGCGTTTGCATAGGGGCTCGGTTGGGGAGTAGATGGACGAAACACTGACTAACGTCAAGTGCCACTTGCGGTTATACCGTTAAGTCCGTGACGAAATATAAAGTGAATTGATGGGTTACGGGGAATGACTAGAGTCTATAAAATAACGGCTGGCCGAGGTGGCTCGGCAGGTTCCGCGGGCGGCCCCCGGGACGCCGCACCACAGGGAAGCGAGCGCACGCGCGCCGCCATTCGCGAGGCGGCCAACCGGCTCTTCCTTCAGCAAGGCGTCGACCACACGACCGTCGACGCGATCTGTGCGGCCGCGGGGGTGTCGAAGGGGACGTTCTACCTGTACTTCCACCGCAAGGAGGATCTGCTGCTCGAGTACGGACTCCGGCGTCTGCTGCGCATCCGTGAGATGCTGCCGAACCTGATCGGTCGTAAGACGTTCCGCGAGGCGTTGAATGACATCCTCGATGAGGTCGTGCGCGGGAAGGCATGGGGCCGTGAAGTCACCGGCCGCGCGCTCGTCGAGATGGGGACCAGCTGGGAGGGCCTCCGCGTCGAGGCGCCACACAAGTTGATCGAGCCGTTGATCGAGCTCGCGCAGGCCCGCGGAGAGATCCGGCGCGACATCCCGAACGATGCGCTCGCGCTCTTCGTCCTGCGCTCGATCCTCGGCGCGCTGCGCGACTGGGGCCTCGGCACCGACGATCGCGACCGCGACACCGCGATCAACTACGCGCTCACGCTGGTCTTCGACGCGATAAGCGCTCGGCCTTGACGGCGTCCCCGTGACCACCCCGTGGCCCGCGACGGAAGAAGCGCTCGTCGCCGCCCAGCGGGAGCTCGCGTCGGCTCGCCCCGCCATGGCGGCCGCGGCACGGCGGGCACTACTGCGCTTGTTTTCCGGGTGAAGTGGGGGGGCGGGCGCAGCGACAAGACAACTCCCCATCGCGTGCCCTGATCACTGCGGGTCTTCTACAGGTACGCCGCTCGCGTCACTTTGTGGGAGTACGGGCCGCGAAGACCGACCGCGCGCGCCGCACGGTGGAGGTTCCCCGACGCCGTGCGGCTCTTGAAAATGATTCAGCCGCTTCACGTGACTACGGGAATTGGATGGCGAGCGAGGGCGAGAGCGAGCTCCTCCGCTTCGCAGCCCTCGATCCGAGGCTATCCAGCGGGCAAATTGTGTCCGCCGGCCGTGGCCGTCCGGACACAATCTTCGCAGCGCCGTAAAATCGCGCGGCGCGAAGTGCGAAAGGGGGGACTTGAACCCCCACGGGTGTTTAGCCCACAGGATCCTGAATCGGCTCCGTCGTCCCCTCACAGCCGCAACACCGCGCGTAGCCGTCATTTCAGTTCCACCCTGGCCGCTCTGGCGGGGTCAAAACGGCCTCGCCAGGGCACGACAGGGCACGACGCTCTGGTGTGCGGGAAGCCGGATCCTGTGGGACGAGCGTCGGCTCGTGTCGTGCTCGGGTCCGCCCCGCTGCCCCACGTGTGGTCGGGACAGCAGGCGAGGGTAGTAGACGACCAGTAGATGCCCGCCGCGGTCGGCCCGAACCCAGGATCGATGCACGGGCCGCCAACGCGGCATCCCGACGCGCTCGGGTCCAGGATGGT
>DATILR010000431.1:0-2512 GCA_035476275.1 Binatus sp. (SeqCode) | reverse complement strand
CGTCACGCCACCTCGGTGCGCGCGATCTTCGGCGCCGTCGGCTGCGCGACGCGGACTCGCGGCACCAGCATCGGGACGCTGCGCCGGTATTCGGCGTAACGCTCGCCGTAGAAGTCACCGAGGTCCCGCTCCTCGAGCCGGATCGCGATCAGGATGTAGGTCGTGGTCATGACGGCGAAGAGGAGGTGCGCCGCCGTCATCGTCGGCGTCGCCCAGAAGGCGAATAGCCAGCCGACATAGAGCGGATGGCGCACGTGCCGGTAGGGGCCCGGGGTGACGAAGCCGAGCGGCTGGTACGGCTGCCCGCGCAGGTGGAGCCACACCTGCCGGAGCCCGAAGAGGTCGAAGTGGTTGATGAGGAACGTGGTGACGAGGACGATGAGCCAGCCGGCTGCGAAGAATCCGTAGAGTACCGCCTGTGCGAGTGGGTGCTCGACCTGCCACACGATGCCGCCGATCGGCCGCCACTGCCAGAAGAGGAGCAGGAGAGCCAGGCTCGAGGCGAGAACGTACGTGCTCCGCTCGGCGGGCTCGGGGACGATGCGCGTCCACCAGCGCTTGAAGGCCGGGCGGGCCATCACGCTGTGCTGCAGGGCGAAAACGGCGAGGAGCAGCACGTCGACGAGGATGGCGACGGCGAGCGAGCCCTCGGCCGCGGAGTCGATCGAGTGCGGCACGCCGAAGCCGCCGACGAACCCGATCGCATAGAGGAACGTCGCGAAGAAGCACGCGTACGAGATGACGCCGTAGATGAACACTCCGATCCTGCGCATGACCAGACCTCCGTGGGATGGGTCAGCGCGACCCTCCCGGTGCTGTGGAGGGGCCCGCCACGGCGGGCCCCCCGGGTTGGTTACGGCCGGGCCTCGATCACCAGGTTGAACGGCGTGGCGGTCGCACGCCGCACCCGCGTAAAGCCCGCCTCCGTGAGCACGCCGCGGAGACGCCTCTCGCCCGCCTGGGCGCCGAGTGCGAGCCCCACCTCCTGCGAGAGCGAGGCCGGCGTGCAGACGAGCGTCGAGACCGAGTAGAACAGGCGGCCGACCGGGTTCAGGTTGGCCTCGACGTCGTCGTTCGCGAAGGGCTCGACCAGGAGCCACGTCCCGTCCGACGCGAGGGACTTCCGGACGTGCCGCGCGGCACCCACCGGGTCGCCCATGTCGTGCAGGCAGTCGAAGAAGGCGACGAGGTCATAGGTGCCGGGATAGCTCTTGGCGCTCGCCACCTCGAACCGCGTCCGCTCTGCGACGCCGGCCGAGCGAGCCCGCTCGCGCGCGCGCTCGATCGACGCCTCGTGGTAATCGAAGCCGACGAACGTCGAGCGTGGGAAGGCCTTGGCCAGGATGATGGTCGACGCCCCGAGGCCGCAGCCGACGTCGGCCACACGGGCACCGCGCTCGAGCTTCTCCTGGACGCCATCGAGGGCGGGGATCCACTCGTTCACGAGGTGCGCGTTGTAGCCCGGTCGGAAGAAACGCTCGACGCCCACGAAGAGATCGGGATCGTGCTCGTGCCAGCCGACGCCCTTGCCGGTGCGGAAGCCGTCCGCGATCCGCGGCTCGGCCCGCATTGCCGCGGTCATCGCCTGGAATGCACCGAGGACGCAGGCAGGGCTCGCGTCGTCCGTCAGGCAGGCCGCGTGCGCTGGCGGAAGCGCGAAGCGCCGCGATGCCGGATCGTAGGAGACGTACCCGGCGGCAGCCTGCCCGCTGAGCCACTCACGCACGTACCGCTCGCTGGTTTCCGTCCTGGCCGCCAGCTCGGCGGGCGTCGCCGGTCCACCCTCGGCGAGCGCCCGGTAGAGCCCGAGCTTGTCGCCGATGACCACGAGCGATGCGGTGAGCGCACCCGCCACGTCGCCGAGCGCCTTGTGCACGAATTGCTCGATCTCCGCCTCTGCCGTCCGGATCTCCACTTCGTTCACCGCCATGGCTGCTCCCTCCCTTGGCAGACCCTATGGCAAGGTCGATGCCACCTTGTGACGCCTGGCAGATCCGGTCTATCTCGGCGGTCCGGAAGCCTGATCCGGGCCACTTCTGGCCCTGCGGGCCAGGAATGGTCGGGAAACTGTGATGGCGTCGCAGCTAATGGACTCGATCCTCGGCGGGGCCCCGGCGGTGGCCGCCCTGCGGGAGCAGATCGAGCACCTCGCCGCGTTCGACCGGCCCGGCAGCCCCCACCTCCCCACCGTGCTCCTCCACGGCGAAACGGGAACCGGCAAGGGGCTCGTCGCTCGCCTCGTTCATGCCAGCGGCGCGCGCTCTGCCGGACCCTTCGTCGACGTGAATTGCGCCGCCATTCCCGAGACCATGCTCGAGGCCGAGCTGTTCGGCTTCGAGGGGGGTGCCTTCACGGACGCGAAGCGCGCCAAGCCCGGCCTGTTCGAGGCAGCCGCCGGCGGGAGTCTCTTTCTCGATGAGATCGACTCGCTGCCGCCGCTGCTCCAGGGCAAGATCCTGCGCGCGATCGAGGACAAGACGGTCCGTCGCATCGGGGCCGTCACGGCGCAGCG
>DATILR010000430.1:0-2563 GCA_035476275.1 Binatus sp. (SeqCode) | reverse complement strand
CGGTAGAGCGCCCCGCCCGTCACGGCGTCACCGCCGCGCCGGCGGAGCAGGCGGGCGCTCAGGGTCGGCGTCAGGGTGAACGAGACGAGGAGCGACACCATGATCGCGACCGCGACGGTGAGCCCGAAGCTGTGGAAGAAGCGCCCCACGCGGCCGGCCATGAAGGCCACCGGCAGGAAGATGATCACCAGCGAGAGGGTGGTGGCCGTGACGGCGAGCGCGATCTCGGCCGTCCCGACCGAGGCGGCCCGTCGCGGCGGCAGGTTCTCCTCTTCCACGTGCCGGAAGATGTTCTCGAGGACCACGACAGCGTCGTCGATCACGATGCCCACCGCGAGCACGAGCCCGAGCATCGTCAGGTTGTTCACCGTGAAACCCATGAAGCGCATGAAGGTGAACGTCGAGATGATCGAGGCCGGAATGGCCACCCCGGCGATCACGGTGCTCCGCCAGTCACGCATGAAGAAGAGCACGGTGAGTGCCACGAGCGCGCCGCCGAGCCACATGTGGAAGCGCACTGTGTCGAGCGAGGCCTTGATGAAGCGCGACTGGTCGCGGATCACGCGGATGTCGATGTCGGTGGGGAGAGCCGGACGGAGCGCGTCGAGCTCGGCCTTCACCCGGTCGATCACCTCGACCGTGTTGGTGCCCGACTGCTTCCGCACCACCAGCTGGACGGCGTTCTCTCCATTCAGACGCGAGACGCTGCGCGGCTCGACGACGCCGTCCTCCGCGTAGCCGACGTCGCGCACCCGGAGCGGCCGTTCCCCGATGTGCGTCAGGATCAGGTCGTTGAAGTCGGCCACCTGCTCCACCCGCCCCATCGTCCGCACGACCAGCTCGCGGCGCGTCTGATCGAGGCGCCCGCCCGGCAGCTCGAGGTTCTGCTGCCGGATGCCCGTCCGCACCTGCGCGATCGACAGGCCCTGCGCCGTCAACCGGTCGGGATCGACGAAGACGTTGATCGCCCGCTCCTCGCCGCCGATCATCACCACCTGGCCGACGCCGGAGAGGGTCTCGATGTGCTCCTTGATCTGCTTGCGGGCGAGCTCGGTGACCTCGCGCAGGCTCCGCCGTCCCGAGATGGCGAGGCTCACCACCGGGATCGCGTCCATGTCGAACTTCTCGACCACGGGCGGGTCGGTGCCGACCGGGAGCTGAGCGAGCACGCGCGACACCTTGTCGCGCACGTCCTGGGCGGCGACGTCACGCGACTTCTCGAGGACGAACTGCACGACGATGGTCGACAGCCCCTCCTTGGTGACGCTCCGGAGCTCGTCGATGCCGTCGATCGTGTTGATCGCCTCCTCGAGCTCCTTGGTGACGCCCGTCTCCATCTCCTCGACGCTCGCCCCCTTGAGCGTCGTCGTCACCGTCACGATCGGGAAGTCGATATTGGGAAAGAGGTCGAGTCCGAGCGTGCGATACGAGAAGAGCCCGAGCACGACGAGCGACCCGACGAGCATCGTCGCGAACACGGGCCGCCGGATGAAGACGTCGGAAAAGCGCATCGTCTAGTGCGACTCCCAAGCCACGTCGCCAGGGCGAGCGAGGGCGGGGGGTGCAGGCGATTTCCGCAGGAGACGAGGCCTCACGCTACGCTCCCGGCGGCACGTCGGTGCGCACCACCACCTGCGTGCCGTTCGCGAGCTTCGAGAGCCCGCTCGTCGCCACCTGCTTGCCGGCCGCGATGCCGGACGCGATCTCGACCCAGCCGTCGCCCAAGTCGACACCCAGGGTCACCTCGTGCTCGTGCGCGACTCCCTCCTCGATGACGAACAGCTTGGTGACGCCCGCGAAGGTGCTGAGCGCGCTGCGCGGCACGGCAAGCGCCCGCTCCTCGTGCGCCACCACCACCTCCGCATGACCGAAGAACCCGGGGCGGAGCCGGTGGTCGCCGTTCGGGACGAGGGCCTCGAAGCTGAGCGAGCGCGCGGCGGGATCGGAGGCGGATCCGACCCGGCTGACCTGCCCGACGAAGGTCTCGCTCGGGAAGGCATCCACCCGTATGCGCACCTGCTGTCCCGCGCCGAGTGCCGGGACCTCGCGCTCCGGCACGTCGCCGCGGAACTTGAGGGGATCGTCCTGCACCAGACGGAACATCACGACGCCCGGCCGGACGTAGTTGCCGGCATCGACCAGGCGCGCGGCGACCGAGCCGTCGAAGGGCGCGCGGATGGCGGCGCGGTCGAGCTCGATGCGGAGCTGGTCGCGGCGGGCACGGGCGACCTCGAGCGCCGTCCGGATCTGCTCGTACTCCTGCGTCGAGATGACGCCATCGGTGCGCAGCGGCCGGGCGCGGGCCTCGTCCGCCACGGCCTTCTCGAGACTCGCCTCCGCCTCGCGGAGCCGCGCCTCGATCACGTCGCTCCGCACGTGGGCCACCACCTGGTCGCGGCGCACACGGTCGCCCAGGTCGGCATCGACCCCGACCACCTGCCCTTCGACCTCGCTGGCGAGATCGGCCTGCGCGTTCGCCGCCAGCGTGCCGACCACGGACACCGTCCGCTCGACCGAGCGCGTCGCCACGTTGGCAACCGTGATCGTCACGGTCTCGACCCGC
>DATILR010000429.1:0-3432 GCA_035476275.1 Binatus sp. (SeqCode) | reverse complement strand
CGTGCGCCTCGAGGTGAGCGCCAACATGATGGCCGCCCACCGCGGTATGCTCGCGGCCGAGTTCGGCCTGGACGAGCGGGCCGAGGTCTTCGACGTGGACGGCATGATGGCGCTCCGCGACCTCGCGGAGATCGCCGCCTTCGAGGTGCCGGCGCTCCGCGATCTCCCGCATCACCCCGTCGATCATCCCCGGCTCCTCGACACGCGTCGCAACGTGTTCCACATCGTGCGCGACGCCGGCGCGATCCTCCTCCAGCATCCCTACGAATCCTTCGCGACGTCGGTCGATCGCGTGCTCCGGGAAGCGAGTCAGGATCCGAAGGTGCGGGCGATCAAGATGACGCTCTACCGCACCTCCAGCGATTCCAAGCTCCTCGACTATCTCTGCGACGCCGCCCGTACGGGCAAGCAGGTGGCCGTCGTGGTCGAGCTGAAGGCGCGCTTCGACGAGGCCGCCAACATCGCGTTCGCGAGCCGGCTGGAGGACTTCGGGATCCACGTGACGTACGGCGTCGTGGGGCTCAAGACGCACTGCAAGATCCTGCTGGTCGTCCGGCAGGACCACGACGGACTCCGCCGCTATGCGCACATCGGCACCGGCAACTACCATCCCGGCACCGCGCGTATCTACAGCGACCTCGGACTCCTCACCTGCGACCCGCTCGTGGGCCAGGACCTGACCGAGCTGTTCAACTACCTGACCACCGGCTACCGCCCGAAGCGCGCCTACCAGAAGCTCCTGCCGGCGCCGACGCACCTGAAGAAGGCGCTCCTCGCCCGCATCGAGCGCGAGATCGCCGCGCAAGCTCGCGCGGGCACGGGCCACATCCAGTTCAAGATGAATGCCCTCGAGGACGTCGACGTGGTTCGCGCCCTCTACTGCGCGGCCCGCGCCGGCGTGCGGATCGACCTCATCGTGCGCGACACCTGCCGGCTACGGCCCGGCGTCCCCGAGCTCTCCGAGACCGTCCGCGTCGTCAGCGTGATCGGCCGCTTCCTCGAGCACTCCCGCATCTACTACTTCCACAACGGGGGGGAAGAGGAGTTCCTGATCGGCTCGGCGGACTGCATGAAGCGGAACCTCGAGAGCCGTGTCGAGGTGGTCGTTCCCGTCGAGGATCCCGCACTCCGCGAGGAGCTGCGGGCCATGCTCGACGCGCAGCTGGCGCCGGGTCGCGGCTCGTGGGCAATGCAGGCCGACGGGACCTATGTCCCGCGCTGGACGAGCGACGGCCGCCCCTCCAGCCATCAGGTGCTCATCGACCTCGCGGCGAAGCGTCAGAAGGAGGGGACGCGGCGCCGCCGACGTCGTCCCCGGGTCTTTGCGCGCCGTCCGGGACGCTGAAGCGGTCCCACCACCCGCTACCCATTGCGACGAAGAGCTGCGTCGTGTCCTGGTAGCGCTGCGCTTCCGCCCGCGCATATCCGAGCTTCGCCTGCTGATAGAGGCGCTCGGCATCGAGGAGGAGGAGCAGGTCGGACTTCCCCTCGCGGTAGCTGAGGCGCTGCAGCGCACGCGAGCGGTCGGCGACATCCAGGGCCTCGCGCTGGCCGGCGACGAGGTCGGCGTCGTGGGACAGCGCTTCGAGCAAGTCGGCGACCTGAGCGAAGGCCTGGAGAACGGTCTGACGGTACGTCGCGAGGGCCGCCTCGTAGGCATGGATGGCGCCGCGGCGCTGGGCGCGCAGCGCGCCGCCATGGAAGATCGGCGCGGTCAGGCCCGACGCCAGGCTCCAGATCGTGCTCGAGGTCGTGAACAGCGTCGCGGTCGACAGGGCCTCCTGTCCGACGGATGCCGAGAGGGTGATCGACGGATACATCGCCGCCGTCGCGACACCGATCGCCGCGCTCGCGGCGTGGAGTGACGCTTCGGCCGCCAGGATGTCCGGGCGCTGGTGGACCAGCTCGGACGGCAGCGTGAGCGGCAGGTCGCCCGGAAGCGAGAGGTCGGCGAGGTCGAAGTCGGGGGGCGTCCAGTCGGCCGGGAATTGGCCGACCAGGACCGAGAAGGCGTGCCGGGCCGCGCTCAGCTGCTGGCGGAGCGGTGGCAGCTGCGTGCGGTCGTTGGCCAGCTGGCTCTCCGCGGTGAGCACGTCCGTCTCGGCCGCCTTGCCGGCCTCGAGCTTCGTCTGCACGAGGTCGAGGTTGTTCGTGTCGTCGGCGACGATCCCCTCGACCGCGGCGATCTCGAGCCGCGTGCCGGCGATCGCGATCGCCTGCGACACGATGTTCCCGGTGAGGGTGAGGTATGCGGCCGCGAGCTGCTCCCCCTGATTCTCGGCCAGGGCGGCCTCCTGCTCGACGTGCCGCCGCGTGCCGCCGAAGACGTCCGGCGAGTAGCTGACCGTCGGCCCGAGCGAGTACAGGTTGAACGTGGAGCTCGCCTCGCCGCGGGAGGGCGACGAGTTTCTGTTCTGACGCGTGACGCTGGCGAGGAAGTCGATCTGCGGGAAGAAGGCCGCGCGGGCCTCCACGACAGCTTCCTCCGCCTCTCCGAGCGTCGCCTCGGCGGCGGCCAGCGTCTGGTTCCCGGCGATCGCGAGCTGGACCGCGTCCGTGATCGGTGGCGACCGGAACAGCTCCCACCACTCCGCCTCGATCGTCTGCCCGATGACGGTCCGCTGCTCGGGCTCGTTGCCGCCGGGTGCGAGCGTGGCGGGTGTCGCCGTGGCGGTGTAGCCGGCGACCGGGGGCGGCGCGGGACGGTGGAAGTTTGGTCCGACGGCACACGCGCTCAGCACGGAGACCGCGGTGACGACCGAGAGACGCACGCCCTGACGTGCCATCACCCCTGCCTCCTCACTCGTAGCGCAAGGCTTCGATCGGGTTCAGGAGCGATGCCCGCCGCGCGGGGTAGTATCCGAAGAACACGCCGACGGCCGCCGAGAACACGAACGCTCCGATCATCGCGGTGGGCGAGAGGAGCGTCGGCCAGCCCGCCACCGCCGAGATCAGACGCGAGACGGCGCTGCCCGTCGCGACCCCCGCGCCCCCGCCGATGACGCTGAGCAGGACGGCCTCAACCAGGAACTGCAACAGCACGTGCACGCGGCGCGCGCCGATCGCCATACGGATGCCGATCTCGCGCGTGCGCTCGGTGACCGACACGAGCAGGATGTTCATGATGCCGATCCCGCCGACCACGAGCGAGATCGAGGCGACGGCGGCCAGCAGGAGCGCCATGATGCGGCTGCTGTCCTCGGCCGCGCTGGTGATGTCGCTCAGGTTGTTCACACTGAAGTCGTTGGTCTGGCCCGGCTGGATACGATGCCGCCGCGCCAGGGTACCCGTGACCTGCTGGAGCGCGGTCTGCACCAGATCGGGGCTGCGCGCCTGCACGAAGATGTTGTGGACGAACCCCGTCAGCTTCGGCTGGAGCCCGAGCGGGTTCGCGCCCGGGGTGAAGATCGCGTTCGTCGACGACGACAGCTG
>DATILR010000428.1:0-8569 GCA_035476275.1 Binatus sp. (SeqCode) | reverse complement strand
GAGCTGTTCGAAGAGGTCGGCATCCTGCTCGCGCGCGACGGTAGCGGCCTGCTCGAGGGGCCACTGCCGCCGTCGGCGGGACTGCTGCGAGCCCGCATCACGGCCGGTGAGCCGTTCACTCGCGTACTGGCAGGCGCCGGCTTCGTCCCCGCGACCGACGAGGTGTTCTCCTTCGCGCGCTGGATCACGCCCATCACGAACCCGCGGCGCTGGGACACGCGCTTCCTGGTGGGGCGGGCGCCTCGCGGGCAGGAGCCTGCCGTGGACGGGACGGAGACGGTGAGCTGCGCCTGGTTCACGCCGCGCGCGGCACTCGCGGCCTACGAGGCGGGGAAGATCATGCTCATCCCGCCCACGGTCCGCACGCTCGACGACCTGGCGCGCTTCCCCTCGATCGAAGCGGTGTTCGCCGACGCGCGTCAGCGGGCGGTGCGTGCCGTCGTGCCCGAGATCGTGCAGGGAGGGCCAGAGCCCGCCATCCGCTACCCCGAGAGCACCGGTCGGAGCGACGTGCCCGCCCGCCGCCTCGTCCTGCGCGATGGGCGCTGGCGCCCGGCCGACGGCTGACGATCAGCTTCCGAAGTCCCCGGCCGTGAGTGGCCGGGAGTGCCCCAGCAACTCGCGTGTCCACCACGTGCCGTCCCGGCGCCGTGTCGATGCGTCCGTGAAGCGGTAGCGATAGAAAGCGAGCCGGAGCTGCTGGGGTGGAACGGTCGGGAACGGATCGCGGCTGAAGAGGGGTGCGACGACCGCCGGCGCCGTGAGACAGCGGGCCAGCAGATTCTGGAAGTAGCGGTCGCGGGGCGGGCCCCCGAGCAGCAGGAACCAGAGCTGGAAATCCACGCGCGGCTGGTGTGGGGCGACGAGGGGGGGCGGCCGCTCGGGATCGCCCGGCTTGTAGCGAAACTCGTACGGCAGCCACTCGACGCCGTCGGCCGAACCCTCGAGCACCACTTCCCGCCGCACGAGCGTCATCTGGGCGAAGAGATGGTAGGCGTTCACGGAGCGATAGGTGTTGAGGAGCTCGCGGACGGGTGCGAGCGGGCGGTTGAGCGCGCGCAGCGGCGGCACCAGGGGGAGGAACTGGACCACGGAGAGCGGGACGAGGATCGCCACTGCCCCGGCGAGGAGTGCCGTGCGCAGGCGACTGCGCGGACGGGGCCGCGGTATTCCGAGCCGCAAGCCGACGGATCCGGCGAGCCGCCCGAGCTGCACGTCGTCGAGCAGGAAGAGGGCCAGGGCAATGGTCAGGTAGTTGAAGAACCCGTAGTTGGCGGTGAGGAGGATCGAGAGCTGCATGCCCAGCATCGCGACGAAGACGCCCGCGCGCACCGGGGCTGGCCCCCAGATGAGGAGCGGAAGCCCGAGCTCCACGACGTAGGTGTAGAGGCCGGTGAGCTGATGGGCCCAGAGCGGCATCTGATGCGCGTACCAGCCGACCCAGGTTGGGAGCGGCGCGGTCTCGTAGTAGCTCGCCATCGCCGTGAGGTCGCGCCAGGCGGGATCGCCGAGCAGGAGCTTCGCCGCGCCCGACTCGACGTGCAGGCGGAAGAGCAGCCAGAGCATCAGGAAGAGGGCGAGAGGGTGGGGTGACGGAGCGTTCCGCGGGCGGAGCCCGCCCGGCGTCACGAAGAGCGCGAAGAGGGCCGACTCGAGCAGGAGGTTGTCCCACTGGAAGGAGAGGAAGTCCTGCCCGATCGCGACGAAGGAGAGATACAGGACCCAGCACGCTGCCAGCGCGATGCGCGGGGCGAAGTTGAAGATGAGCCCGCAGCTGAGGATCGCCCCGCCCAGGGCGGCGATGCGGAGGGTACGGTCGCCGTCGTCGATCCAGAAGAGCGTGGGCGCAGCCAGGAAGGTCCGCACGCGGGCCAGATACTCGCCCGCCGGCAGGAGGCCCTGGCGACCGAAGAGGAGCATCACCTGGGCGAGGAGCGAGAGGAAGGCGACGAGGAAGATCAGACCGAGCAGCCGGAGGAAGAGATCGCGGGCGTGCGCCCGCGACGGTGGCTCGCGCGGCTGGTGCACGCCGCAGGTCTCCTCGGTGCACACCGTTCCCGCGATCCGGAAGCGGTTCCGCGCGATCAGCGCGTAGAGAAGGTCCCAGAGCTGGCGCAGTCCCGGCACCTCGTAGAGCCACCCGAGCGGCGCCAGGACCGGACGCAGCCGGAGCGCGCGCGACGCGGCGGCCGCCCCGCTCCAGATGCGTCCGTCGGCGGCGACCAGCTGCATGGCTTGCTCGCAGGCCTCCCACGTGAGACCCGGGTGACGTTCCAGCACGCCGGCGTCGCGGAACGACTCCAGGCGGATCCGTCCCCCGAGCCAGCGTTCGAGTCGCTGCGCTTCGCGGACGCAGAAGCCGCAGTGCCCGTCGTAGAGGAGGACCGCCTGCCCGTCCTCGGTCACGCGACCACCATGGTGCGCTCGACGTCCGTGGTGCGGTAGGCGGCGGGCATCGCCGCGGTGGTGTACGCGATGCCGACGCGCCCCGCCGCGTCGACCAGGATGAGGCCGGCCGCCACGCCGAGGCGCCCCTCGAGCTCCCTGAGGGCGTGCTGCGCGACCCAGGCGGGATCGAGGCCGCGTCGCACCCACGCGAGGGCCGCGCGCACCAAGGCCCCACGGATGATGGCCTCGCCCGGACCCGTGGCCGAGCCCGCACCGAGCAGGTCATCGGCATACGTGCCGGCGCCGATGACGGCGGAGTCGCCGATGCGGCCACGGCGCTTGCCGAAGACCCCGCCGGTAGAGGTCGCGGCGGCGACGTGGCCCCGTCCATCGCAGGCGACCGCGCCCACGGTCCCCTCGGCGGTGGGTCGGGAAGCGGCCCAGTGCCGACGTGTCCCCTCGGTCACCAGCGCCTCCGGCGGGCAGAGCGGCACACCGTGCCGCCCGGCGAGTGCCACGGCCGGCTCGCCGACGAGGAGCACCTCACGGCCCTCGGCCATCACCGCCCGCGCGAGACGAATCGGGTTGGGTACACCCGCGACCGCGCCCACCGCCCCCGCGCCGAGCGTGTCGCCCGCCATGAGCGACGCGTCCATCTCGACGCCGCCGTCGGCGGTGAGGGTCGAGCCGAGGCCAGCATTGAACCACGGGTCGTCCTCGAGCACGACCACTGCCTCCACGACCGCGTCGAGCGCCCCTCCCCCCCGCGTGAGAATGCTCCAACCGGCGTCGGCTGCACGCGCCACGCCGGCACGTCGCGGCGCTCGGCCGGCCGGGCTCTCCACGCCCGCTCCACCGTGCACCACGATTGCCCTCACGGCGCGACGGCTTCCCTCATCCGGCGACGACCCCGCACGTTGCCGAACGCGCCCTCGCAGCCGCGGGACAGGTGGATGTGGCGCTCCTCACGTGAGCCCGCAGGTGAAGCCGGGCGACGGGTGGACTATAGGGAAGGCCGCCGCCCGGCTGCAACCGCCGGTGCGCCGCCTGAAGGAGATCCACTCACGAAAGGAGCTGCCATGAACTTCCACGGTGTCGAGGTCTCGAAGCAGTTCAAGCGGATGCGGGAGCTCACCCCCGAGGCCTACCGGGCGTTTCTCGATTTCGATGGCAAGGCGTTCGCGGAGGGGGCGTTGCCCGTCAAGACGAAGGAGCTCATCGCCCTCGGGGTCGCGCACATCACGCAGTGCCCGTGGTGCATCGATGCGCACACCAAGCGTGCCGCCAAGGCCGGCGCGAGCGATCAGGAGATCGGGGAGGTGATCTTCGTGGCCATGGCGATGGCCGCGGGAGCGGCGTGGAGTCACGGCGGACTGGCGCTCCAGTGCCTGGACGAGCACCGCGCGGCCGGGCGTTGACGGCGCAACCCTTGTTCTGGCTGCCGTCCGCGCGCTATGACGGCCGGTGGTGAGTCGGCGCGGCGTCCGGAGGGGAGTGGAGTGACGCGGCTCTCGCAGCTCCTCGCCCCGACGCTGCGGGAGGATCCGGCGGACGCGGAGGTGGTCAGCCACCGGCTGCTGGTGCGCGCGGGCATGATGCGGCAGGTGGCGCGCGGCATCTACGATCTCCTGCCGCTCGGTCTCCGTGCGGTACGACGCTTCGAGCGAATCGTCCGGGAAGAGATGGATCGTGCCGGTGCCCAGGAGATCCTGATGCCGGCGGTTATTCCGGCCGAGCTCTGGCAGGAGAGCGGCCGATGGGAGAAGTACGGCCGCGAGCTGCTCCGGCTGAAAGACCGCTACGACCGGGACTTCTGCTTCGGCCCGACGCACGAGGAGGTGGTGACCGATCTCGTGCGTCGCGAAGTACGCTCGTACCGCGACCTGCCCAAGAACCTCTACCAGATCCAGGTGAAGTTCCGGGACGAGGTGCGGCCGCGCTTCGGCCTCATGCGTGGGCGCGAGTTCATCATGAAGGACGCCTATTCGTTCCACGTCGACGGGGAGGACGCCGCGCGCGAGTACCGCAACATGTACGACACCTACACGCGCATCTTCACGCGCTGCGGGCTCACGTTTCGCCCCGTCGAAGCGGGCACCGGCATGATCGGCGGCTCGCAGTCGCACGAGTTCCAGGTGCTGGCCGCCTCCGGCGAGGACGCGATCGTCGCCTGCGACGCATGCGATTATGCGGCGAACGTCGAGAAGGCCGAGGTGCGTCCGGCAGCGCCACGCCATGGCACGGCGGGCGCGCTCGAGCGGGTGTCCACGCCGGGGAAGCGGACGGTGGAGGAGGTGAGCGGCTTTCTCGGCGAGCCGGCGGAGCGCTTCATCAAGACCCTGCTCTACCGGACGGAGAGCGGGGGGATCGTCGCGGCGCTCGTGCGGGGGGACCACGAGCTCTCCGAGACCAAGCTCCAGGCCGCGCTCGGCGGCGAAGCGGTGGCGCTGGCCGACGAGGCGACGGTCGAGCGCGTGACAGGTGCGCCGGTCGGCTTCGCCGGACCCGTCGGGCTCGAGGCGCGGCTGGTGGCCGACGCGTCGCTGCGCGGCGTGCACGGAGTGATCAGCGGTGCGAACCGGGCCGACGAGCACGTCGTGCACATCGACCAGGCGCGTGATCTCCCCAGCCTCGTCTTCGCCGACCTCCGGCAGGCCCGCGGGGGCGATCCGTGTCCGCGCTGCGAGCGCGGTACCTTCGGCGAGCACCGGGGCATCGAGGTCGGTCAGGTCTTCCGTCTGGGCACGCTCTACAGCCAGAAGATGGGGGCGACCTTTCTTGGCGCCGACGGGCAGGAGCGGCCCATCGAGATGGGCTGCTACGGGATCGGCATCACGCGGACGGTCGCCGCGGCCATCGAGCAGCATCACGACGACGCCGGCATCATCTGGCCCGCGCCGCTGGCGCCGTACGGTGTCCACGTCGTCCCGGTCAACGTGAGCGATGCGGCGCTCCGCGAGACGGCCGAACGACTCGTCGTCGAGCTCGGAGCGGTGGGGGTCGACGCGTTGCTCGACGACCGCGAGGAGCGACCCGGCGTCAAGTTCAAGGATGCGGATCTGATCGGCCTTCCGGTGCGGCTCACGGTCGGACCGCGGGCGCTGGCGCGCGGGGCGGTCGAGCTGAAACGGCGGACCGACGCGTCGGCGACGGAGGTGCCGGTCGCCGAGGCGCCTGCCCGCGCGGCGGAGCTGGTGGCGCCACGGTGAGCGGCCGTTGGCCCTATCTGCCACCCCGGGCCGACGCGCTCCGACACCGCCTCATCTTCGCGCTCGACGTCGACACCCCCGCCGAGGCGGAGCGTCTCGTCCGGCTCCTCGCCAAGGAAGTCGGCATCTTCAAGATCGGGAAGCAGCTCTTCCTCGCCGCCGGCCCCGAGGTCGTTCGCATGGTGCTCCGCCACGGCGCCGACGTCTTCCTGGATCTGAAGTTCCACGACATCCCGCACACCGTCGCCAAGGCGGGTGTGGCGGCCGCCCGGCTCGGCGTCCGCTTCTTCGACGTGCACGCCTCGGGCAGTTTCGAGATGATGGAGCGCACGCACGCCGAGGTGACGCGCGCCTGTCGGCGGGAGGGCATTCGCCGGCCACGTATCCTCGCCGTCACCGTCCTCACCAGCCTCGACAAGGGTGATCTCCGGCGGGTCGGGGTGGCCGACGAGGTCGAGCACCAGGTGGTCCGCCTCGCCCGGCTCGCGCGGCGCGCGGGGATGGACGGCGTGGTCGCGGCCCCGCTCGAGATCGCGCGCATCCGCCGCGCGTGCGGCCGCGGCTTCCTCATCGTCACGCCGGGTGTCCGGCCGGCGAGCGCCGGACTCGACGATCAGAAGCGCGTCCTCACCCCGGAGGAAGCGATGCGGGCGGGGGCGGACTACCTGGTCCTCGGCCGCCCCATTCGCGAAGCCCGCGACCCGCGCGGGGCGGTGCGCGACGTGGTGGCGGAGATGGCCCGCGGCTACTTCGCGGCGCGGCTCCGGCCCGGCGTCCGCGCCTGAAGGACGAGCGCGGGTCAGCTGGTGAGACGCGCGTGCGCGAGGCACGGCATCTCGCGACGGACGCGGGCGAGGTAGCCGAGGTCGATCGTCGCCGTCACCACGCCGTCGCCCTCACCGGCCCGCGCGAGCACACGGCCCCAGGGGTCGATGATGCAGGAATCGCCGTAGTCCGGCACGCCGCTCGGACTCATCCCGCTCTGATCCGCGGCGAGGACGTAGCACTGGTTCTCGATCGCGCGCGCCCGGCAGAGCACTTCCCAGTGCGCCGCCCCGGTGGGGAAGGTGAAGGCCGAGGGAACGAGGAGAATCTCGGCACCACCGTGCGCGAGGCGGCGGTAGAGCTCCGGGAAGCGCAGGTCGTAGCACACCGAGAGCCCGAGGGTCCCGAGCCGGGTCGGGATCACGACTACGTCCTTCCCCGGTGCTCGCGTCTCCGATTCGGATACGGTGACCCGACCGGGGAGGTCGACGTCGAAGAGATGGACCTTCCGGTAGCAGCCGATCAGCTCGCCGTCCGGGGCGAAGAGGCAGCTCGTGTTGAAGGGGCGCGGTTCGCCGGGTACGGCCTCCAGGAGCGAACCCGCGCAGAGATGGACACCGAGCTCGCGCGCGAGGGCGGCGAGGACCGCGGTCGTGGCACCCGGGATCCGCTCGGCGTGGCCCCGCTCCTCCTGGCGCGGGCCGCGCCAGGCGAACACCTCGGGGAGCAGGATCAGCCGGGCACCGCGCTCGGCCGCCTCCCGCACCAGCCCGCTGGCGCGGGCGAGGTTGACCGACCGGTCCGGGCCCGAGGACATCTGCACGGCAGCTGCGAGATAGGGCTCCATGGGCCGTGCAGTCCCGCTTACCGCGGGGCCTCCCGAGGCGTCAACTTCGGGCATTTGTACCCGCGTGCAGAGCTGTGATAGCTGACGGTCATTCTGGCAATGGCTGCCGCGAGGAACTGATGGCCCGGCTTGTCAAGCGCTACGGGAACCGCAAGCTGTACGACACGAGCGAGAGCCGGTACGTCACGCTCGAGGAGATCGGTCGCTGGGTCAAAGCGGGCGAGGAAGTGAAGATCCTCGAGAACGACACCGGTGAGGATCTCACCGCGGTGACGTTTGCCCAGATCATCCTCGAAGAGGAACGGCGCAAGAGCGGACTCCTATCGCTCCGCATGCTGCGCGAGATCATCCAGCACGGCGAGGCGGCGTTGCAGGGGCTCGCGGGGACCGTCGATCGCGGCATGGAAGTGATTCGCTCGGCTCCCGAGCGTGCGGGGCGTCGCGTGCTGGAGCTCACCCAGGTGGCGGAACGGCTCAGTCAGCTGCAGCGGGTGGTCGACGAGACGCTGCGCCGCTCGGTCGAACGCGTGACGACGATCCCCGCCTTCGCCAAGGAGATCCGTCGCATCGAACGGAGCATCCGTGCGCTCGAGGCCCGTATCGGACGACTGCGCGACGGCTCGCAGCCACCGTCGGACACGGGGCCCGATGGCGGCGTGACTCCCCCCAGCGTCTGAGTGCGCCGGCCGTGCTCGCCGACGACGGCTAGCGCGAGAGGAACACGGGGCAGGGGCTGTTGCGGAGGACGAACTCGGTGGTGCTCCCCAGCACCATCTCGATGATGCGGGAGTGGCCGTAGGCCCCGATGAAGAGACAGTCGTACCCGCGCTGCTTGATCATCTCGACGATACGCTCGTGCGGATGTCCGGTGACGGTCTCGCAGGTGAGGTCGAGGCCGTAGGACTGGAGGTAGCGCCGCGCCTCGTCGAGCACCTTGGCGCCGTCGGAGTTCCCGTCCCGCGCGACGTGGAGCACGGTGAGGGGCAGCGAGAGCGCCGTGGCCACCTCCGCCGCGGCATGCATCGCCGCGCTAGCTCGCTGCGAGCCATCGTAGGCGAGCAGCGGACGGGTGATTTCCCGAAAGCGCATGGGTGTGACGAAAACCGGGCGAGGCGCCTTGCGGGTGACGGACTCGGCGGTCGAGCCGAGCAAGCCGGTCGAGAACTGCTCGTTGACCCCGCGGTGGCCGATGACCACCAGGTCGGCGGTGCGCGCCTGATCGCAGATCTCGTTGGCGACGATCCCCATCTCGAGGGCGGTGTCGTGCGGCACGTTCCGTTCCGTACAACGACGCGCGAACGTCTCGAGCAGCAACCGGCCCCGTTCGCGGAGGGCCTCCCGCATCTTCGAGGAGAAGTCG
>DATILR010000427.1:0-4012 GCA_035476275.1 Binatus sp. (SeqCode) | reverse complement strand
CCGAGCGCTGCGGCCTCGGTGACCGTGGCCCGCTCGACGGGCAGGCCGAGCGCATCGGCCTGGAGCTGGAGAAGGACGTCGTTCCGCGCGGCGCCGCCGTCGGCACGCAGCGCGGCGGGTGGAGCGTGCGGCGAGTCGGCGCGGAGGGCGTCGTACACCTCCCGGCAGCGCCACGCGATCCCCTCGAGCATCGCGCGCACCACGTGCGCGCGGGTCGTGGCGCGCGAGAGGCCGCCCAGCACGGCCCGCGCTCCCGCGTCCATGTAGGGCGTGCCGAGGCCCTGAAAGGCCGGAATGGCCCAGGCGCCCCCCGCATCCGGCACGCTCGCGGCGAGCGGCGCGCTCTCCTTCGCGCTCTCGAGGATGCCGAGCCCGTCGCGCAGCCACGTGATGGCGGCACCGGCCGTGATGGCCGTGCCCTCGAGGCAGAAGCTGGGGATGCCCTCGCGCTGCCAGAGCACGAGAGGGTAGGCCGCCTGCGTGGACCATAGGGGCTCGGCGCCTGTATTCAAGTCGACCATCGCCGAGGTGCCGTACGTGATCTTCACCTCACCCGGCTCCAGGCGGAGCTGGCCCATCATCGCGGCCTGCTGGTCACCTATGATCGCCGCGAGGGGAACCGGCGGCAGGCCGGACGCGTCGATCTGGCCGAGCACGCCGCTCGAGTCGGTGATGGTCGGCAGGGCGTTGGGGGGGACCCGGAGCGCCTCGAGGACGCTCGCGCTCCAGCCCCGGGTGAAGAGATCGTAGAACCCGCTGCACGAGGCGTGAGAGGCGTCGGTCGCCGACACGCGTCCGCTGGTGAGGCGCCAGGCGATCCAGGCATCGAGCGTCCCGCAGCGGAGGCGTCCGGTGCGCACGCCATCGCGGGCCGGATCGACGCGGTCGAGGATCCATTCGACCTTCGTCGCCGCCATGAGCGGGCTCACGAAGACGCCCTCGGCGAGCAGCGTCCGGCACCGCTCAGCCGTCCGGCCATCCTGCCAGGAGAGCGCGGGATGGACCGGGCGGCCGGTGGCGGCCTCCCAGACGATGGCCGTGCCGCGCTGGCTGCTGAGACCGAGGCCGCGCACTGCCAGGCCCTTGGTCCCGCCGAGCACCGTGCGGACGACCTCACCGATGGCCCGGAAGGTGGCGTCGGGATCGTGCTCGACCAGCCCGGGACCGGGATGATGGGGGAGGACCTCGCGGTACGCCTCGCCCCGTGGCGTCCCGGTGGGATCGAGGAGCAGCGCCCGGACCCCCGTGGTCCCCACGTCGAGAGCGACTATCGCATCTTCTCGGGGCCCTTGACGCATCGCCTCCGCTTCTAGTGCAATGGCCACCGGCCCGCAAAGCGCGGAAAGGAGAAACTTTTCTCATGCTCGTCAAGATGCGACGGGATGCGACCTCCGACGAGGTCACGGCCGTCGAGCAGAAGCTCCACGGACTCGGATTCAAGACCGGCAAGATGGTGGGGGAGGAGATCACCCTCATCGGCGTGTACGGCGACATCACCGCCCTGCCCGTGGGCGAGATCGAGGAGCTCGCCGGCGTCGAGCAGCTGATCCCGATCTCGCGTGCGTACAAGCGCGCGGCGCAGAAGGGGCCACCCGAGCGCCGCATCTACCAGAGCGTGAAGATCGGGAACGTGGTCTGTGGAGGAGATGACCTCGTCGTCATCTCCGGGCCGTGCTCGGTCGAGAGCGAGCCCCAGATCATGGAGAGCGCCCGGCTGGTGAAGGAGGCGGGAGGGGTCTGCCTCCGCGGCGGGGTCGTCAAGTACCGCTCGAGCCCGTACAGCGGCTGGGAGGGCCTCGGCTCGACCGACACGGAGTCGCTCAAGCGCGGCCTCGCGCTGATCGTCAAGGCGGGACGGGAGTTCGGCCTCCCGACGGTGGTCGAGATCCTCGATCCCGCCGACGTGCCGATCTACGAGGACGCCGGCGTCGACTGCTTCCAGATCGGCGAGCCGAACAGCAAGAACCAGGCGCTTCTGAACCGGCTTCGGACGACGCCGCTGCCGGTCGTGCACAAGCGGGGCAACTCGCTCGACGCGGAGGCGTACCTCCTCTGGGTCGAGCGGATCATGTCGGGCGGCAAGGAGAACGTCATCCTCTGCGAGCGGGGCATCGCGAGTCAGAACCGCTACACGCGGAACACGCTCGACGTTGGCTCGGTCGCGGCCTTCCGCTACCAGCTCTCCGGGCTCCCGATCGCGGTCGATGCCTCGCACGCGACGGGCATCCGCGACCTCGTCCATCCGGCCACCCTCGCCGGCATCATGGCCGGTGCCTCCATCGTGCTGGTGGAGGCGCATCCGAACCCGCTGATCGCCAAGTCCGACGGCTTCCAGGGTCTCTTCCCGGAGCAGCTCCGTGCGCTCGTCCGCGCCTGTCGCGAGACCTGGGAGCTGCGCCGGAAGCTCGATCGCGAGTACGTCGCGTCGGCGATGATCGAGAAGGACTACCTGGCGCGCATGGAGGGGGACAAGAAGCGCTGGTTCCCCCGGCCCTGAG
This sequence comes from Binatus sp. (SeqCode), assembly GCA_035476275.1. Taxonomy (GTDB): domain Bacteria; phylum Desulfobacterota; class Binatia; order DP-6; family DP-6; genus DP-23. Next base: position 1,514 of record DATILR010000427.1, on the reverse strand, counting down.
GCCGACCGTCCAGCTAAGATGGAGTAGAGCGCGGCCGGTGTGAAGAGAAAACTTCAGGTACGCGACTGGGGCGTGCCGCTCGTTGCGGCCGTGCTCGTCGCAGGGGTCGGATGGCTCGCCAACCGGGCGATGGAGCACACGCTGAAGCGCCTGGTCCGCGAGCAGATCCAGACCGTGCTCAACGCCGACGTGACCGCCCTGCGCCAGTGGTTCGAGGTCGAGCGTGACACGGTCGAGGAGCAGGCGAACCGGCAAGAGGTCCGCGAAGCGGTCATCGAGCTGGCGGCGCGCGAACGTGGGCCCGACGCGCACGCGTCGCTCCTCGCCGACCCGGCGGTCGCCCGGCTACGTCGCCTCGTCGAGCCGGTCGCCCGCTACCGGAAGTACCTCGGGTTCGCGGTCGTCGATCGCAACGGCGTGGCGATGGCCGCGGGACGCGACGAGGCGATCGGGCGGAGCCTCGTTCTCGACCCGGCGCTCCTGACACCCGTCTTCGCACGGGGGGAGGTCCTCGTGACGCCTCCCGTCGCCGCGGCGTCGATGGCCGAGGGCAGCCCGGCACGTCAGGGCGCTGCCGCCATCATCGCGGCGGCGCCCGTGACCGACGACGCGGGTCGCATCGTGGGCTCGCTCGGATTCGCCATCTCGGTCGCGCGCTTCACGGACATCCTGCGCATCGCTCGCTCGGGCGACACGGGCGAGACGTACGCCTTCGACGCGAAGGGCCGAATGCTGTCCGACAGCCGCTTCGACGACCAGCTCCGACAGATCGGCCTCCTGCCGAGCGACCCCGGCTCCAACGCAGTCTTGAACGTCGACCTCCGTGACCCGGGCGGCAACCTGCTCCGCGGCCACAAGCCGGCCGTGCCACGCGCCGAGCAGCCGCTGACGCGCATGGCCGCAGCGGCGGTGGCGGGGCGGGAGGGGACCGACGTCGACGGGTATCGCGACTACCGCGGTGTGCCCGTAGTCGGCGCCTGGACGTGGCTCCCCGACAAGCAGATCGGTGTCGCCACCGAGGTCGACGTCTCCGAGGCGTTCGCGGCGGCCGCGATCGTGCGGCAGGCGTTCTGGGGTCTCTTCGGGTTGCTCGTCCTGGCCGCCGGCGCGATGTTCGTCAGCTCGAACACGGTGCGGCGGTTACGACGCGAAGTAGCCGAAGCGCAGCAGCTGGGTCAGTACCGGCTCGAGGAAAAGGTCGGCGAGGGCGGCATCGGCACCGTCTACCGCGCGCGCCATGGACTGCTCCGGCGACCGACCGCGATCAAGGTCCTGCACGACAGCGAGGAGAGCCCGGAGACGCTCCGCCGCTTCGAGCGCGAGGTTCAGGTGACGAGCCAGCTCACCCATCCGAACACGATCGCCGTCTACGACTTCGGCCACACGCCGGCGGGCGTCTTCTACTACGCCATGGAGTACCTCCAGGGCGCGACCATCGCCCGCTGCGTGGAGCTGGCCGGCGCGCAGCCCGCGGGGCGGGTGATTCACATCCTCATGCAGGCGTGCGGCTCGCT
>DATILR010000426.1:0-13096 GCA_035476275.1 Binatus sp. (SeqCode) | reverse complement strand
CCCCGGCGGCCTACTACGCCAATTGCTCCGTAGCGGCCGCCGCCCCACTTCGCGAGCGCTGCCCCCGCTCCCCGGGTCGGTCTATGACGGGAACCGAGCTTGCCGAATTCCGCATTTGCGAAGGGACTGCTAGGAAGCCGCGATGTCCGTGAGAGCCGAGCTTCCGACCGGACCACCTGGCCTCGAGGCGCGACTCGGTCTTCTCGACGCCACCACGCTGGTCGCCGGGTCGATGATCGGCTCCGGCATCTTCATCGTCTCGGCGGACATTGCACGGCGGCTCCCAGGGCCGGGCTGGCTGCTCGTCGTCTGGGGGCTCGCCGGGGCTCTCACCGTGGGCGCTGCCGTGAGCTACGGGCGGCTCGCCGCTGCCCTGCCGCGCGCGGGAGGGCAGTACGTCTACCTGACGGAGCTCTACGGGCCGCTGTGGGGATTCCTCTACGGCTGGACCCTGGTGCTCGTCATCCAAACCGGCACGATCGCGGCCGTGGCGGTTGCCTTCGCCACTTTCGCGGGGACGCTCTGGCCGGGTATTTCCCCCGACGTCCGTCTCTTCGCCGTGGGGCCCCTCTCCGCGAGCCCGACGACGCTGCTGGCCATCGCGGTGATCGTCCTCCTCACGGCCGTGAACGTGCGCGGCCTCGAGGTGGGACGTGCGGTGCAGAACGTGTTCACCTCCGCGAAGGTGCTGACGCTCGTCACGGTCATCGTCCTCGGTCTCGCACTGGGCGTCCCAGCCGCCCGTGCCGCCAACCTCGCGCTGCCCCCGTTCGGGACGCTGCCGCTCCGCGAGGCCTTGCCGCAGCTGGGGGCCGCCATGGTGGGCGCGCTCTTCTCCGCCGACGCCTGGGCGAGCGTCACCTTCACGGCCGCCGAGGTCCGCGACTCGCGGCGCACCCTTCCCCGCGCCTTGCTGCTCGGCACGAGCCTCGTCTGCCTCCTCTACCTGCTCACCAACGTCTCCTACCTGGAGGTGTTGCCGCTGACGGGGTCACCCGCCGGGGCGGACGCCTTCGCGCGCGGCATCCAGCACGCGACCGGAGATCGGGTGGGCACGGCCGTCATGGAGCACCTGGCAGGTGGCGTGCGGGGGGCGGAGATCATGGCGCTCGGGGTGATGATCTCGACCTTCGGCTGCGCCAACGGACTCGTCCTGACGGGAGCGCGCGTCGCGTGGGCGATGGCGCGCGACGGCCTCTTCTTCTCACGCGTCGGCCGTCTGAACGCCACCCATGTCCCGGGCGCCGCGCTCTGGTTCCAGTGCGCATGGGCGTCGCTCCTCGCCCTCTCCGGACGCTACGGCGATCTCCTCGACTACGTGATCATCGCCGAGCTCCTCTTCTACCTCCTCACGGTGGCCGGGCTCTTCGTGCTCGCCCGCCGCTCGGGAGAGCGTCCCCGCGGCGTGGCGTACCCCTGGCTGCAGGCCGCCTACCTCCTCGCCGTGACGGTCCTGGTGGCGGACCTGCTCGTGACGAAGCCTGCCTACACGCGGGGCAGCCTGGCCGTCGTCGCGAGCGGCCTGCCCTTCTTCGTCGCGTGGCGCAGGAGGCCCGGGCTCAGATCTGCATGACCCCGCGGCGGGGAAGCGGCGTCGCGTAGGTCTCGCGCGCCACGGGGGCCTGCATGCTGGCCAGGACGGCACGATGCTCGGGGATCGGCGTCCGCATCAGCCGCTCTTCGAACGGCTTCAGGCGCTGGAAACCCTCGCCGACGAGCACCCGCTCGACGAACGCCGCGCTGCGCGGCCAGCGCGCCGCATCGATCGTCAGGCGGGCCATGGCGGCATTCCGGAAGAAGCAGGCGATGGAGACGTCGGCGATGGAGAGGTCGCCGAAGAGGTAGCCCGCAGAGGGCACCTCCGACTCCAGGTAGTCGAGGATCGCCGGCACGTCCTCGGCGAGCGTCCGGGCGACCAGCGCCCCGTCCGTCTGCTCCTTCCAGACGAACCGCCGGATCACGAGCTGGTTGAAGAGGCGCCAGATGAAGACCTCGCCCATGCGCGTGTCCGCGAACTCCTCGAGCCAGCGTGCCCGGGCCCGCTGGGCGACCTCGCGCGGATAGAGCGCGGGCTCGGGATGGCGGTCCTCCAGGTACTGGCAGATGACGGACGAGTCGGCGAGCGTGAGCTCGCCGTCGAGCAGCACGGGGATGCGTCGGAGCGGGCTCAGGCGCGAGAAGCGGTCGTCGCCCATGAACGGGATGATCGGATCGATGTCGTAGGCGATACCCTTCAGGTGAAGGACCACGAGGACCTTCCGCACGTAGGGCGAGAGGTAGGTCCCGATGATGTGCACCGGCTCTCTCATGCGGGCACGCCCTCGACGATCGCAAGGCTCGAGGGGGTGGAGATCACGCGCGCGAGCCGGAATCCGGCGGCTGTGAAGAGCTCCCGGAACTCGGCCTCGGTGCGCTCCCGGCCGGGCGACACCACCAGCATGAGCAGGTCGGGCATGGTCCCGAAGTCGCGGGTTCCGGCAGGGGCGAGGACCGCGTCGACGGCGAGCAGGCGTCCGTGCGCCGGCATGGCGCGCCGGAAGCTCCTCAGCAGGCGCACGCACTGCTCGTCGGCCCAGTCATGCAGGATCCGCTTCACCACGTAGACGTCGCCTCCCTCGGGGACGGCGGCGAAGAAATCGCCGCTCCGCACCTCGCAGCGCTCGGCTACGCCGGCCTCCCGGAGAACGCTCGCCTCGCGCACCACCCCGGGAAGGTCGTAGAGCACGCCGCGGACGGTTGGATGCGCCTTCAGGACCTCGGCCAAAAAGCCACCGCGCCCGCCCCCCACGTCGATCACGCACGCGTGCGCTGGGAAGTCGTAGGCGGCGGCGAGGGTGGGATTCTCGAGCTCGGAGAGGTTCGCCATCCCTCCGTTGAAGACCGCGCCGGCCTCCGTATGCCGGGCCAGATAGTCGAAGAAGGGCGTCCCGAACACGTGGTCGAAGGCGGGCGTGCCGGTGCGGACGCTGTGCATCATCTCGCCGCAGGCGCGCGTGAAGCTAGGATCCCCGGCCATGATGACCGCACGCCGCACGGACTCCGGCCCGTCCGAACGCAGCGTGTCGCCGAGCGTCGTGGAGGCGAACCGCCCGTCCGCGCCCTCCACCAGCACCTCCAGCGTCGCGAGGGCGCGCAGCACGCGGTAGAGCGACGGCGCGTGCGTCCCCGTGAGACGCGCCAGCTCGCCCGCGCTCCGCGGTCCATCGACCAGGTGGTCGACAATCCCGAGCTTCGCCGCCACGCTGACCGCCTGCGCCGGGATGGCGCCAAACGCCATCGCGATCATCCGAAGCGCGTCCATCCCAGCCCCGCTACCGTCGTTCCCGTGCTGACGCAAGACCAACGCCTGCCGCGCGGTCGCTCTGCGGGGCGGGGCGTAGCCCCGCCCCGCACGACCGAGCGCCGGAAGGCGCGAGCAATCACGTGGAGGCGCGCGCGTCAGCGCGCGCCGACGGGGTCCGGGGGCATCGGAGGAGCGCAGCGCGCGGCGCAGCCGCGCGCGAGCACCGCACGGGCCCCCGGGATCAAACGAACAACGGGGCCATGACGAGCGTGATCGTGCTGAGGAGCTTGATCAGCACGTGGATGCTCGGCCCCGCAGTGTCCTTGAACGGGTCGCCCACCGTGTCGCCGATCACGGCGGCCTTGTGGGCCGGCGAGCCCTTGCCGCCGAAGTGCCCCATCTCGATGTACTTCTTGGCGTTGTCCCACGCTCCGCCCCCGTTGTTCAGGAGCGTCGCCATAAGGATGCCGGACATCGTGCCGACCATGAGGAGGGCTGCCACGGCCTCGGCCCCCGCGTGAAACGCCAGACGGAAGATGATGCCGGTGACGATGGGCATGCCCACGGCGAGTAAGCCCGGCAACACCATCTCGCGCAGCGCGCCACGGGTCACGATGTCGACGCAGCGGCGGTAGTCGGGTCGCTCGGTACCCGCCAGGATGCCCGATTTCTCCTTGAACTGGGCGCGGACGTCGTTGATGACGTAGTAGGCGGCCTTGCTGACCGCGCGGATCGCCAGCGCCGAGAAGAGGAAGACGAGCATCGCGCCGAGGAGGCCGCCCACCCAGATCTCGGGCTTCGCGATGTCGACGCTGGTGATCGGGAAGCCGTAGTTCCGCACCTCGTCGAGGTACGCGGAGAAGAGGAGGAACGCGGCCAGCGCGGCCGAGCCGATCGCGTACCCCTTGGTGAGCGCCTTGGTGGTGTTGCCGACCGCGTCGAGCCGGTCGGTCTTCTTGCGGATGTCCTCCGGCTGACGGCTCATCTCGACGATGCCGCCCGCGTTGTCGGTGATGGGCCCGAAGGTGTCCATGGCAAGAATGTAGGCGGCCGTCGCCAGCATCCCCATGGTCGCCACCGCGGTGCCGAAGAGGCCTGCTCCCTCGATCCCCGTCCGCTGGCCGAGGAGGTACGACACCAGGATGGCCAGCGAAATCACGATGGTCGGGATCGCCGTGCACTCCATCGCCACCGCCATGCCGGTGATGATCGTGGTGGCCGGCCCGGTCTGCGACGCCTCCGCGATCTCGCGCACCGGCCGGTATTTATACTCGGTGTAGTACTGCGTGATGTAGACGAAGGCCTGCGCCGTCGCGATCCCCACCAGCCCGCAGAGGAAGAAGAGGATCCACGCGTTCGGGCGCTCCGCCGCGTAGAGGAGCCACCGGGTGGCGGCCCCGAAGCCCACGAGCGCGAGGACGGCCGTGACGTAGTAGCCTCGATTGAGGGCCCGCATCGGATCCTCGCGTTCGTCGGTGCGCACGGACATCACCCCTATGATCGAGGCGATCAGCCCGAAGGCGCGGGCGACGAGGGGGAAGAGCATGACGCCGAGCACGCCGGCGGCGAAGTGGATGTTGGCGCGCGACGCCGCGGCGGCGAGCGACGCGCCCAGGATCATGGCGCCGATGTTCTCGGCCGCGGTCGACTCGAAGAGATCGGCGCCGCGGCCCGCGCAGTCGCCGACGTTGTCGCCCACCAGATCCGCGATCACCGCGGGGTTCCGGGGATCGTCCTCCGGGATCCCGGCCTCGACCTTCCCGACCAGGTCGGCCCCCACGTCGGCGGCCTTGGTGTAGATGCCGCCCCCGAGCTGCGCGAACAGGGCGACCAGGCTCGCACCGAAGCCATAGCCGACGATCAGGAGCGGGATCTTCTCCGCCTCGACGCCGAACCGGCCGAGCACGAAGAAGAGCCCGCCGACGCCGAGCAGGCTCATCGCGACCACGAAGAGTCCCGACACCGCCCCGCCGCGCAGCGCGATCTGCAGGGCCCGGTTGAGGCTCGTCCGCACCGCGGAAGCGGTGCGCAGGTTCGCCCGGATCGAGACGAACATGCCGACGTAGCCGGCGATCCCCGAGCAGAACGCGCCGAACATGAAGGCGAGCGTGGTCGCCACCGCCATGTTCATGGGCGTCGCCGGATCGTGCGGGGTGGGCGGACGGACCACGGCGTAGAGCAGGAAGATCAGCACCGCCACGCCGAGACCGATCACCAGGATGGTCCGGTTCTGGCGGCGGAGGAACGCCTCGGCGCCTTCCTTGATGGCCGCGGCGATGCTCTGCATCTCGGGGGTCCCCTCGTCCGCCGCGAGCACCTGCCTCGCCAGGTACCACGCGAAGGCGAGCGACAACACACTGATCAGGATCACGAGCAGGATCATGCCCTCACCTCCACCGGTGGAAAAAGCCGCTGTTCCTACCGTGTGCCCCCGGGCGCTGCAAGCGCCGGCGCATTGATCCGAGGCTTTTCGTCCGCCCCGCCTCCGAGTCCCCCGCCTCGATCGGGGCGCCGAACCCGGTCGCCGTCGCCCCCGGGCGGGACGAGGGCCGGCACGAGGAACAGCGGCGCCAGCCCACGGCGGAAGGCAGGACGCAGGGCCGGACGCTCTCCGGGTACACGAATCCGCCGGCCCAGGGCCGCCAGCTCGACGACGATGACCTCGTGGTGCCCCGCCACCGTTGGCAGCACCGTACACAACGCGTCGACGACCCGTCCGATGTTGCCGGCCGGGACGACGGCCGAAAAGCCGCGGAGCCGGCCCGCGCGCGTCATGGGGCGGCTTCGGGTGGCACGGCTTCGCGTCCCTCGCTGGGCGGCTCGGAAGGCTTGATCACCGGGATTGGGGCCGGGTCCTCCGTCGGTTCGTGGTGATGGAGCGAGCGCGCCGACATCGCCTGCCGGAGTCGCAGGAGACCCTGGATTCGCGCCGAGAACGCGTCGGTGACCTCGCGCGCCTCGTCGCGCGTCCGGATCACGTAGGGCGTGATGAGGAGGATGAGCTCCGTCCGCTGGGTGTTGTCCCGGGTGGAGCGGAAGGCGACCCCGATCACGGGGATGTCCATGAAGAACGGGACTCCCGTCCGCGTGTGCGTGACCTGGTCGTCGATGATCCCGCCGATGATGACGCTCTCGCCGTCCTGGACGACGATGGTGGTCTCGGCTTCTCTGGTCGAGAACGAAGGGGAGTTCGTCGCGCCGAAGCTCTGCTGGCCCACGGCGCTCACCTCCTGCCGGATCTGCATGTTGACGAGCCCCTTCGAGTTGACCTGCGGCAGGATGGTGAGGATCTTGCCGGTGTCACGGTACTGCACGGAGTTGATGGCGGCGCCCGGCGTGCCCGTGATGCCGGTGGAGGTTGCCGTCGAGGTGAGGATCGGGATCGAGTCGCCGACCAGGATGTGCGCCTCGCGATTGTCGGCGGCCACGATGTGCGGCGCGGAGAGCATCTTCACGTTGGTCCGTCCGGCGAGCGCGGTCAGGAAGACGTTGAAGTGGCCCTTGTCGGTGATGACCGCGAAGGCGCGGTCCGGGGTCCCCGCGGGAACACGGGGCGTCTGGGGGAAGAGTCCACCCACGGAGTTGGAGCCACCCGTGTCGAAGATCCCCTTGGTGGGATCGTTGCTCGGAAACGCGTTGTTGAGCGCACCTGAAGCCACGGACCATGCGACGCCGAACTCGAGATTCTTCGTGAGCGCGATCTCGGCGATCATCACCTCGAGCAGCACCTGCCGGGGCACGACGTCGATCCGCCTCAGGATGTCGAGGATGAGCTGGTAGTCGCGTCGGGTGGCCAGGATGACGAGGGAGTTGGTGACCTCGTCGGCCACGATACGGACCTCTTCCTTGAAGATGGGGGGCGGCCCGCCGCCGGGGGCACCCGGGGCACCGCCCGCTGCCGCGAATCCGCCGGCTAGGGAGATGCCGCGAGCGCCCTGGGCACCGACCGCCCCTGCCGCTCCCGGCGCGCCGCCTGCCGCGCCGCCGAGCCCCCCGCCCCGGCCACCCAGCCGGCCGCCGGTGGCCGACCGTCCGCCACCGCCCAGGGCACCAGGCTGCCCGCCGACGGCGCCAGGCGTCTGCCCCGCGAATGCAGCCCCAGCCTGCCCTGCACCGCCGACACCACCGACACCACCACCGCCACCGAGGCCGGTCCGGCGCCCGCCGGCACTTCCGACGCCCCCGCGTCCACCGGATACGCCTCCCGCGCCGAAGAGACCCACACCCGCCGGAGGAGCACCCGGGGCCCGCCCCCCGGGCCCGCCACCGCCACCCGGCCCGCCCCCGAAGAGCTCGTTCAGGACGTCGGCCAGATCGGCCGCCTTGGCGTTCTCGACGTTGTAGACGAACGTCTGCCGCGCGCCGCTCTCCTCCGGCGGGATGTCGAGCAGACGGAGCCAGCGGTCGACCTCGTCGAAGAGGGCGGGGTCGAAGGTCACGACCACGATGGAGCTCAGGCGCGGGAGCGGCACGACGTACACGCCGCCCTCCCCTTCGCCGGTGGCGGTCACGCCGTAGGGCGCGAGCACGCCGAGGAGCTCGTTGGCGAGCTCCTCCGGATCGCCGTTCTTCACCTTGAAGACGCGCGCGCGCAGGTTGTGGAAGACGTCGGTGTCGAAGCTGTTGGCCAGCTCGCGCAGGCGGCGGATGTTCGACTCGAGATCGGTCACCACGATGAGATTCGCCCGATCGTAGGAGAGCACGTCGCCACCCGGCGTGACGAAGGGCTGGAGGATGTTCACCATGTCGGCCGCGGCGACGTGCTTGAGGGGCAGGACCTCGATCACGAAGTTGTCCTGCGAGCGCGCCTCGACCTTCTGCGCCTCGTTCCGCGGCACGATGGCGCGCGTCTTGGCCTCGGCGACGGGCAGGATCTGATACACGTTACCCACCTTCACCGCCGAGATGCCGTTGTTGCGCAGGATCTGGTTCAGCAGGGGGAACAGGTCCTCGCGCGCGATCTTGCCCGTCGTGCGGATGGTGACCTGCCCCTCGATGCGGGGATCGATCGTGTAGCTGATGCCGAGTGCCGTCGCGAGGCTGTGGATCACTTCACGGATGTCGGCCCGCTCGAAGTTGAGGACCATCGCCTCTTCTTCACCCAGTGGCTGATCGCCCTCTCCCTGCGCCGCGGCGCCCGCGGGGGGCGCGTCCTGCTCGTGCGCCACCGGCGGGTAGACGACGAGCCCGAGCGCGACCATCGCCACGATCCATCCACGCTTCACAAGCACCCTCCTCCCGTCCGGCACCCGGTTGCACGGCCGGATTCCGTCCGCCTCCTCAACGCTGCTTGCGGCCGAGACGCCCGCCCTGCTCCCTTTCTTTCAGCTGCTCCAGCTTCTGCCGGACGTCACCCGGCAGCTTCTGGACGGCAGGATTCTGCGCGGATGCACCGGGCGGCCTCCCGAGCGTCGTCGGCGCCATTCCCGGGACCGGCACGGCCGCCACTCCGGGGGTGGGAGCCACCGGGATGGCCGGCTTCGCCCCGAGCCCGGCCGCCGTCGGTGCCCCCTGCACCCCCGCCGCCGGGGAGGCCACCTGTGGCTTGATCGCCGTCACCGCGCCCGCCGGCTTGGCGGGGACCGGAGCCCCCGGACGCGGCGGCGGCGCCTTTCCCTTCTCGAGCGAGAGCGGCATGCTCACGGTGTCGCCCGAGGGCGAGGTCAGCACGAGCTGGGTGGCCTCGATCGACTTCACCGTGTAGCCGCCCACCTGGTCCCCGGGCCGCAGGCGGCGCTGCTGGTTTCCCTGGCTCGCGTCGGTCACGAAGACCTCGCGATCCCGGCCGAGGATGCGGATGCCGACCACGCCGACTCCCGGCGGGGGACCCGTCTCGTGGACCACCGGACCCCCGCCCGCCGCCTCCTCGCTGGGACCCCGCCGGCTGGGATCGAAGAGATCCTTGTCCGCCACGGCGGCCACCATGGCGGCCGGGCTCTGCTCGACGTGCGCCGCGGTCTTGTCGTTCGCACCACGCTTGCCCTTGCCGTGCGGCTGCTGCTTCTCCGCCTCGCGCGCAGGCGCCGGCTGCCGCGGCGTCAGGTCGACCGCCGGAACGCTGCGCGCCCACGTCCGCACGATCTCGATGCCGAGCAGCGCCACGATCACGCCGAGCAGCACGTTGAGAATCGTCCAGCGTCGCATCAGGTCGCTCCCGGGTTGGCGAGCGGTGGGCCCGGCGGCGGCGGAGCCGCAGGGGCACCGCCCGGCGCCTCGCCGGCCGGGGGTTCGGACGGCCCGCCCTCGCCTCCACCGGCCGACGCCTCGCCTTCGGCTGTCCCGGAACCTGGCTCCCCTTCCGCTTCGGCCGCCTCCGCCTCGGGAGCCTTCGCCTTGGCTTCCGCGAGGAGATACCCGCTCACCTCGACGGTCGCCGAGAGGGTGCGAGGGCCCTTCGCCCCCGGCACCGCGCCCCGTCGGTTCACCTCCACGAAGGGAATGGTGAGCTGCTGCGGCCCGTACTCGAACCCGGCGACGAAGTCCACGAACGGGCGGACCTCGCCCATGAGCGTGAGGCGGATCGATATCTTGCGGAAGGGATCCGCCGGCTCCTCCTTCATCACCTGCGTGCTCTGGATCGCGATGCCCTTCTCCGACGCGAGCGAGTTGGCCCGCTCCTGCAGTGCGGCCGCGCCCAGCGTTCCGCTGCCACCCGGGAGCAGGCGCGTCTTCGCCTGCGTGAGGTGCTGGCGGAGCTCGGCGCGCTCGGCGCGCAGCGTCTCGACGGCGCCGATGAAGCGCGCGGCCCGCTCGAGCTGCTCCTGGCCCTCGGCGATCTCCTCCGCCACCCGCCGGCGGTAGTCGACGATCGGGTCGACGATGGCGAGGTAGACGAGCGACACCCCCAGCGCGCCGGTCAGCGCGAGGATGATGCGCCGGTCGCGCACCGAATGGGTGGCGTACCAGCGTTGAGCCGTCGCCCACAGCGCGCGCAGGTCCAGGTTCATTTCTCGATCTCCGCCACCAGTGAGAACCGGTCCTTGTCGCCCGTCCGCGTCGTGGGTGAGGTGAAGCTCACGTTCTTGTAGTGCTTCGACTTCTCCAGCGCGGTGATCAGGTCGGACGCCGAGCGCGCGAACCCGTCGAGCGTCAGGCGATCGCCGCGCAGGTTGAACGCCGTCAGGTAGGCGTCGGCGGGAATGATGTCGGCCAGCTCCTTCAGGAGCACCGTCACCCGTCGCTCGTGGCCGGGATCGAGGACATTGATCTGCTTGCGCAGGTCGGCGATCTCGTCCTGCAGGGCCTTCGCCTCGCGCACCTGGGGCGCGAGCGTCTCGAGCTGCTCCCGCACCTGCCGCTGGAGGAGCGCGTCCTTGACCAGTGCGCTGCCGCCCCAGAGGAGGAGGAGCACGCCCGCGAGCGCGACCAGCACCACGGTGGTGAGCGAGAGCCCCTCCTCGTAGCCCCGCCGGCCCTCAGCGGGCAGCAGGTTCACCGGCACCGTGCCCTCGCGCACGGCGCCGAGGGCCGCGCCGACCGCCGGCAGGAGGGCCGGCTCCGGTGTCTCGAAGAGCGCGGGCGGCGCTTCGAGCCGGCCGGCCGCCAGCCCGACGAGATCGCCTTCGCCGAGCGCCGGCAGCACGGGCCCCGACCCGTTCGAGAACTCCCACCGGTAGAGCTGGACGTCGTCGGGCGATACCAGCCCGTCGGCCAGCTGGCGCGCCAGCGAGCGGGAAAGCTCCGCCGGCACCGCCCCTCGGTTGGGCGGGAGGAGCTGGCTCGCGACCAGCCGACCACCCCGGAGAAGGGCGAGCTCCACCCCGTCCGCCCCCCCTAGGATGAGGGCGATCGGCGCGACCGTGTCGCCCCGGCAGAAGGCGAGGTAGTCGGCGATAGCGGTCGACGCCAGGATGATGCCGCGCGGACGGACGAAGGCATCCTCGAGCGCCTCGAGATAGCTCCGCACGACCTCGCGCGGGATGCACATGAGCAGCACCTCGAGCCGGTCCTCGCCGATATCGCGCACGGAGAAATCGAAGTAGACCTGGTCGCGCGGCAGCGGCACGAGTCGCTCCAGCTCGTAGTCGAGGACCTGGGCGAGGTTCTCCTTCGCTGCCGCGGGAAGGATCACGCGGTTGAAGGCGGCCGCGGCGCGCGGCACGCAGAGATAGGTGCGGCGCGTGTCGACGCGATGTTCACGCGCGAAGGTCGTCACGGCCTGCGCCAGGGCCTGCCGGCGCTCGGCCGTGCGGTCGACGGTGGGCAGGGGAAAGGTCGCCGCGTTGCGCAGCGCGACGCGGAAGAAGCGTTTGGCGACGTGGGCGAGCGCCACCTCGTGCGTGCCGACGTAGATCCCGAGACCGTCCAGGACGTCGGCGCGTCGGAGGCGCTGGGACAGCTCCCCGATGGTCATCCGTCCCCCCCCGTCCCCGCCTCCCCGCTACCGGGCAGCGGCGCCACCCAGGGCGCGCGGTCGAACCAGCGCAGGATGCGGATCCCCTCGCTCGCCTGCGAACCGACGTCGCTCACGCATGCCACGCGCGACTGGTTACGGGTCGTATGCGTGTCGGCGCGCGCCTCGATGTAGATGACCTGCGCCTCGTGCTTCTCGGCCGTGATGAGCGAGGCCAGATGCGGGTCGACGGCCATGAGCTGCGCCTGGATGCGCGGCAGGAAGCCGGGTCCCTCGGTGTCCCGGCTGGCGACCAGGTCGGCCGCCGCCGCCGCATCGAGACCGAGCAGGACCTGGAGCACGGCAGGGGGCGCAGTGAGCGGATTGATCGTCGGCTCGTGGTTGAACACGGACACCACGTCGCGCAGACCGGGAACACCGTCGTCGGGAGAGCCGTAGTAGACGTCGGGAGTGATGCCGCGCACGCGCAGCAGCTCGTCCGGGGAGTCGAACCAGCTGTCCTTGGCGCGGTAGGGCGGCTGCCGCTTCATGTAGAAGTCACTCTCCGCTCCGTGCAGCCCGGGGAGATGATCGGGGTCGCGCCAGTCGACGATCGAATCGACGATGGTCGCCACCTGCTCGCTCCCCCGCCGGTCGAGGCCGGCGGTCATGTTGCCGCCCTGGACGATGTAGTTGACGATCCGGGTGAGGAGCGCCGGGTCGGATTTGTTGAGCGAGATACGCCCCCCCTCGTCGGTGACGCGAACGGCGTATCCCCCGCCGGCGAACGTTCCCTCGTGCCACTGGCCGTCGGGGGGCACGGGGCCCTCGCCCTCGTCGTCGTCATCCACGTGGCCGGGCGTGGCGGCGGCTGCCGATCCGGGGTTTGCGTGCTCGAAGGCCTGCTGGGCATCGAACAGCGAGCGGTTCATGCCGGCGAGCGCCAGGTAGTAGCCGCGCGTCTCCTCGGCGAGGTTCACCGCGGCCATCGCGTCGTCGCGCATGTACTGCGCGAAGTCGAGGGCGAGCACCCCGAGGATCATGAACACCCAGACGACGAGCAGGAGCGCGATCCCGCGCTGACGCGGGCGATCCACCCCGGCGCCTCGGGTGACGGCGCGGGAGTTTCGCCGCAGCAATGACTGCATGAGCGCCCTGGGTGCCATCAGCTGTCGGGGTCGTCGGGCTCGTCGGGGTCTTCGTCGCCCGGCTCGGGGAGGTCCTCCTCGCCCACCTCGCCCGAGTTGTCCCCGAAGGTAGTCGCCATGAGGGGGATCTCCTGACCCCAGGTGTTCACCTCGAGGCCGGGCAAGCCGTCGACCAGCACCCGGACGGCGGCAGGGAGCATCTCGTCCTCGAGGCCGTTCCACTCCGGGTGCCATTCGGTGTCGGCACCGTCGTTCATCAGGTACTCGAACTTGAGGGAGCGGAAGTTGTCGAGCAGGACGGTCGCGTGGCCGTCCGACCGCTCGACGGGGCTC